>NZ_JAQLXG010000006.1:0-97079 GCF_028321995.1 Faecalitalea cylindroides
GAAGTTAAGCACTTCATCGGCGAAAATAGTTGGGCCTGCCCCTGCGAAGATAGCTTGCCGCCGGGTCCCTTTTTTTTGCCTTTTTTTTGTATCTTTCGTTTGATATACTATTTTTTAGAAAGACAGATTTAAATAGAATGGAGAATCAATGATGCAGGAAAAAATGCAAGATCTGATTATTGAACAAATAGAAAATGATGACTTAGAAAATGCTGAACACAGCATTCAAGAATATTGTTTTGAATATGGTAAGGATGAGTTTTACTATATGGCTTCAAGTGACGTTTTATTGGCTAATGAAGAGTATGACTATGTTATTGAGTTAATGAACGATGCTCTTGAAGATGGTATAGAAAATGACATTGTATATGAACGTTTGGGAGATGCGTATTTTGGTTTACAGGATTTTGAAAACGCAATCCAGAATTTTAAACAGTGTCATTTAGAACAGGATGATCCGAATTTAATGCATACAATTTATATGATTGGTCTTTCTTATTTCCATTTACAGGATTATGATCATGCGATTTCTTATTTTGAAGATGTATTATTAGAAAATGAAACTCCGGAAGTCTTGTATAACTGTGCAGTTTCTTATTTATGTATCGGTAAAGTATCGCGTGCTATGGATTATTTTGAAAAGCTTTTAGATAATGATTATTTGATCGAGCCTATCTGTCAGGAATTAATTTTTGCGAATTGTTTTGACGAGGCTGATCAGATTGCACAGAAGACAAACATAATTTCTAGTGCTTCTTTAAGTCGTATTAAAGCAGATTATTTATTTACCAATAACCGACTAGACGAGGCTTTACCATATATCTTAGAGGCACTAAAAGAAATCAATAGCGATGCACTTAAATACAATCTTGCCTCTATTTATGAAAAAAACAATGATTTTGATAACGCAAATATCTTATTTCATGAAATCATAGAGAATTATGAATTAAAGGATGATGAACCTTTTGATTTTGTTCTGGCACATACGGAAGCACTAAAACATTTAAATATTTCAAATATTCAGTATTTGCGCTGTTTGGAATCTTATGTGCAAGATAACTGTGGTGCTTTTACTCTACTATTAAAATTTGCCTTGGATCATGATTTAGACGATTACCAAGATTATTTGCTAAATGATGTAAATCATGCTGAACCGGAGAGTGATTCAGAATATATCTTTTATATGATGATCTTATTGGATATACATTTGAAACATAAAAGATATGAGATGGTTGTTGATATATTTGATCATATTCCTAAAGAGTATCAAACTTATTTTCTTACGCATAAGCTAAAAGCTTTATATCAATTGGAAGATTATGAAGGTGTTATTGGGATGTATGATGATGTGATGCCGGATGGCTATAATGCGATCATCATCTTAAAGGCTTGTTTAAAACTTGAAAGATATTCTGTTTCCAATCGTTTATTTAATGATATGTTACAAGTCGATCCTGAAAAAGTAGAAGGCAAAAAAATATTCTGGGAGTATGTAGTAGATCATGTGGATTCTAGCTTTAATCTCGAATAAATTTTGTATTATGTAGGAAAAATGCTAAAATCTATAACAGGGGGCTGACATGAAAGTTCGTCATTGGATCTATTTTATCGCAGGATTTTTGGTTTTCTGGTTGATATTATCGTGTCTGATCAACAATATTTATATACTTCCTTCACCATTTATGGTGATAGAAATCATGATCAAACTTTTATTTGCGACCAGCTTTTATAGTTCTGTATTCATGAGCGTATTTCGTGCTGTGCTTTCTGTTATTGTTTCGTTTATAGTCGCAGTACTTATTGCGATCATTTCTTTAAGGAAACATTTCATATCTAGTTTATTGGAAAAAACAATATTGATCTTACGTTCGATTCCGAATGTGACTTATGTGATCTTATTGTTATTTTGGGTTTCTAGAGAAACTATGGTATTTATAGTTTCCTTCTTATTGTTGTTTCCGATCATTTATCAAAATATCTTTGAGTCTTTAAAAGAACAGGAAAATCTGTGGCATGATGTTTTGATGATCTATCCGCAAAGTATGTATGTGACGGTTACACGAATTTATATTCCATTAATGAAATCAGCTGTAGTATCCAGCTTGATCAGTGCAAGCTCTTTAGCTTTTAAAGTAGGCGTTATGGCAGAAATACTTGGACAAGTTCAAACGGGTATTGGTCGGCAGATTCAGTTGGCAAGATTGGATATAGATCTAGCCAGTGTTATGGCATGGACGATTTGGTTGATTCTCATCGTATTTGTATTTGATGCGTTAATAAAGAAATTGTTACATTTGATCACTAGATAAGGGGGATATAATGCCTTTAGTCAGTATTTTGATACCTGTATATAATGTTGAGCGTTATCTATCACGTTGTTTAGATTCACTAGTTGCGCAGACTTATAAAGATATTGAAATCATTATCATCAATGATGGATCGACGGACAATTCTAGAGATATAGCGTTGTTGTATTCAAAACGCTTTAACAATATATATGTATATGATTATGAAAATGCCGGGATTTCCACAACCCGAAATCGCGCTTTAGATAAAGCTCATGGTGACTATGTGATGTTTGTTGACAGTGATGATTTTCTAACACGTAGAGCAATTGAAAAAATGATGGATGTCGTTCAAAGGGAACACTGTGATATCGTTGCTTGTGGATATGTGATGGATTTTGGCTTGTTTCCATTATTTAGAAAAGTTGCACCTAAAAAGACCATGACAAGTTTAGAAGCTTTACATAATATGGTATCTAATAAAGGTGTCAATAATTATCCCTGGGCAAAATTGTTTTCTAGGAAATGTTTTGACAATGTTCGCTTTCCTTCCGGTACTAGAGGATTTGAGGATACACGCACGATTTTTAAGGCATTCCATAATGCGAAAAAAGTGTGCACGATTCCAAATCGATATTACCATTATGTTCAAAGAAGGGGGTCTTTGACCAACCATATGGATCTTGATACTGTATATGATATGCGTAAAGCGTATGAATATCAGGAAGCTTATTTGCATAAATTATATCCAGATGAAAAGTTCTCTTTTGATTCAAATTATTATAATTCTGATATGGTAATACTCTATACGTTGATTTTCTTCTATTCTAAAAAAGATAACCCGGTTTATATTCCTGCCAATATTGACTGGAAAAAGATCAATCCGATATTGTGTGTCGCTTATCGTATCTGGTTATCGATTGCACGCTTCAAATTAGGATGGTCTTATGATAGACAATTGGAGAATAAACAATGAAAGTACGATTAGCTACGATAGAAGATATGCCTGTGCTATTAGAAATTTATCAAAGAGCACGGGCTTTCATGATGCAGGCAGGCAATCCAAACCAATGGCCAGAAGGCCATCCATCAAAAGATGAGCTTTTAGAGGAAATGCGACAAGATCGTTTTTATGTGCTTGAAAGTGAAGGTATCATTCAGGCAAGTTTTGTATATTATCAAGGAATTGATCCATGTTACAAGATTATTTATGATGGTGAATGGCTAAATGATGAGCCATATGCAGTTTTACATAAGGTTGCTACCAGAGGCTTAAAAAGACACATGGGAGAAGAAATCTTAAATTATGCATTCAAACACAATAAAAATGTGCGTATAGATACGCATGAGGACAATATTCCTATGCAGAATTTATTGACTCGACATGGTTTTAAACACGTTGGCACGATCATTTTAAAAAATGGTGAACCAAGATGGGCATATCATTGGTGCAAGGATTGTAATTTTTCATAATTTTAGGTAAACTAGTAGCGTTTGAAGGAGAATATATATGGCATTTGAATCGTTAAGTGAACGCTTGAATAAAGCGATAAAGAATATTTCCGGGCAGGGAAAACTGACTGAAAAAAATATGAATGAAATGCTGAAGGAAGTGCGCCTGTCACTTTTGGAAGCGGATGTTAACTATAATGTTGTTAAAGAGTTTGTTGAGAATGTAAAAGAAAAAGCCTTAGGCCAGGAAGTCATGGATTCATTAAATCCTGGACAGATGGTCGTTAAGATCGTTCGCGATGAAATTCAAACGTTATTAGGTGAAGAAGACGCAAAGATCAACTTTAAAAAACAAGGTATTACAACGTTGATGATGGTTGGTCTTCAAGGTACAGGTAAGACAACAGCATCTGCCAAGATCGCACGCTACTGCAAGCAAAAGCTGGCAAAAAGAGTTTTGTTAGTTGCATGTGACGTAGTCAGACCGGCAGCTATTGAACAGTTACAGACATTAGGTAAGAGTATTGATATTGAAGTATTTACACTAGGTGCCCAAACGCCAGCGGTTGAAACAGCTCGTCAGGCAATGCGCTATGCAGCGGATCGACAAAAAGATCTTGTGATCTTTGATACGGCAGGTCGTTTACATATTGATGATGAATTGATGAACGAGTTGTCTGAGATGAAAGAACTCGTTAAACCGGATGATATCTTATTGACAGTGGATGCAATGACAGGTCAGGATATTGTTACGGTTGCCAAAGAATTCAATGAACGTTTATCCATTACAGGCTTGGTTGTAACAAAGATGGATGGCGATGCTCGTGGAGGTGGACTGCTATCTGTTCGTAGCATTACCAATGTTCCTGTATTATTTGTTTCCAGTGGTGAAAAGGTAGAAGACCTTGAGGAATTCCATCCAGATCGTATGGCGGATCGAATTCTGGGCATGGGAGATATCGTTACCCTTGTTGAACAGGCACAGGAAAAACTGGATATGGAAGTTCAACAAAAGACGGCCAAACGTATGCAGCAGGGTGTCTTTACCTTCAACGATCTTTTGGATCAGTTTGGTCAGATCCAGAAAATGGGATCGATGCAGAATATGTTAAAGATGATCCCGGGAATGGGCAAGATGGTCAACAAGGTCGATGATGACCAGGTTAATGACTCTATGAAGAAAAATAAAGCCATTATCTTGTCTATGACACCTTTTGAACGAGAAAATCCTTCCTGCTTAAAGGCATCAAGAAAAAATCGTATTGCCAAAGGTGCCGGTGTCAAGGTGATGGATGTTAATAAATTGATCAATCAATTGGAACAAATGCAGATGCTTACAAAAGTCATGAACGGCGGAAGGATGCCCAATATGAATGCTCTAAGCAATATGCAAAGAGGTGCTGGAATGCCAGGCATGTCCAAACATACAGGAAGCAAAAAACAAAAGAAGTCAAAAAAGAAAAAGAAGAAATAACCTACAGAATGTTCTATGCGAACATTCTTTTTCTTTTTTTTAAGAAACAGAGTAATTTGTGCTATCATTTAATTATGAAAACGCTTAAAATCAGTTACATATTCCTCATTCTTCCTTTGATCCTTGGAATCATTGGGTTAACAGAAGCACAAATTCCAATGTCGGATGCACTTTTCTATTCTTTTAGCATGTACTTTGTTGCCTATGAAGGACCTGCCTATAACTATTATGTTGAAGCGGCAAGATGGTTAGCACCAATTATGACATTTAGCAGTGTTTTGATGTTCTTTTCATATTATCGTCAACGTATTTATAATTATATAAAATATCAAAGAAATGATAGTGTTGTACTATATGGAAACGCTGAATTATGCAGTATTATAAAACAATCACTAAATAACCCAATTATTGAAACAGAAGATTTTGAATTTGTAAAAGCACATCGATATATCTTATGTGGAGCTGAAGAAGAGAATCTTTTGTTTTATGAAAACCATAAAGAAAAATTAAGGGATAAGAAAGTTTATATTCAATGTGAAACACTACGTTCTCAACTCATATCGAATGATAATGTTAAATTATTTAATATGAATGAAATTAGTGCTAGACTATATTGGAATAAATTTGATATTAAAAAAATTTTAGCGAATATTAAAGATGCACATATTGTATTGATCGGATTTGGGAATTTAGGAAAAGAAATAATTCTGCAAGCTTTACAGAATAACATCTTTGACCCTGGCCAGCATATTACATATGATGTGTTTGGAGAAGAAGAACATTTTACTTCAATTTATTCGAGCTTAGCTAATATTTCTGATACTGTTGTATTTTATGATCATTGGGAGTCACATTTAGATCTTATCAACAAAGCTGACGTGGTTATTGTCTGCGAACAAAATAATCAGTTATCTATTATTCAAACTTTATTGATGCAGACAACGATAAATGAAATCGAAGTCTTTGCCGATAACCCTTCAATCTATGATTTATTATCAGAACAAAATCGACTCAATATTTTTGATTTTAAACAATTAGCTCTAACAAAAGAGAATATCTTTAATGAGAGAACTCTTGATGTAGCAAAAAGATTGAATTTAAGATATGCACATCTTTATAACAATGTTGAAGAAAATGAAGTGAATAAAGAGCTTGAATGGAATAAATTAGATACATTCACAAAATACTCGAATATCAGCAGTACAGATTATCACGTTACGCGTTTAAAGCTTATCCAAGATTGGGATTTAAATAATCTGACTGATGAACGGATTGATTACTTGGCACACTTGGAACATATACGTTGGAGTCGATATCATTACCTATCAAATTGGAAGTATGGAATTCCGGCAAATGGCAAAAATAAAGATTCTAAACAAAAAATACATATTGATTTGATTCCATATGAAAAACTCTCGAAAGTGGAAAAAGATAAAGATCGCGATACAGTTAAATTATTATTAGAATTTAAATAAGGAGGTGTGAAAATGGAACAAACAGAAGCTAAAGAAATTTATCAAATGGGTGTAGAAGCTCTAAATGATTGCGATTATAGAATGGCTGGAGCTTATTTTAAAAATGCTGCAAAAATGAATTATAAGCCAGCTATTGCGGCATTGGAAAAATTGATACTTGAAGGAAAGTACAAAAATGTACAATCAAAACAAACTTTGAGTTCGAACACAGAATCAAAAGAATTGTTTGAAAAAGGTGTTGATTATTATAATGGCAGAAATAATACAAAAATTGATTATGTAAAAGCATTTGAATGCTTTTTATCCTCTTCAATAGATGGATATTCATCCGCTATGAATTGGCTTGGATATTGTTATGAATATGGTAAAGGAACCAAAAAGAATCTAGATTCTGCTTTTGGATGGTATGAAAAAGCAGCAAATGAAAATGTTGCAAATGCAATTTATCATTTAGGAAGATTATATTATGATGGGAAAGGAGTTCAACAAGATTACAATAAGGCTTTTGGTTTATTTAAAAAAGCTTGTGACTTAAGAGAAAGTCTAGCTTACGAGTATTTAGCAGATTGTTATTTTTACGGACAAGGTACAAAGATCAATTATGAAAAAGCACTCCAGTTTTATTTAAAAGTAAAGCCTAGAGGAGTTATTGAATACCAAATTGGATGTATCTATGCACGTGGTTTAAGCACTGGTTCTGATTATCCTAAGGCGGCTGAACACTTTCAAAAAGGTGTTGATTTTGGTCATGCCTCTAGTATGAACAATTTAGGTGCTTTGTATTATAATGGGGAAGGCGTTCAAAAAGATTACAATAAAGCTTTTGAACTGTTTAAAAAAGCATCGGATTTAGGTGATACCACAGCGCATGGTTGGTTAGCGGATTGTTATTATTATGGTAATGGTGCAAAAAAAGATTATCAAAAAGCACTTCAACTTTATCTAAAAGGAAATCTTTATGGATATACGCAAAGTCAAATTGGACGAATCTATGAAAGTGGACAAGGGGTCAAGAAAAATTTAACAGAGGCTTTGAATTGGTATAAAAAAGCTAATGAATCAGGAAAAGATTGCAAAGCAGATATTGAACGTATAAACAATCTTTTAAACAAGAAGCCAGAGAATAAATCGATTGATAAGGCTAAGGTAGAGACAAAAGCCAATTCAAATAAACCAATTAAGGCATATGAAGGAGATAAACCTTATATCTTTGTGAGTTATTCTCATACCGATAGCAAGGTAGTAAAAGAAGTTTTACAAATGCTAATAAATCAAGGGTATCGCATTTGGTTTGATGAAGGAATCAGGGCAGGATCATCATGGACTGAAAATTTAATGAATCATATAAAAAATGCATCACATTTTATATTCTTTCTTTCTAGACATTCAATTAATTCAAAATATTGCTTAAAGGAATTGAGATTTGCAGATAGAAGAAATAAGATCATTATTCCGATTTGTATAGAAAATGTGAATGTTTCAGATGAAATTGATTTTTTATTAGGTGAAGTACAAATGCTTTTTAAAAACAGTTTAGAAAAAGAAGAGTTTATGGAAAAGTTTAATAGCTCAAATCATATTGAGATATGCAGCAGGTGATCAAGATGAAAATATTTTTAACTATTCTTTGTTGCTTATTTCTTTTTAGCGGATGTGCTAAACCACAAGAATCTTTGAAACAAGTTGATTCGAACATTCTAGATCAATACTCTATGGTTGAAAAGAAAGAAGATTCAATCTATTTGATTTCAGGAGCTAACAATAGTTATGTGGTTTTTTATAAAATGAATGTAGATCCAGAGAGTGTTAATATGGGAATCAAAGATAAAGAATATTCAATTTCTTTTAATACGGGTGATAAAATAGATACTCTTGTATATGAACTGAATTTTAAACGTTCTGAAGATTCAAAATTGATCTTAATAGAAGATGGTCATGAAGTTTCTTTTGAAACTGTGATACTGTCAAGCAAAAATACTTGACACTTTAAATAAGGCATGGTATTCTATACGAGCTTAAAGAAAAGGAAGGTTAAGAAAATGGTAAAATTACGTTTAAAAAGAATGGGTAAAAAGGGACGTCCTTTCTACCGTATCGTAGCAGCTGATTCACGTAGTCCTCGTGATGGACGTATCATTGAAGAAGTTGGTACATATAATCCAATTGCTACTGAAAATCAGGTAACTTTGAACAAAGAAGTTGCTATGAAATGGTTGAACAATGGAGCTAAACCAACTGATACTGTTCGTGCTATCTTGTCAAAAGAAGGCATCATGAAAGAATTTCATGAAGCTAAAATGTCAAAATAATGGTAGATTTAGAAAAAACACTTTTAGATCTTTGTACACCACTTGTTGATGATAAGAATTCTTTATCGGTAAAGACAATGTCATCAACAAATGAAAACGAAGTCTTATTATACGTGTATGCGAACAGTGAAGATGTAGCTCGTCTAATTGGACGTAAAGGTTCAATGGCAAGCAGTATACGTCAGATGATGTCAATTGCTGCAAGAGAAACTCATAAGCGAGTTTCTGTGAAGTTTGAAGCTTATTAGGATGTGTGATCGCACATCCTAATTTTTTTAAGGGAGGTAGAACATGCTTAGGGTAGCAACGATCATTAATACGCATGGTCTTAAAGGCGAATGCAAATTATACATTCATACAGATCAACCCCAGGAGCGCTTTAAAAAAGGAAATATTCTCTATCTGCAGGATGGTACGGAATTAGAAGTAATCAGCTATCGTGAGCAGAAAGGGTTTGGCTATTGTAAGTTTGTTGATGTTGATACAATAGAAAAAGCTGAAGCTTTAAAGACCAAAGAAGTGTTCATCAAAAAATCAGACCTTTTAAAGAGTGAAGATGAGTATTATTACTATGAACTGGTTGATTGCAAAGTGTTTAATGAACAAGAGGAATATCTTGGCAAAGTCAGCGATATCTTGGAAACAGGAGCGAATCTGGTTCTGCGTATTCAAGATGGGAAAAAGAGCTTTTTACTTCCTTTTGTAGATGCTTTTTTGATTGATGTAGATATCGAACAAAAAAAGATCACGATCAAAGAAATGGAAGGCTTGCGATGAAAATCAGTATTCTAACATTATTTCCAGAATATTTTGAACCTTTATGGAATACCAGCATCATCAAAAGAGCTAAAGAAAAAGATCTTTTTGAATACGAAGTGATCGATTTTCGAAAATTTACACAGGAAAAGCATGGCCATGTGGATGATACACCTTATGGTGGAGGTGCTGGTATGGTTTTGATGTGTCAACCGATACTGGATGCTTTAAAGAGCATACGTACGGAGGATAGCACTGTGATCTTATTGACTCCACAGGGTCAGACTTTTAATCAATCCAGGGCAAAAGAGCTTTCCTTAAAGGATCATTTGATCTTTATCTGTGGTCATTATGAAGGTTTTGATGAAAGAATTCGTGATTATGTTGATATTCAAATGTCTTTGGGAGATTTTGTCTTGACTGGTGGCGAATCGGCCTGTGTAGTTATGTGTGATGCCATTCTTCGTTTATTGCCAGGAGTCATTCGTCAGGATAGTTGGCAGGATGATTCATTCTCTAATGGTTTACTGGAATATCCTCAATATACAAAACCAGTGGAATATGATGGAAAAAGAGTACCGGATGTATTATTGAGTGGACATCATGCCAATATCGCAAAATGGCGCCATCAAAAAGCTTTAGAGAATACATACTATCATCGTAAAGATTTATTAAACGAATATCCATTGACAAAAGAAGACAAAGATTTCTTAGATTCTTTATTGCCTAAAGAATAAAGATGTGATATCATATTCTAGCATTTATGCACGATCTGTTCCGCTGGCAGTTATTTTTGCGAATGAACAATATGATCGAACGAGATACAGGAGGAAAGAAAGATGAATTTAAATCTAGTTAACGAAATTACAAAATCTCAGTTAAAAACAGATATTCCTGAATTCCGTTCAGGAAGTACCGTACGAGTTCACGTTAAAATTATCGAAGGTGGAAAATCTCGTATCCAGGTTTTCGAAGGTGTTGTAATCGAACGTACAGGTGGAGGAATCGCAGAATCATTCACAGTTCGTAAGATTTCTAACCAGATCGGTGTAGAACGTAAATTCCCATTACACTCACCAATCATTGAAAAAATTGAAGTAGTTCGTCACGGTAAAGTTCGTCGTAACAAGTTACATTACTTACGCGGACGTTCTGGTAAAGCTGCTCGTTTAAAAGAAGTTCGTTAATTAGGCTGGATTATATATCCAGCTTTTTTTAAAATTGTGTATAATAAGGGTGTATTTAATTAAAGGGGTAGATGTTGATGGAAAAACTAAAGAAAAGTTCTTCATTTCGTTACAATGAAGAAGATGAAAGAACACTGCTAGAGGATATACTGGATTTTTTGAAGATTTTTGTGATCGGAACGGTCCTGATTTTGTTGTTTATTAATTTTATCGCACATCCAGTAACGGTTTATGGTAAGAGCATGGATCCAACACTGAAGAATGGAGAGATTGGATTTACGAATATTATTGGAACATTATTGACTGAACCAGAACGTGGGGAGGTTGTCGTGGTAAGAATGACAGATCCCGATACACAGGAAACAAGTCATTGGGTAAAACGTATCATTGGTATGCCAAACGAAACAATTGAATGTATCAATGAACAAATCTATATCAATGGCGAAGTCTTGGATGAAAGTGAATATATTGATGAAAATTATAAACAAAGCATGATCGATCAATTTGGATATTTTAATATGGATTTTGGTCCGATTACTTTAGGAGAAGATGAGTATTTTGTGATGGGAGACAACCGCCCATATTCAAAAGATTCTCGCGATACTTCAGTGGGTCCTGTTCATAAAGATCAGATTTTTGGCAAAAATGTGATCGTTATCTTTCCATTAAGCGAAATGGGTGTTAAGTAGGAGAGACTATGCAGAATTCAAAAAAAATACAATGGTTTCCAGGACATATGACAAAGGCTGCCAGGCAGATGGAAGAAAACTTGAAGAAAGTCGATTTTGTCATCGAGATCCGTGATGCCAGGATACCAGATTCGAGTCGAAATCCTATGCTGGATGGCATCATTCATACAAAACCTAGATTGATCATTTTGTCTAAAAAAGACAAAGCAGATCCTAAATTAACCAAAGAGTGGATCACGTATTTAGAAAAAGACAATGTACGTGTCATTGCCTTGGATTTAGTACATGAGAATTATAAAGCAGCTATTGTACAGGCTTCTAAAACTTTGTGTGCTTCTTTTATAGAAAAACAAAAACGCCGCGGAATCAAGCCCAGGGCTTTACGTGCCATGGTGTGCGGGATCCCTAATGTTGGTAAGTCAACTATGATCAATACTTTGGCTAAGAGAAAAGCGGCCAAAACAGCAGATAAGCCAGGAGTTACAAAAAGTCTACAATGGATCAAATTGGATAAAGATCTTGAGCTTTTGGATACACCAGGGGTATTATGGCCTAAATTTGATGACCAGCAGATTGGTTTAAAGCTTGCATTGTTGGGATCGATTCGTGATGAGGTCGTAACCATGGATGAGTTAGCAATGTTTGCGATTGAATGGTTGATGGAAAATAATCCTTCTTCTTTGATTGAAACCTATGGAATCGAAATTCAAGACACACCATGGCATACATTAGAACAAGTTGCGATCAAGCGAGGATATCTTCAAAAAGGACAGATTGATGAGAATCGATTGATGAATTCGTTTGTCAAAGATATGCGTGAAAATAAATGTGGGCTGATTACCTGGGAGAAACCCAATGTTGGATAGGCCAATTGATTTTGATCATTGGGATCTACATCAAGATGTTCTAGGCATTGATGAAGCCGGACGTGGTCCGATTGCCGGTCCATTGGTCGTAGCTGGTGTCTGTTTTGAAAAGGGATTTACAAATGAGATGATCGATGATTCCAAAAAGCTGACGGAGAAAAAAAGAGAAGCTTTATTCTCTTTGATCACCAATGAGGCTTTGTGGTATCAAATACTGGTCATTGAAGAAAAGATCATCGATAAAAAGAATATCTATCGCACAACGCAGGAGGCAATGTTGGAAATAGCACATAATGCACCTGTTGATATCGTTTTAAGTGATGCCATGCCTTTACCATCGCTGGACAAGGAATGGGAATCGGTTATAAAAGGAGATCAAAAGTCTTTATCGATTGCAGCTGCCAGCATCTTGGCAAAAGTTACACGAGATCGATATATGAAAAAGCTGGATGAGCTGTATCCTATGTATGGATTTAGTAAACATAAAGGATATCCAACTAAGGCACATATAGAGGCATTAAATACATATGGTGTCTTAGACTGCCATAGAAGAAGTTATGGGCCTGTGCAAAAAATGTTGGAAATTAAACTTTTTTAGGAACTTTTTGTTCCTTTTTCTTTTTGCGGTGTAATAGAAAGTATGAATGAAATGAGAAAAGCTATTTTGTATTATGCCATAAAATATCAAGGTGATTGGAATAAGATCGGACAAGCGATACGATCAAAAGAAAGTTTTCAGGAAATTAAGATTTCTGAGTCATATGTCACGATCGTAGATGAAGCCTATCCTTTATCGTTTCGACAACTTCGCTTTCCACCATGGATCATCTTTTATAGAGGTAATTATGATCTATTGAAAAAAAGATGTGTGGGAATCGTTGGAGCAAGAAACTGCAGTCAAAAGGCTATAGAAAATGCGACTCTTGTCAGTCAGCGCTTAAAACAACGTTACTGCATCGTATCGGGTTTGGCAAAAGGAATTGATGCGGCAAGTCATTGGGCAAGTTTAGACAAGGATACAATAGGGATCATTGGCTGTGGTATTGATCGAATTTATCCGTATGTGAATAAAGAGCTGTTTTTAAAGATGTATGCCACACAACTTGTGATCAGTGAATATCCACCTGGGGTTGCTCCATATGCCAGAAATTTTCCTTGGAGAAATCGTTTGATTGCGGCTTTAAGCGAGTCCTTGATCGTGATCGAAGCTACGATCAAAAGTGGAACGATGTTAACGGTGAATGAGATGTTGGAACTTTCGAAACCGGTCTATTGTTTACCAACAGCTTTTAATGATGTAAGGTATCAAGGATGTAATTATTTAATTAGTCAGGGAGCAAATATTTTGTCAAGTGAAAAGGAATTAGAATATCTTTAGGAATTGACAAATCAATTTTTTTATTGTTTTATAGAGCGTGAACATTGGAGGGAGTTTTACGAAGATGAAAAAGAATTTAGTTATCGTTGAGTCTCCATCAAAATCTAAAACGATTGAAAAATATCTTGGAAAAGATTACAAGGTCGTTTCCAGCAAAGGTCATATTTGTGATTTGGCCACAAGTGGAAAAGAAGGGTTAGGAATTGATGTAGATCACGATTTTGAACCTACATATAAAATAAGTAAAGAGAAAAAAGACGTAGTAAAAGAGTTAAAAGAACTGACAAAGAAAGCCAAAGATGTATATCTGGCCAGTGACCCGGACCGTGAAGGGGAGGCAATCGCATGGCATTTAGCTAGAGTTCTTGATTTAGATATCGACACGACAAAGCGTATCGTGTTTCATGAAGTAACCAAACCAGCTATCCTTGAAGCCATGGAACATCCAAAGCATATTGATATGGATTTGGTAAGAAGTCAGGAAACAAGACGAATGTTAGACCGTATCATTGGATTTAAATTGAGCAAGTTATTACAAAACAAGATTCGTTCAAAATCAGCTGGACGTGTACAGTCTGTAGCACTTAAGTTGATCGTAGAAAGAGAAAATGAAATCAAGGCGTTCAAATCGGAAGAGTATTGGAGCGTTCATGCCAATCTGAAAAAAGGGACACAGAGTTTTGAAGCAACTTTGTCTAAAGTAGATGGTAAAAAACCAAAACTAAAGAATGAGCAACAGGCTAGTGAAATTGTCGAACGATCAAAAGGTGATTTTATTGCAACTTCAATCACAAAACGCTCAAAGAAAAAACAGCCTAAGCTTCCTTTTACAACATCAACAATGCAGCAGGAAGCAAGTACCAAATTAGGATTTGGAGCTAGAAAGACCATGAGCATTGCCCAGAAGATGTATGAAGGTATTGATTTAGGAGGACAGATGCAAGGTCTTATCACATATATGCGTTCAGATTCTACGCGTCTTTCTGATTTGTTTGTCAAAGATACGTTGGCTTATATCCAAGACGAATATGGAAAAGAATATGTTGGTAAGGCGCATACCAAAAATAAAGCCAATACGCAGGATGCCCATGAAGCCATTCGTCCTACGGATATCAAAAATACGCCTGAAAGTATCAAACAATATTTGACCAATGATCAATATCGTTTGTATTCTTTGATCTATGCCAGAACATTGGCATCTTTAATGAAAGAGGCAAGCTTTAATGTTACTACAATTACATTTGAAGTGGATGGTTTGCAGTATAGCGCAAGTGGACAGACAATGGCTTTTGATGGATATACAAAAGTTTATAAGAAATATGAAAAGCAAACAGATGAACTCTTGCCGGAAATTGAAGAGAATGAAGTGTTCCATGATGTGGTTGTAGAACCAAAGCAGCACTTCACAGAACCACCGGCTCGTTATACAGAAGCTAGATTGATCAAAGAATTAGAAGAAAAATCAATCGGTCGACCTAGTACATATGCAACGATCATAGATACTTTGCAAAAACGAGGATATGCAACACTTGAGAAAACTTCTGAAACCAGCAAGACCAAGGTGTTTGTTCTAACAAAGCAGGGAATGTTGACAGATGAAAAACTGGGGCAGTATTTTTCCGATGTGATCAATGTTGAATATACGGCGGATATGGAAAAGACCTTGGATGAAATTGCGGAAGGAAAACAAGATTCAATTGCATATATGCATCAATTCTATGATAAATTTGCTCCTATCGTTGAAGATGCGTATTCAAAAATGCCAAAGATGGAATTAGAAAAAGTTGGAAGAACCTGCCCTTCTTGTGGAGGCGATCTAGTTTATAGAAACGGACGTTATGGCAAGTTTATTTCGTGCATCAATTTTCCTTCCTGCCGTTATACTGAAAATGATGAAGCAGAGCAGGAGAATGCAGATCCAAATCAAGAAGAAAAGATCTGTCCAAATTGTGGCAGCAAGATGATCATAAAAAAAGGTCGTTATGGGCCTTTCTGGGCTTGTTCAAACTATCCAGAGTGTAAGACGATACAGCCTTTAAAAGAAAAGGCAAAACCAGAACCAACAGGAGAGATGTGTCCAGAATGTGGTCATGAACTGGTTAAACGTAAATCGCGCTATGGTACAACTTTTATAGGTTGTTCAAATTATCCAAAATGTCGTTATATTAAAAAAGAACCGAAGGAAAAGAAATAATGGAAAAACAAGTTACGATCATTGGAGCCGGCCTTGCTGGATGTGAGGCGGCTTATCAATGTGCAAAACGAGGAATAAAAGTTAATTTGATTGAGATGCGACCTAAAAAATATCCGCCAGCATTTCATACAGATTTATTTGGAGAACTAGTATGTTCGAATTCATTGCGTTCCAATTCTTTGAACAATGCAGTGGGAATCTTAAAAGAAGAGTTGCGATTATTGGATTCACTGATCATAAAAGCTGCGGATGCGACCAGCGTTCCTGCAGGAAGTGCTTTGGCTGTAGATAGAGAAAGTTTTTCGCACTATATTACGGATACGATTCGAAATCATGAAAATATTACTGTCATCAATGAAGAAATCACAGAGATCCCTGAAGGGCCATGCATCATTGCGACCGGCCCTTTGACAAGTGATGATTTAGCTAAGGCCATTTGTGAGTATCTTCATACCGGTACGCTTCATTTTTATGATGCAGCTGCTCCAATTGTGGAAAAAGACAGTATCGATTTTAATAAAGCTTATTATAAGTCTCGCTATGATAAAGGAGAGGCTAGTTATATCAATTGTCCGATGGATGCACAAGAGTTTGAACAGTTTTATGATGCCTTGATCCATGCCCAATGTGCACATTTACATGATTTTGAAGATGAGAAGTATTTTGAAGGATGTATGCCAATTGAAGAAATGGCAAAACGAGGCAAGAAAACATTATTGTTTGGGCCTTTGAAACCAGTCGGTTTACAAAAAGATGAAAATCATCATCCTGTTGCGGTCGTACAGTTGCGTCAGGATAATGTTGCAGCTTCTATGTACAATATTGTTGGCTTTCAAACCCATCTAACATGGCCGGAACAAAGAAGAGTATTCTCCTTGATTCCTGGTTTGGAAAATTTAAAGATTACTCGTTATGGTGTCATGCATCGAAATTCTTATTTATCGAGTCCAACTTGTTTAAAAGAAACATACCAAACACAAATTCGTGAGGATCTGTTCTTTGCCGGGCAGATCACAGGTGTTGAAGGATATGTAGAATCTTGTGCAAGTGGGATGATTGCCGGGGTCAACATGGCTCGTTATTTAAATGATAAAGAACCAATTATCTTTGGAAATACATGTGTGATGGGTTCTCAGGCATATTATGTGACTCATTGTGATCCAAAACATTTCCAGCCAATGAACGCCAATTTTGGCATCATGCATTTGAATGAGAAATGTAGAAAACATGAACGTAAAGAGAAATTATGCAATCAGGCACTCGAGCGCATCAAAACGATACAGGGGCTTTTAGATGAATGAGTTGATTGAACGATTTCTACAATATATATATCGTAGAAATTCCCAGTCTGAAAAAACCGTTGATGCTTATAAAAGGGATTTAACTCAATTTAAAGAATATCTTGAAAGTCAGGGGATCACAAATTTTGAAGATGTAGATCGTCTGACTTTTATGAATTTTTTGATGGAGCTAAGAGTTTTACCGGATGGAACATCGGCTAAAAATTCAACGATTGCTCGTAAGATTTCTACATATCGATCATTCTATCGTTACCTGAATGAATATATCGGAATCAATGCCAACCCGCTTTCTTCAATCAAGACGCCTAAAAATAAAAGAAAAATTCCAGATTTCTTATTTCTTTCAGAGATAGAAAATTTTTTAGACACATATGATGAAAATGACCCGATTGAGTTTCGGGATAAGACCATGTTTACTATGATGTATGCCTGTGGTCTTCGTGTTAGCGAACTGGTTAATTTGAAATGGCAGGATGTTGATCTGAATCAAAGGTGTGTACGCATCCTGGGAAAAGGAAATAAAGAAAGAATCGTACCTTTTTTCAAAGGATTTGAAAAAGAACTGAAGAAATATCGTCTTGTATATTATGAAAAATATGAAAAAGGCGATAATCATGTATTCATTTCACAAAAAGGAAAAGGACTGACTTCAAGAGGCGTTCAGTTTTTAATGAAAAAACATGCAGTAAATATAGGAATGGACATGGATGTGCATCCGCATATGTTTCGTCATAGCTTCGCGACGCATTTGTTGGATAATGGTGCCGATATTCGTGTTGTCCAGGAACTTTTAGGGCATGCTTCTTTATCAACGACCCAGATTTATACGCATGTCTCGACCAAACAGCTCAAAGATGTGTATCAGAAGGCACATCCTTTGGCAAAACAATGATATTTTTACTTGAATAGTCGATATTGACTTGTTATAATCTAATAGCGCGAAAATGCGCGAATACACACATCATGGATTCGTTTGCCCGTGCATCAAAGATGTTGCATTCGTTTGAAATGGTGGAGGAGTAACGGAAAGGAAGGACTATTATGTCAATTGTATCAATGAGAAAAATGTTAGAGAATGGTGTACATTTCGGACATCAGACTCGCCGTTGGAACCCTAAGATGAAACCATACATCTACACAAGCCGTAACGGGGTTTACATCGTGGATCTGAACAAAACTCAGGCTCAGATCGAAGCAGCTTACCAGGAATTAAAACGTATTAGCGAAGAAGGCGGAAAAGTATTATTCGTCGGAACTAAAAAACAGGCTGCAGACACTATCGAAGAACAGGCTTTACGTTCAGGATCATTCTACGTTAACAAACGTTGGTTAGGTGGTTTATTAACAAACTTCCGTACGATCCAGAAACGTGTTAAACGTCTAGTTGAAATTGAAGAAATGGAAGCTAGCGGGAAAATCGAAGTATATACTAAAAAAGAACAAGCTAACTTGCGTAAAGAAAAAGCTAAACTTGAATCAAGTTTAGGTGGTATCAAAGAAATGAAGAAACTTCCAGATGCTATCGTTGTAGTTGACCCTAAAGAAGAACACAACGCAATCGCGGAAGCTAAAAAACTTGGTATCCCAGTATTCGCAATGTTGGATACGAACTGTGACCCAGATGATGCAGATTATCCAATCGCTTCTAACGATGATGCAAATCGTTCAGTTAAATTAGTTATCACATTGTTGGCTGATGCTATCGTTGATGCTAAGAGCGGATTGTTAGAACTTGCTTATTTGGATGAAACAGAAGATGACGTAACAATGGAAGACGTTATCAAAAATGTTGAACAGCAGATTGCTGAAAATGAAAGACGTCGTCGTCAGCGTAATGAAGAACGTCGTAAACGTAACTTCGAACGTAAAAACCGTCGTTTCAACAAACCTGCAAAAGAAGAAGAAAAACCAGCTGAAAAACCAGCTGAATAAAAAAATCATAGGAGGAAAAGAAAATGATTACTGCATCTCAAGTTAAAGAATTACGTGAAAAAACTGGTGCGGGGATGATGGACTGTAAAAAAGCTTTGACTGAATGTGACGGAGACATGGCAAAAGCTGTTGACTGGCTTCGTGAAAAAGGTATCAGCAAGGCTGCTAAAAAAGAAGGTCGTATCGCTGCTGAAGGTTTAACTCGTGTTGCAACAAAAGGAAATACAGGTATCTTGTTTGAAGTTAACTCTGAAACAGACTTTGTTGCGAAAAACGAACAATTTTTACATTTATTAGATGTAATCCAGAATGCTATTTTGGATACTAAGGCTGCTGACGTAGATGCAGTTCTTACAACATCTACTCCAGAAGGAACAATCGCTGATTTGATCACAAATGCTACAGCTACAATCGGAGAAAAAATCACTTTCCGTCGTGTTTCTGTAGTTGAAAAAGCAGATGATGAATTCTTCGGAAGCTATATGCACATGGGTGGAAAAATTTCTGCACTTGTTGTATTAAAAGGTGAAACAAACGAAACTGTTGCTAAAAATATCGCAATGCAGGTTGCTTCTATGGCTCCTACTTATGTATCTCAGAGTGATATTCCAGGTGATGTAGTTGAACATGAACGTGAACTACAGTTGCAGATGATGAAAGCTGATCCTAAGATGGCTGGAAAACCAGAAAAAGTTCTTCAGGGTATCTTAAAAGGAAAAGTTGACAAACACTTCAAAGATCAGTGCTTATTAGATCAGGAATTCTTCTTGGATCCTAAGATGAAAGTTGCTAATTTCTTAAAAGACAACAAAGTTGAACTAGTATCTTTCGTACGTTTCCAAACTGGTGAAGGTATTGAAAAACGCGAAGAAAACTTTGCTGAAGAAGTAATGTCACAAATCAAGGGTTAATCATAACCCTTTTTTTATTGAGTCAATCTTTTTTTCAGATAAAAGATAGTGTATAATCTTAATGATGAAATCTTCAAAGGAGTACAAAATAATATGTATAAGAGAGTGTTATTAAAATTGAGTGGTGAGGCTTTATCTGGCAATGGACAGCCTTTTGATCCAGAGGTTTTAAAATCTTTGGCGGCAGAATTAAAAGATGTTCATGAGCTTGGTGTCGATCTTGCAATCGTTGTTGGTGGAGGTAACTTCATTCGTGGCAAGATGATGGCTGAAATGGGTATGAATCGAGCTCAGGCAGATTACATGGGTATGCTAGGAACAGTAATCAACGCTTTAGCTGTTCAAAATGCTTTAGAGCAGGCTGGTGTTCCTACTCGTGTGCAAACAGCTGTTGAAATGCAAAAGGTTGCAGAACCATTTATCTTACGTCGTGCTATTCGTCATTTGGAAAAAGGACGTATTGTTATTTTTGGTGCCGGAACTGGTTCACCATATTTCAGCACAGACACAACGGCTGCGTTACGAGCAAGTGAAATTGATGCCGATGTGATCTTAATGGCAAAGAATGGTGTCGATGGTGTATATGACAGTGACCCTAAGAAAAATCCAGAAGCTAAAAAGTTCAACTCTTTACATTATATGGATGTTTTAAACAAAGGACTTCAAGTAATGGACTCTACAGCTATTAGCATGTGTATGGATAATGATATCGACCTTGTTGTCTTCAACATGAACGAAAAAGGCAACATATTAAAAGCTGTTAAGCAGGAAGTTACAGGAACATTGATTTCAAAATAATTTTAGAACAGGAGATTTAAAATGAGTGATAATTTAATTAAAGCTGAAGAAAGAATGTTAAAGGCTATTGAAAACTTAGAAAGTAATTTAAAAACGATTCGTACAGGACGTGCAAGTTCACAAATCTTAGAACGTGTTCAAGTTGACTATTATGGATCTATGATGCCAATTAATCAGTTATCTTCTATTCAAGTTGTAGAAGGAACACAATTGGTCGTAAAACCTTATGATCGCAGTATTATCAAATCTGTAGGGCATGCGATTCAGGCTGCAAACCTTGGATTAAATCCACAGGTAGAAGCGGATGTTATTCGTATTCTAGTTCCTCAATTAACACAAGAGCGTCGTGAACAGTTGGCAAAAGATGCACAGAAATATGGTGAAGAAGCTAAAGTTGCGATTCGTAACATCCGCCGTGATGCTAACGATGCTACAAAGAAAAATAAAGAATTAACGGAAGATGATCGTAAGGCTGAATTAGAAGATTCACAGAAATTAACTGACGATTATATCAAACAAGTTGAACAAATCGTAAATGAAAAGAAAAAAGAAATCTTGAATGTCTAAACCCAATCTTGATTGGGTTTTTTTAAGAAGGGAGCTTTTTAGATGAACGACAATATTCCTCAAACTATTGCAATCATTATGGATGGCAATGGAAGATGGGCAAAACAAAGAGGATTGCCAAGAACAGCAGGTCATAAACAAGGTGCGGATACGATTCGAACCGTGGCTTTGGCGGCAAATGAATTAGGTGTAAAAAAACTGATCCTATATGCTTTTTCAACGGAAAACTGGAAACGTCCGGAAGATGAAGTCGGATATTTATGTAAATTACCAGGCCTGTTCTTTAATAAATATATCAGGGAACTAATGGAAAAAAATATTCGCGTTACTTTTGCCGGTGAGTTAGAAAGATTCCCTTCAGATACACAAAAAGTGATAAATCGTGCAGTGAATGATACATCACATAATACAGGATTAGAACTTTGTCTTGCAATCAACTATGGTTCAAGAAGAGAAATATTGTTAGGCATACAAAAATATGCGGATGAAGTAAAAAATGGAAGAAAAAATAATCTAACAGAGGAAGATTTTAGTCAATATTTATTCGTTCCAGAAGATATAGATTTAATGATTCGTACAAGTGGTGAAGTTAGGATCTCAAATTTCTTATTATGGCAACTTGCATATTCGGAATTGATCTTTACACCTGTTGCCTGGCCAGACTTCAATAAAGAAGAGTTGGTCAAGTGCATTGAAGAATTTAAGCACAGGGATCGTAGATTTGGAGGGTTGACAAAATGAAGACTCGAGTAATGACTGCATTAGCCATCATCTTGGTTGTCGCCTTGCCAGTTGCCTTTGGAGGCTGGTTGCTTGAGCTATTGGCTCTATTCATCTTGTTGTCAACGGCTTTTGAATGGATGCATGTTCGACGTGATTTTAATTCATGGCCGGTATATGTATACCCACTTACGGTTGTCTTAGTGATCTTGACGCGTTTTATCCCTGAGCATTACACATATATTATTTATGCTTTAGGGGTTTGTTTCTTCTTTGCCCTTCCGGTATTTGTTGAGAATTTTTCGTTGCCGGATAGCTATTACTGCTTAACGTATTTTATCTTATTTTCTTTGATCTATCACGCTATTGGATACTTGGTGGCTGAGTATATGTATCTTTGGACCATTGTATTTGCAACATATGGTTCTGATACAGGTGCTTGGTTTGTTGGAAGCTATTTTGGCAAGCATAAGATGAACCCAAGAATTTCTCCAAAGAAGAGCTGGGAAGGTTTTTTTGGTGGAATTGTTTTTGGATTTCTGTTAAGCTTAATAGTAAGTTTCCTATATGCGGATTCATTGAATGGTTATTTAAATACATTATTATGCTGTCTATGTCCAGTTGTAGCGGAATTAGGAGACTTGTGTTTTAGCGCAATTAAGCGAAGCAATAAAGTAAAAGACTTTTCAAATCTACTTCCAGGTCATGGAGGTGTATTGGATCGAGTCGATTCTTTGATGATGAATATTTTATTGTTTGGAATCTTACATGTATTGTTGATCGTATAAGGAGTTGATGAAATGAGTATACTCGGTATCATTGCATTTATCGTATTATTGAGTGTAATTATAGTAGTGCATGAACTGGGACATATGCTTGTCGCAAAACATTTTGGTGTTTACTGTCATGAGTTTTCTCTGGGAATGGGTCCTGTACTTTATCAGAAGAAAGGGAAAGAGACTACGTATTCCATTCGTGCTATCCCTTTTGGGGGCTATGTGTTAATGGCAGGAGAAGAAGACGGATCACAAGATGATGAAACAGAATGGTTAAAAGAAGTTCCTGAAAATCGTAAATTAACTTCTAAACCAACATATCAGAAAGCTCTGGTTATGTTGGCTGGTGTTATAATGAACTTTTTATTGGCTTGGGTCATTTTTATTGGCATCTCATTGGCAAATGGATATCGACAATCGGATCCGTTACCAGTTGTATATGAAGTGATCGAGAATTCGCCAGCAAGTGAGGCAGGCTTGCAAAAAGATGATGAAATTATAAGCGCTAGAGCCGATGGTGAAGAAATCAAACCAGAAACACAGTATGACTTGTTAAAATTCGTACAGTTGCATCATGATACATTGGAAATAACCGTTTCACGTGATGGGCAGGAATTTGAGACGACGATTACACCGGAATATGATAAAGAATCGCAAGGGTATACTTTGGGCTATATTGTTGCAGCATATTTAGAACCAATTCCTTGGTATATGTCTTTTGTGGAAGGTACGAAGGATCTATGGGATTCAACTGTTGAAATTTACCAATCTCTTGGGCTTCTGTTATCTGGACAAGCTTTAGATCAATTATCTGGGCCAGTGGGAATTTTGAATGTTACTGCTAGAACAGCTGAGATGGGATTGAATGCATATCTTTCTTTGGTCGGCTTGATTTCAGTGAATGTTGGTATCTTTAACTTGATTCCTATACCAGCACTGGATGGTGGTCGAGTATTGGTCTTGTTGATTGAAAAGATACTTAGACGAAAGATCAATACAGCTTTGGTTGAGAATGTTATTATGATTAGTTTTGTTCTTTTACTAGGATTGATGATCTTTGCAACATACAATGATATTTTAAGATTAGTAGGTATGTAATTATGCCTACTTTTTTTACTTGTTGTGATAAAATACTTATATGGCAAAAATAAACAGAAAGAAACAAAGAAGAAATCTATTAATATTATTATGTGCTTTTCTATTGATCTTAGGTGTGTTTGTAAAGGTAGTATTTATGATTGTGGATACTTTATTTGTAAGTGAACAAAAAGTTGGGGAGAAGCAGGAATCAAAAAAGGAAAATAAATTATCCAAAGAAGATTACACAAAATATGTAGTCGATGAATTAGGGAATGTTCCAGTTATGATGTATCATGGCATCCATAATATACCAAGTAATGAAACAGGTTATGTTGGCGGAAATGTAGATGTAGACGGATATCAAAGAACAGCCGAAGCTTTTCGTCAAGATTTACAATTCTATTATGATAATGGCTATCGTATGATACGACTCAATGACTATATAAATGGAAATATAGATGTAGAAGCAGGTAAAAGTCCTATCTGTCTTACTTTTGATGATGGATTAGAAAACAATATTTTGGTCACAGGAACGGATAAAGAAGGAAATATTAATATAGATCCCAATTGTGCGGTCGGAATCTTAGAAAGTTTCAAAAAGAAATATCCTGACTTTAATGTAACAGCTACATTTTTTGTAAATGGAGGTCTATTTAGACAACCTGAATATAATGAACAGATTATAAAATGGTTAGTTGAAAATGGATATGATGTGGGCAATCATACTTATTCACATGTTGATTTTACTACGACAGATGGGCAGATAGCACAGCAGGAAGTTGGAAGTGTTTATGCTATGTTGGACGAAATCATTCCTGGACAATATGTGAATATCGTTGCTTTACCTTTTGGTTCACCATATAGTTATGATCACGAAATGATACCATATATTCAAAGTGGACTATATAAAGGCAAACAATATACAACTCAATCGATGTTACAGGTAGCTTGGGAGGCGGATTATTCTCCTTATAGTAATCAATTTAATCCAGCTTTTATTAAACGTATCCGAGCTTATGATAATAACGGTCAAGATTTTGATATAGAAATGAATTTTACTACATTGGAAACAACGAAGTATATATCTGATGGTGATCCTAATACAATTGTGATTCCAGCTAATAAACAGGATATGCTAGGGAATGTATACGATAAAAATGTTATCACGTATTAAACTAAGGAGGCTTGTTTATGACTTTTTCAAATTTAGGATTGAAACATAATCTATTCTATGCTAGAATAAACAAGCACTTAGGGGCATCGTCCAATGGTTAAGATAGCGGTCTCCAAAACCGTTGATGTGGGTTCGACTCCTACTGCCCCTGCCAGTAGTAATTATGACGAAATGTTACAAGATAACACTTCGTCTTTTTTTATTTCGAATGAATTAAAGCTTTTGTAACAAAATGGAACAAATTGTAAATACATGAGAGAAAATTGGTCTATAAATTGACTTATAAAAACTTATTATTTATAATCTAGGTGTTGTGTTTCTAGACACATTTAAAGGAGGCTCATATGTCTAGCCAAGTAGTAGTTGGAACCCAATGGGGCGATGAGGGTAAAGGAAAAATCGTCGATGTATTAGCAGAAAAAGCAGATATGATTGTCCGTTTCCAAGGTGGAGATAACGCAGGTCATACGGTTATCGTAAACGGCAAGAAGTATGTGTTGCATCTATTGCCAAGTGGCGTTCTTCATGAAGAAGCAACTTGTGTAATTGGACCAGGTGTTGTTTGTAACCCATTTGTTCTATTAGAAGAGATGCAGCAGCTTGAAGAAGGTGGATTAAAGTGTGATCATATCGTAATCAGCGATAGAGCACAAATGTTAATGCCATATCATCGTTATCAAGATCAACTTGAAGAAGAGGCTGCCAACAGTAAGATTGGAACGACTAAACGAGGAATTGGTCCTTGTTATGCAGATAAGTATGCACGCCGTGGAATTCGTTTCCATGAATTTATTAATTTTGAAACATTTAAAGTGCGTTTAAAAGAGTGTTTAGATTTTAAAAATAAGTTATTTACGGCGGTATATGGTGCAGAGCCTATGGATTATGATTCAATGGTTGCTGACTTTGAAAAAATTCATGATCGCATCGTACCAATGATCAAAGAAACGACAAGCATGGTCAATAAAGCTCTTGATGAAGATAAAACAGTTTTATTCGAGGGAGCACAGGCTTGTATGTTGGATATCAATTATGGAACATATCCATTTGTAACTTCCAGTTCACCAACCAGTGCAGGTGTAACGACCGGAGCAGGTGTAGCACCAAGTCGTTTACAAACGATTGTCGGTGTTGTTAAAGCTTATTCAACACGTGTTGGAGAAGGTCCATTTGTAACTGAATTATTAGATGAACAGGGAGCTTGGATTCGTGAACATGGTTTTGAATTTGGGGCAACAACAGGACGTCCTCGTCGCTGTGGATGGTTAGATCTATTGGTTGTAAAACATGCTGCCATGTTAAATGGTTTAACAGATATCGTATTGACAAAAATTGATGTTCTTTCGGGTTTGGATACGCTGAAAGTTTGCACTGGATATGAAATTGATGGAAAAGTCTATGATTATATTCCAAGTGATCAGGCAGATGTTGCGAAAGCGAAACCTGTTTATAAAGAATTTAAAGGTTGGAAGGAAGACATTTCTAAGATGTCTAGTGTTGACGAACTTCCAAAAGAATGTCTGGATTACATTAAATTTATTGAAGAATTCACAAATGTTCGAGTTTCTATGATTTCTGTGGGACCAGATCGTGTGAATAATATTTATGTTCATGATATAAAATAATTCATTTAGGAGCGTAAAGCTCCTTTTTGATTTTAGAGATAGAAAGGAACATTATATGAAGGTCTTTTTAACAGGATCTAAACAGATTGGAAAAAGTACATTGATCCAAAAATTCATTCAGGAAAATCAAGTGCCTTGTAGTGGATATATTACATTACCATATTTTGAAAACGGTGAAAGAATAGGGTTTTATCTTCATTCTTTAATCAGTCTAGAACGCAATGATATTCTATTTTCACATGGTAAACAGGTTGTTAAAGGTGTGTTTGATGATTTTGGCGTTGAAATCTTAGAACATTCTAATTCAGGTTTATTGATACTAGATGAAATTGGATTCCTGGAAAGAGATGAAAGAAAATATCTAGATGTATTGATAAAGAAAATCAAAGAATATCCTAATGTCTTGGGCGTGTGTAGAAAAATCGATATATCTTATATCAAAGAAATCAAGCATCTTCCTGAAGTGATCGTATATGATTTAGACCATTGTGATTTTGAAGAAGTAAAGAAAGCGATCGAAACATTATGGGCGATGAAGAAGTAGAAATACTTCTTTTCTTTTTTACTATAATTATATATACTGATTATAGCGTTTATCTCAAGTGAGAGTAACGAGGTGATGTTTTTGAAATATGATATTAAGGTGCGCATTGGACAAAAGGAAGCCAGTTTTGGAAAAGGTGTAATTGAGTTGATGGAAGGAGTCGAGAGAACCGGTTCGCTTTCGGCCGCTTACAAAGCTATGAACATGTCGAGTTCAAAAGCTTGGAAAATTATCCAAAGGGCCCAACAAGATCTTGGAATTGTCTTATTTGAAAGTAAAAGCGGAGGTGCTGATGGAGGGCATACTATTATTACGGCTCAAGGCAAAGAACTAATGCGAAAATATCGATCCATGATGTTGGAAATAGAAAGACAAGCTGAAATATCGTTTCAAAAATATTTTACAGAATAGGAAGGGACAGTTTATGAAAAAATTACTAAGTGCAGGTCTATGTTTAAGTATGTTTTTATTGGCTGGCTGCCAGGGACAACCACAGGATACGACATTGACCATTACAGATCAGGCAGGTCGTGAAGTTACATTTGAAGAACCTTGTCAAACAGCAGCTAGCGGCTATTACATCACAACAACGATCATGATTGGCTTGCAGCAGCAGGATAAGTTGACTGGAATTGAAATGAAACCAGAGACTCGTCCAATTTATGCCAAGGCTGCAGAAGAGATTTTAGATTTACCTCAATTAGGAAATAAAAAGATGTTCAATGTTGAAGAATGTGCCAAGGCAGATCCAGATGTTGTTTTCTTACCAGTCAGTCTTGAAAGTTATGTTGAAGAATTAGAAGCATTAGATATTCCAGTTGTACTTTTAGAACCGGAAACAGCGGATGATTTTGAAGAAGCTGTTGAAATTATTGGTAAAGTAATGGGATGTGAAGATAAAGTCGATGAATATAAACAGTATGAAGAAGATTTATTAGAAAAATATGAACTTGATGAAGTTGAGGAAGAACCAACTGTTTATTTTGCAGGATCTGATCTATTAACTTGTGCAACAGATGATATGTATCAAGGAGAAATCTTATCTTATGCACAGGCAGATAATGCGATTGATGCTGAAGGAAGCAGCTGGGTAAATATCGATATCGAAACATTGTTGGCAGCAAATGCAGATTATGTATTTATTGAAGCAGGTTCTTTAAGTGCAGATGATTTTAAAAATGATGCAAGAGTAAAGGAACTTCAAGCCGTACAAAATGATCATGTTTATGTATTCCCTAGTACGCTTGAAACATGGGATACACCATCACTTTCAAGTTGTTTAGGTAAATTATGGGCTGCATCAATTTTACATCCTGAGCTGGTTTCTATGGATGATGTTGAAGCAGAATCTGTTGCCTTCTATGAACAATTCTATGGCTTTACGCCTGAGGCACAGGATCTGGCATTATAATGAAAAATGCGAAGACGTGGTTGCTGATCTTGTGTATAAGCATATTCGTATCTTTGTTTCTAGGACGTTATGGTCTTAGTATCAACGAGACATTTTCAGCACTTTGTTTTCAAGGAGATAAAATTGCGAACAGCCTATTATACAATATACGTTTACCACGTATTCTCTTAGTTTGTCTTTGCGGTGGAGCCTTATCAATAGCAGGAATGGTTTTTCAGACGATATTTAAAAACAGTTTAGCTAGTCCTGATATCATTGGAACAACCAGTGGTTGTTCGCTTGGTGCGATTTTAGGAATTCTATTTTTGAATGATGTGTTAATGATTGAACTTTCTAGCTTTATAGGGGGGTTGTTAAGTTTGTTTCTGGTATATTTTTTAACACGACGTTCAAAAGGCAATGAAATTGTGAATTTATTAATTTCGGGTATTATCGTACAGGCTATTTTTACATCACTGATCATGGCTTTTAAAATCGTAGCCGATCCTTATCAACAACTTCCTAGTATTGAATATTGGCTAATGGGAGGATTTGCCGACGCCAGCTGGTCAAATTTATTGATATGTTTTGTACTTATCTTAATCAGTGTATTTATTTTGTATCGGTTGCGTTGGTCAATACAGATCATAGGCTTTGGACAAGAGGCAAATACACTGGGGGTCGATGTAAAGAAGATAAGAAATAGAGCTTTGATTTTTTCAATCTTATTAGTTTCCAGTGTTGTTTCCGTTGCCGGACCAGTTAGCTGGGTAGGCTTGTTAGTGCCACATATGATTCGCTTGTGGACCAATCAGCCCATTTCAAAAAATTATGTACTGACATTTTTGGTTGGAGCTGTTTTTGTGTTATGGTGTGATAATATTGCTCGATGTTTATTTACGATCGAACTTCCTATCAGCATCGTTACAAGTTTTTTTGGAGCACTTTATCTTGCAATCATTTTCAGAAGAGGGAAAAAGGTCATATGATTCGATTAGAGAATATACGTTATCATTCAATCTTGTCTAATATTGATCTACATCTTGAAAAAGGTAAGATCGTGATGTTACTAGGAGAAAATGGTTGTGGAAAGACAACGTTGATCAAATGTTTGTTGCAGCTGATACCTTATGATGGAAAAGTTTATTTTCAAGATCGTTTGATCAATGATCTAGATAAAAGATCTTTGGCAGAAATTTTTAGCTACGTACCACAAATCAAAACTCTGGTCGATCATATTTCGGTCTTAGAGTTTGTGGTTGCCGGAAGGACACGGTTTTTACCCAGTTATCAAACACCATCCGATAAGGATTATGATATAGCTTTAAACGCTTTGAAAGAATTTGGATTGGAACATTTAAAGGAGCGTTCTATGTTTGAGATCAGTGGTGGAGAACTCCAGTTATGCTATGTTGCCAGATCGATCGTTCAAGAGGCAAATATCCTGGTCATGGATGAACCTTGCACGTTCTTGGATTATGAAAAACAATATCGGTTTATGGAACGAATCAAAATATTAAGAACAGATGATAAGATGATTCTTATCAGTATACATGATCCCAATTTAGCCATTCGATATGCCGATGAAATCGTGTTTATGAAAGATGGAAAGATCTTTGATACACTTGAAAAAAAAGATTTTGAGTTCATTGAAAAGTTCTGTGAAATTTATAATCAACTCTTCTCAAATCATTTTGCGTATGATAAAAATTCAAATTTAATTTATTGGAAATTTGAGGATAGATAAGTGTTAATCAACATGTAGTCTTGTGACTGCATGTTTTTTTCATATGATTTTATTCAATTATACAGGTATAAATGATATCATTAAAATATGGTATGATCGACATAGGAGGATAATATGTTAAAAATTCAAAAATATACATGTGCTCAATCTCTTGATGAAGCATATGCTGCTTTGATGAAGAATCCTAAAAACTGTATCATTGGTGGAATGATCTGGTTGAAAATGGAAGATAAAGTCGTGCCTGAGGCCATTGATCTTTCAAGTTTAGGTCTTGATCAAATCGAAGAAAAAGAAGATTGTTTCAAGATCGGAGCTATGGTTACTTTAAGAGAATTAGAATTACATGAACAATTAAATAAGGCAACGGGGAATGTAATTCATGATGCCCTTAAAGATATTGTAGGTGTGCAGTTGCGAAACTTGGCAACGATTGGAGGAAGTGTTTTTTCTCGCTTTGGCTTTTCCGATGTCCTTTGTGCTTTGATGTGTCTTGATGCGAGTGTACATCTATATCATGCAGGTGAAATGAGCATTCAGGAGTTTTCTAAATCAAATATTCAAAGGGATATCATTACACATATAACGATCAAGAAGAATGATTGGAAGAGTGCTTTTGTGTGTTTAAGACGATCCGCAACAGATATTTCTGTGTTGAATGTGGCGGTGTCTAAATCAAATCAATATCATATTTGTGTAGGAGCCAGACCGGGTGTAGCGACTCGCTATGATGTTGAAATTGATGATATTGATAAAGTAGCTTCTATGATCCAGAATAAGGTTATTTGTGGATCCAATATGCGCGGATCTAAAGAGTATCGCAGTCATCTGGTCAAAGTATTGACAGCGCGTGCATTAAGAAAGGTGGAATCACAGGATGCAGGTACAAATTAAGGTAAATGGGAAATTGATCAAAGATGATGTTTCTTGTGATCTATTATTGATTGATTTTTTAAGAAATCACGGATGTTACAGTGTTAAAAGAGGGTGTGAAACCAGCAACTGCGGTTTATGCACCGTTTGGATGGATGAAAAACCGGTTTTATCTTGTAGTATCTTGGCTGCACGAGCTAATAATCATTCAATTATGACTTTGGAAGGTTTGCAAAAAGAGGCCAAAGTATTTGCGAATTTTATGGCAAATGAAGGAGCTGAGCAGTGTGGCTTTTGTTCACCAGGCTTGATCATGAATGTATTGGCAATGGAAAAAGAGTTAAAGAATCCAAGTGAGGAAGAAATCAAGAATTATTTGGCAGGAAATTTATGCCGTTGTACTGGTTATATGGCACAGATGCGTGCGATTACCAAGTATTTGAATCGAGGTGCCTAGGATGAAATCAATTGGAAAACCTATTGTGAAAAAGGATGCCTATGCCTTGTTGAGCGGGCAACCGGTTTATACCGATGATCTTGCGACAAAAGACTGTTTGATCGTAAAGCTTTTACGTTCCCCTCATGCGTATGCAAGGATCAAGAACATTAATATCGATATTGCGAAAAAAGTTCCCGGCATTGCAGCTATCTATACATATAAAGATGTTCCGGATATTCGTTTTACCCTGGCTGGTCAATCATATCCAGAACCAAGTCCTTATGATCGAAAAATCTTAGATGAAGTGGTTCGATATGTAGGAGATGAAGTAGCTATTGTTGCCGGTGAGAATGAAGATTGTGTGGATAAAGCTCTAAAACTAATCAAAGTGGATTATGAGATCAAAGAGCCTGTTTTAGACTTTAGAAAAGCTTTGGATAACCCAATCAAAGTTCATGAAGAAGACAACTTTAGAACACTTTGTGATGTGGGAACGGATCAAAAACGTAATCTTTGTGCCCATGGTGAAAGTGTATATGGAGATGTTGAAGATGTCTTGAAGAATAGCGCAGTAGTTTTGGAAAGAACATATCATACAAAAGCCAATGCCCAGGCGATGATGGAAACTTTTAGAGCATTCTCCTATATCGATACATATGGCCGTTTGAATGTCGTAAGTTCAACACAGATTCCATTCCATGTTCGACGCATTCTTTCAAATGCCTTAGATATTCCTAAATCTAAGATTCGTGTGATAAAGCCAAGAATTGGTGGCGGTTTTGGTGCCAAGCAAACAGCATGCTGTGAAATTTTTAATGCCTTTGTAACCTGGAAATTAAAAAGACCGGCTAAAGTCATTTATACACGTAATGAGACATTTATAGCCTCTAATTCTCGTCATGAGATGCAGATGAAGGTTCGTTTGGGAGCAACCAAAGATGGTATCATTCAGGCAATCGATCTTTATACATTATCCAATACAGGAGCTTATGGAGAACATGGCCCTACGACGGTTGGGCTTTCCGGACATAAGTCTTTACCGATTTATAATCATTGTTTAGCAAGTCGTTTTGTATATGATGTTGTGTATACCAATACGATGCAGGCGGGCGCTTATCGTGGATATGGTGCAACGCAAGGTTTGTTTGCCATTGAATCAATCGTAAATGAGCTTGCTGATGAGTTAAATATGGATCCAGCTGAGTTGCGTTTAAAAAATGTTGTCCATGAAGGAGAAACACTTCCTCAATATTACAATGAATATCTTAACAGCTGTACCCTTGATCGATGTATTGAAAAGGCAATGGAAATGATCGACTGGAAAAATAAACCGCTAGTTAGAGATATGGGTGATTTTACACGTGGTCTAGGAATTGCATGTTCTATGCAGGGATCAAGTATCTCAAATGTCGATCTAGCCAGTGTAGAAGTTAAGCTGCAGGATGATGGTTTCTATACTCTATCTATAGGTGCGACGGACATGGGTACTGGTTGTGATACGATCCTGGCACAGATCATGGCTGAATGTATGGATTGTGATATTGATCAAATCATTACCAATGGTGTAGATACAGATACTTCGCCTTATGATTCAGGTTCATACGCTTCCAGCACGACATATTTAACAGGTACTGCGGTTGTAAAAGCCTGTGAAGAATTAAAAGGCAAGATCGTGCAAATGGCGGCAGAACTTATGCAGATAGAAGCAGATCATATTACTTTTGATGGATCGAAAATTGTTTCTGTTCAAGATGGCAAAGAGATGGAACTTAAAGATTTTGCGCACACTTGTTTTGCCGGAGGAAAGGGACGTAATTTGATTGCGACAGGTTCACATGTTTCTAAAACTTCACCACCTCCATTCATGGTCGGAATTGCGGAAGTAGATGTAGATAAAGAAACAGGAGCTGTTTCTGTACATGATTATGTCAGTGTAGTGGATTGTGGAACAATCATAAATTCCAACTTAGTAAGAGTTCAGGCTGAGGGTGGAATTGCCCAGGGAATCGGAATGGCACTTTTTGAAGATATCAAGTATTCAGATAAGGGAAAGATGATAAATAATTCTTTCTTTCAATATAAGATTCCTACGCGTTTGGATGTAGGGACGATTCGTGTAGATTTTATTCCTAGCTATGAGGATAATGGCCCATTTGGTGCAAAATCCATTGGGGAAGTTGTCATCAATACACCATCTCCAGCCATTGCCTCTGCCGTAAGACATGCTACAGGTTTCCAGGTGAGAACACTTCCAATTACACCTGAAAAAGTTTTATTCAAAAAAGATGAAGATTGATCTTTGTGTATTGGCTGCAGGGAATGCCAGACGGTTTAGCGGAAATAAGCTTCTTTGTGAGTTTAAAGGTAAACCATTGATCCGACATCTTTTAGATAAAATTGATCCAATTTTATTTTCGCATGTATATGTGGTGACACAGTATGATCAAATTGCAGATATCGCAAGAGAATATGGCTTTGAGATCATTATGAATGATGCACCTGATCTTGGGATTGGTTACTCAATAAAGTTAGCGAGTATGCAATGTCAAAGTGATGCGATCATGTTTGTGGTATCGGATCAGCCTTTTCTAAAGGAAGATACGATCAAAAAGATGGTTGAGCTTGCCAATCATGAAGATATCATAGCCTTAGAATACGATCATATTTTCTATAATCCGATGATCTTTCCAACCAAATATTTGGATGATCTAAAGCATTTACAAAATCACAGAGGTGCAAAACAGCTGATCAAAGGAAAATCAATTGTTTCTGTACCTTGTGATGCCTTGGAAATCGTAGATATTGATACACGGGAAGATTTAAATACATTAATGTAAAGACAGGAGGTATATAGTGCATAAAAAATATTTCTTTTTTGATATTGATGGAACATTGACAAATCGTGAAACAAAAGAAGTTGTTCCTTCTGCTAGAGTGGCTTTGAAAAAATTAAAAGAGGCAGGTCATTTTGTGGCTATTGCCACAGGAAGGGCGCATTATAAGGCTGTTGGTTTTATGCATGATGTCGAATTAAGCGATATGGTGTGTGCCGGTGGCGGTGCTCTGGTTATTGATGATCAGCTCATTCACAATATTCCTCTTGATCTAGATAAAGCAAAGGGTGTGATCAAACAGGCAGAAGAACTTGGCTATGGTGTATTGTTGATGCTTGATGATTCCATTGATGTATACTCCAAGAATGATTTGTTTAGAGAACAGTGTGGTCCACGAAAAGAACCAACCAATTATATCATTGATCCAGCTTTGGATTATGATGCCTTACAAGCAATCTATAAAATATATATTTCGATCTCAAAAGAAAAAGAAGATGAACTAACGTTAAAAGATACATTAGGTCACCTTCGCTTTGTTGAAGAGTATTTGATGTTTCAATATGATGAAAAGAAGCAGGGAATCCTCGATATGATGAAGATCTTAAAAGGCAATCTAGAAGATGTTGTCGTGTTTGGAGATGACTACAATGACATGGTCATGTTTGATCCACGATGGACAAGCATCGCTATGGGAAATGCTTGCAAAGAATTAAAAGAAAAGGCATCCTATGTGACGGATGCCAATGTAGAGGACGGAATTTATAAAGCCTGCCAGAAATTTGGCTGGTTTAAAGATGTGCAAGACGAATGACTTGTACATCTTTTTTAATATGGCTCTTTTTTATCTGTCCTGTTGAGTAGATAATCAACGCTTGTATTATAGTATTCAGCAAGTTTTACTAATTGTTCAAGGGGAATCGCTCTATCATCGTTTTCATACCTTGAATAGGTTCTTTGAGTAACATTTAGATACTTAGCGATATCGGCTTGAGTCAAATCGTTGTCTTCTCTAAGGTCTCTTATCCTTTTCAATTTCATAAATATCCCCTAATTCATTATATATGGTTGGAAATAAATTTTTGAAAATTAGGTCAAATTGGACTGAAAACTGTACGATTTGACGTCAAATGATAGAGGTTTCATGAAGCGTGCTTAAGTGTATATAGGCATATCGAGCAGGCTGTTGCAACATTTAAAGATTCAAAAGTGTCCATTTCGATCTTGATGCTCATATCGCAAATGTTCAAGATATCTTGTCGAATTCCTTTTCCTTCATTTCCCAAAACCAGACCATAAGGCAATTTAGGTTTTACTTCCTGTAAATTTTTGTATGGTTCATGAAGGCTTGTAGCATAAATGGTCGTGTTTTCGATCTGCAAAAAACGGATGGTATCGTATAGATCTGTGTTCATGGTTCCAATATGGAATATAGCGCCTTGACTTGATTGTAGAGTTTTAGGGTTATAGATGTCTGCACAATCTTTGGATAGATATACATAGTCTACTCCAAATGCATAAGCGCTTCTTAAGATTGTTCCAACATTGCCGGGATCTTGAATGCCATCCAATAATAAAACAACATCAAATTTCTCGGGTTGAATATCAGGTTTTGTACAAACTCCAATTATTTTGGCATCGGAATTCTGCGATGAAAGCTTGTTGATGACCTGCTGGGAACAAAAGATAGGTTCAAGATCAGTGAAATTATTTTCGCCTTCCAGCAGATAGATTTCTTTTAGGCAGTTTGCAGACATGGCTTCTTCGATCATATGATGACCTTCTACAAGGAATAATCCGCTTCTATCTCTTTCTTTTTTTTGTAACAGTTTAGCGCGCTCTTTGATTTGTTTGTTCTGTGTTGATTCAATATATTTCATGAAATCATTGTACCATGAATTGCCATAGATTTGTATTGGGCTTTTTTATGGTTATACACTTAAAAAAAATCAAAATTAGTGTATAATATTATCGTGTACCCTTTTATCTAAATTTGAGGGATATGTAAAGGAGAAAAAACAGTGAACGAAAAAACATTTAATGATGTTGTTGCTCATATGAAGAGCACAGGATTTGTCTATCAGGGTTCTGAGATCTATGGTGGTCTTGCGAACACTTGGGATTTTGGCCCTTTGGGAATCGAACTGAAGAATAATATAAAAAATGCCTGGTGGAAACGATTCATCCAGGAAGATCCAAACAATGTTGGACTTCAAAGTGCCATTTTAATGAATCCAAATGTTTGGGTAGCTAGCGGACATGTTGGTGGATTTAGTGATCCATTGATGGATTGTAAGGAATGTAAATCACGTTTTAGAGCAGATCAGTTAATTGAAGAGGCAACGAATCATGAAGTGAACTGTTCAAAAATGACAAATGAAGAGATGGAGGATTACATTGCCAACCATGATATCGTATGTCCAAAATGTGGGGCAAAGAATTTTACCGGTATCCGTCAATTTAACTTGATGTTTAAAACATTCCAGGGCGTTTTAGAAGATGCTAAGAGCACGATTTATCTGCGTCCTGAAACAGCACAGGGTATCTTTGTAAATTTTAAAAATGTACAGAGAACGATGCGTAAGAAACTTCCATTTGGTATTGGTCAGATTGGTAAGAGTTTCCGTAATGAAATTACACCAGGAAACTTTATTTTCCGTACTCGTGAATTCGAACAGATGGAACTTGAATTTTTCTGTAAACCAGGAACCGATCTTGAATGGTTTGAATATTACTGCAATGCGTGTGTGCAATTCTTAAAAGATCTAGGTTTAAGCGAAGAAAACATTCGTTTACGTGCTCATGATCCAGAGGAGCTGGCACATTATTCAAATGGTACGAGTGATATTGAATACAATTTCTCAGAACCAATTGGCTGGGGTGAGTTATGGGGCATTGCCGATCGTACGGATTTTGACTTAAAAGCTCACCAGACTACCAGCAAGCAGTCATTGGAGTATTTTGATCAGGAAACAAATTCTAAATATATTCCATATGTTATTGAACCTAGTGTTGGTGTTGAACGTTTGATCTTGGCGGTTATGTGTGAAGCTTATGAGATGCAGCAACTTGAAAATGATGAACGTTTGGTTCTTCATTTACATCCTTATCTGGCACCTTATAAAGTAGCTGTGCTTCCATTATCTAAAAAATTAAATGATCAGGCTTCCAAGGTCTTCAGTGATCTTGCTTCTGAATTTACATGTACTTATGATGATGCTCAAAGTATTGGAAAACGTTATCGTCGTCAGGATTCTATCGGAACGCCATTTTGCGTTACGGTTGATTTTGAAACCGAAAAAGATAACTGTGTAACAGTACGCGATCGCGATACGATGGAACAAGAACGCGTAGCCTTAAGTGAGTTAAAAGATTATATTGAACAAAGAATCAAATTTTAAGCAGGTGGTATGATTTGAGCTGGATAAAAGAAGAGGATATGCGAGCGATACGCCAACAGGCGGATATCGTTGATATCATGTCTAATTATCTAACATTGGAAAAAAAAGGAAAGAATTACAGAGCAATCTGTCCGTTCCACGATGATCACGATCCAAGTTTATCTATTTCTACAGATAAACAGATCTTTAAGTGTTTTGTATGTGGAACAGGAGGAAATGTATTTACTTTTGTACAAAAGATAGAAGAAATTTCTTTTCCGGAAGCTGTTGCCAAGGTAGCGCAGATGATAGGGTATCCATTGGAAATCAGTACGAATGGATTTGAAGCAAAGCCAAATGTAAATCAACCTTATTATGATGTTATGAATGATTATATCGCTTATACTCAATATGAGTTGAATGCTGCTACTGGTATGGCATGCCTTGAATATTGTCATAGACGAAATATCAACGAAGATATCATTAAGCGATTCCAAATCGGGTATGCTCCAGCACAGGAAAAGTCCTACCATTATTTAAAAGCTAAAAAATACAGTGATGAAATTTTGTTGGATACAGGTTTGATTCGTGAAGGAAATGATGGATACACTTCAACCTTCTTTGATCGTTTGATGATACCGATTCATGATGAAAATGGAAATCCAGTTGGATTTACAGCGCGTATCATTACAAATAAAGAGGGGGCTCCTAAATATATCAATACTTCACAAACAAAGATTTATGAAAAATCAAATCTTGTATTCAACTATCATCGAGCGAAAGATTTTGCTCGTAAAAAACATCGTTGTATCCTGGTTGAGGGAGCCATGGATGTCATTGCCTTGGAAAAAGCCGATATCCATGAAGGTGTTGCTTGTCTGGGAACAGCCTGTACGACAAATCAGATCAATTTATTGAAACGATTACAAGTTGGTATCGTGGTTTGTTATGATGGGGATAGAGCGGGTATGGATGCTACGTATAAATTCTCCAAGATGGCTTGTGAACATGGACTTCACTTTGTAATCGTAAACAACCGTACAAAGAAAGACCCGGATGAAATATTTGAAGAACAAGGGAAAGATGGTCTGGAAGCATTGATTTCCAAGACTGTTTCATATGTAGAATTTTTGTTTGGTTATCTGTTGACTAAGTACAATCTGGATAACTATGAAGATAAGAAAAAGTATGCCGAAGAGATTTATGATGCGATCAAGAAAACTTGTGATGAAGTCGAAAGCGCAACATATCTTTCACGCATAAAAACGCAGACAGGATTTGATTTTAGTGCTTTAAAGCACAATCAAAAGCCATCGGAGCGAAAACGTACAAGTGCGCCTAGATCATATACGTATTTAGAAGCGCCTTTGCAGGGAAGATTGAAAGCAGAGCAATCATGCCTTGCCATGATGTTATTGTCAAAAGAAGCAGCAATGCGATTTAAAGATGAGATAGGTTTCTTTAAAGATGATCTATGCTCAAAATTGTCGCTTTACTGTTACGATATGTATCGAAGTAAAGATCGTCTGGATATGGATGGTCTGATAGCTTCGATCGATGAAGAAGAAGTTAGAAACTTTTTTATCAGTTTGATAGGAAATAGCTCTCTACCCGGAAAATATGATGAAGAATACTTCCAAGATTGTCTTATCAAGATCAAGGAATGTACGCTTAAAGAGCAGATTGACTTAATCAATCAAAAAATAGAGAGCATGCCTTCGGCTATGGAAAAGCTGAAATTAGCTTCTAAGAAAAATGAACTTATCGTGCAAAAAAATGCACTTAGAAGAAAGGATGGTTGATGTTATGACAAATTCCTTAACTGATGCTTTAAAAAACAAAAAGTTCGCCACTTTAGAAGATGCCAAAGAATATATTCTTGCGTGCCGCGATGCTGATGTTGAAGTATCACAAAATCAGTTTATAGAGTCTATTTCCCAGTTAAATTTATCAGATGATGACATGGATAAGTTGTTTGACTGGTGTGACGAAAATGAGATCTCTTTCATGGATCAACACGAGTTTGATATGGATGAAGAAGTCATTGATGATGTGGATGAAGATCTAGATTCTAGAATTGATGATGCAGTCGATGAAAATTCCATCGAAGATGAAATTTCTCAGTTAGAGCAGACATTTGCCAATGCATCGCATACTAAGATCAATGATCCAGTAAAGATGTATTTGAAGGAAATTGGACAAATTCCATTGTTGGATCCAAAAGAAGAGCCAATCATTGCCAAGAGAATTCAAGATGGAGAAGCCGCAAAGAAAAAGTTGGAAGAACCAGATCTTGATATAGAAGAAAGAAAAAAACTTGCCAGTGTTGTTGCCGATGGAGAAGAGGCAAAACAAGTGTTGATCTCAAGTAACTTAAGACTTGTTGTTTCCATTGCCAAAAAATATGTTGGACGTGGTATGTTGTTCCTAGATTTGATTCAGGAAGGAAACTGTGGTTTGATCAAAGCGGTTGAAAAATTTGATTATACAAAAGGTTTTAAATTCTCTACATATGCAACTTGGTGGATTCGTCAGTCTATCACGCGTGCAATCGCCGATCAGGCAAGAACAATTCGTATTCCAGTGCATATGGTAGAAACGATCAATAAGCTTACAAGAATTCAACGTCAATTGGTACAGGATCTAGGAAGAGATCCATTACCGGAAGAAATTGCGGAAAAAATGGAAAATATCACAGCGGATAAAGTGCGTGAGATCCAGAAGATTGCTCTAGATCCAGTGAGCCTTGAAACACCGATTGGCGAAGAAGATGATTCTCATCTGGGTGATTTCATCGAAGATAAGGAAACTTTGTCTCCAGACGATTATACTAATAACCAGCTTTTAAAAGACGAAATCAATAACGTATTACAAGGCCTTACAGAACGTGAAGAAAAAGTATTGCGGTTACGTTTTGGTTTGATGGATGGAAGAACACGTACACTTGAAGAAGTTGGTAAAGAGTTCAATGTTACACGCGAACGAATTCGTCAGATTGAGGCAAAGGCATTACGTAAATTAAAACACCCAAATCGTTCTAAACGATTAAAAGATTTTGTTAAATCATGATATCTGTATCAAAGAGATTACAGGCAATCGTTGATTGGATCGATGGAACGATTCTAGCTGATATTGGATGCGATCATGCTTATGTGGCCATTGAAGCAATTCGCCAAAAGAAGGTTTTAAAGGCTTATGCATGTGATATTGCCCAAGGACCATTGAACAATGCGAAAAAAGCAATTGAAGAGCTTGGTTTGCAGGATAAGATTGAATGTGTCTTGATGGATGGAATTTCCGGACTTTCTTCAGAAGTTGATTTTGTGGTAATTGCGGGCATGGGTAGTAAGACCATTGAAATGATCCTTGATAATGGGGATTGTACAAATCGAACTTTTCTTTTGATGCCGCATAAAGATGAAGATTCTTTGCGAAAATATTGTGCATGCCATCATCTGCGTATAGAAAAAGAGCGGATGATCCACGATGGAAATCATTATTATCCGCTCCTGAAGGTTTCTCATGATCTAAAATCTACTCAAAGTTTGAATCAGGCAGAAATATTTTATGGTAAAAATATGCAGAAAGATCAAGTGTTCTATGATTTTATGGAAAAAGAACAAAAGAAATGGTCTATGATCTATCAACAAATGCCGGAAGATAAAAGTGATTTAACTTTACAAAGATTAAAAGCCATCCAATCTTTATCTAAAAATTAATAACCCATCATTTCAAAACCACTCTCATGTTTTAAGGGAATCTGGTGGACTGAGATGCTTTCAATATGGATCCTTGGTATCTTCTTCATAGATGCAACCAAGTGATCCATTTTTTCTTGTGATCCCTGCAATTCGCATTCGACACTTCCATCATAGTTGTTTTTTACCCATCCAACTAAGCCTAGATCAACGGCACGTTTCCATACCTCCACACGAAAACCAACACCTTGAACGATACCGGTAAAGCGATAGTGTCTTCGTATAATGCTGTTGTCTGTCATTATGAAAGGTTGAGGTTCTTTTTTCTTTTTTCTAAAAAAATTCATGATATTGCTCCTTACCTGCATATTAATTCATTTTTCTTTACTATTCAATGTATTCTGGGCATATCACAAGCTATTATTTAAAGGTAAAGGTATAATAAGAATATAGAACAGATGTTCTAAAGGAGAAAACATGAATAATTTAAAAAAAGATCTTGAGACATGTAATCAGACAATCATTGATAAACTGGAGACATTAAAACAAGATTCACTTACGACCAAGGACGAAATGAAATTGAAGGCAGAACTCGCAAAAGAAGAGGCAGAATACAATCTTGAAAAGTTTCAAGATAAGGCTGAAGCTGCCAAAGACAATTTAATTAGAGATGGAAAAAAAGAAGTGGAAAAACTTAAAGAAAAAGTATTACGATAGAAATACAACTGGTAGAAATACCAGTTTTCTTTTCGAATTGTTATAAAGAAATTAGATCAAATACCCTTTATTTTTTTAAAGATTTCTGTATAATAAAAACATCATGGAGAAAATTGAAGAGAATAGCGCCAGGACTGCTTGCAGTTGACGAGGACCAGATTTATCGAAAGATTCGGCGGGTGATCTGGAGGTTTGATACGACCTTAAAAGTATGACAAAAACAATCTGTGAAGGTTGAACAAATTCATATAGGTATCCTCCATGAATAAAAGTAAATGGAGGTTTTTTTATTATGTGTGGAATCACAGCTTTTACTGGGCAAACGAGTGCTTTGCCATTTTTGTTGCAGGGTCTTGAAAAACTAGAGTATAGAGGATATGACTCTGCGGGTGTTACCTTGGTGGATAGTCAAGGCCTTAATACGTATAAAGTTAAAGGTCGTTTAAGTGATCTTAAAGAGGAGCTCAAACATCAAGAGCATCATCAAAGTACAGGGATCGGACATACGCGCTGGGCGACGCATGGGATTCCCAGTCAACTGAATTCACATCCTCATACCAATCGTTCTAATACGATTTCAATCGTTCATAATGGGATCATCGAAAATCATCAGGCAATTCGTAATTATTTAAAAGAAGTAGGCTATCCCTTTGTTTCACAGACAGACAGCGAATGTATCGTGCATTTGATTGATTATTATTATGAAGGGAATTTACTAGAAGCAACCAGGCATGCCTTAAAATATCTTCAAGGTAGTTTTGCCTTATGTGTAGTATCACTTGATCATCCAGATCAGGTCATCGTTGCCAAAAAAGAAAGTCCAATGATCTTAGGACAGAATGATCAGGCAAGTTTTTGTGCCAGTGATATTCCTGCCATTTTGGAATACACCAAAGATGTGATCGTATTAGGTGATGATCAGCTGGCTGTTTTAAAACCAGATTCTATTGAAATCATGGATTTTGATGGAACTTTGGTTGAGGTAAAAAAACAACATGTTCCTTATGATATAGCGGCGGCCCAAAAAGGTGGCTATGATACATTTATGGAAAAGGAAATCCATGAACAACCTTATGTAATACATGAAACACTGAGAATGTACATGGATCATACACAGATCAAGATCGATGAACTTGACAAGATGGATTGGCATTTTGAAGATTTTAATCGTGTTTATTTTATTGGCTGCGGAACAGCGTATCATGCTTGTTTGTATGCTCAATACTTATTTGACAAATGGCTGAATATTCCATCTTTTTGCATGCCAGCCAGTGAGTTTCGCTATGGAGATCCTAAACTGGACAAAAAAACATTATGTATCTTAGTAAGTCAATCAGGGGAAACAGCAGATACTTTGGCTGCTTTAAAAATGGCTAAAGAGAAAGGCTCGAAATCAATTGCGATCACAAATGTGCTTGGATCTACGATTTCAAGATTGGCTGATGTTACGCTTTATACATGTGCAGGACCCGAAATTGCAGTTGCAAGCACCAAGGCTTATACGACACAGCTTGTTTTGTTATGTGTATTGATGATCCAATTGGCTCAAAAAATGAATTGTTCTATCTTGGATGTTGATTCTTTGTTGCAAGATTTACAGAACATGGATATGCATGTCGAAAAGATTCTTTCACAAATAGAATTGATCAAAGATTTTTCAAGCTTGTTAAAAAATAAAAAAGATGCATATTTCATAGGTAGACAGTTGGATTATGTGAGTGTTTTGGAAGGAGCCCTTAAATTAAAAGAAATATCCTATATACATGCAGATGCCTACTATGCTGGAGAATTAAAACATGGACCTATTGCCTTAATTGAAAAAGGCAGCGTAGTTATCGCGTTAGCAATGCAGGAAAATGTGGCCGAAAAAACGCTTTCCAATATTGAAGAAACGATGGCTCGTGGAGCGCATGTGATCTTGATCACTTCCATGCAAAAAGTATCTTCCGATTATGACCATGTATTTAAGATTGATAATATTCATCCTTATTTGTCTTTGATACCTGTTACGATCGTGTTACAGTTAATTGCTTATTATGCAGCTTTACAGAATGAATGTGATGTTGATAAGCCTAGAAATTTAGCTAAATCTGTAACAGTCGAATAAATCATACACGTAGTTTTTATGCTACGTGTTTTTTTGTGAATATTGATTTTAAAAATAGAAGATTTCTTGTTATAATGTACGGGCAAAGGGGGAGTTTTTAGGTGACTTATTATCAAATCTTAAGACAACGCAGACTAGACCTTAAACTTTCCATCCAGGATGTGAGCTCGCAAACTCGTTTGGCTCCTGAGTACATTCAGGCAATTGAAATGAATAACCTGGAAGTTTTTTCGGATGATTTCTCCTTTGTTCGTTATTTTGTCCGAGCATATTGTGATGCAATCGGAGTTAACTGGCAAGCTGTTCAAGCTGAAGTTGATGCTAATATCAATGCATATGCACATCAACGGAACATGGCTTTAACGCAGGCTCAAAAACGTATGGTAGCTTCTATGCCTTCAGGGCAGGGAAGAAAGATAAAGAGAAGTAAACAGAGCAATTTTCAAAAAAGGATTACTCGTTTGTCACGAAATTTGAAATGGTCGCGAAAACGTTTGATCCGAGTAGGAATTATCGCAGGTGTTTTAATTTTTGGTTTGTTGTTTGTGGTAAATCTTGGATTAGACTATTATTCTTCGCAGCAGGCTTTGCAGGAAGAAGCAAATCGTAAAGCTGAATTAGCTGAAAAAGAAGCGGAGACAGAAAGATTAGCCCAACAAAGACAACAGGAGGCACAAAAAGAAGATATCGTAATAGAAAATACAAGTACAAATACATATACGATAACAAATGTTTTGGAAAATTCGACACCACTGGAATTAGAAATTACCCTACCTTTGGACAGTACAGTTGTTATTTATAAAGATGGCGAAGTAATCACAGGGGATACAAGTACGATTTATAGTGATACTTTCAAGAAAGAAATCACCGTGGATAAAGAATGTACATTGGAAATTGAAATAGGTTCTTATTCAGGTAATCAGTTTTCTGTCAATGGCAATAATCTTGCCTTTGATGAAAACTACTGGTATCCGGGAGAACCCGCATATCTAGATATAATTATCAAAGCAAATGAACAAACAGGAGAGTGACGAGAATGAATTTGCCAAATAAGCTTACGATGGTAAGGATAGCCTTAGTACCGCTCGTAGTAATCGTATATCTTTGTATAGGTGATAATTTTTGGGTGATGGATGAAACAAGTGGATTAGCCTTTCGTGATGTTCTAGTTTTTATTATTTTTGCGACAGCATCTATAACAGATATGCTGGATGGGATGATTGCACGAAAATACCATTTGATTACTTCATTTGGAAAGTTTGTAGATCCTATTGCGGATAAATTGTTAGTAAATACTGTTTTGATCATGTTGGCTTACACACATCAAGCGAATATTATAGCGGTTCTATTGATGATTGCACGTGATTTGTTTGTGGATGGACTTCGAATGACAGCCGCTAGTCAGGGAAAAGTTGTAAGTGCAGGATTCTATGGAAAGCTTAAAACAGTGTTGCAGATGGTTGCAATCGTATTCTTGTTGTTGAAGAACTGGCCTTTCTCATATCTCGGATTACCTGTAGACCAGATTCTATTGTGGGCTGCAACTTTAGCTTCTTTATATAGTGGATATATTTATTTTATGAAATTAAAGAAGTATATTTTGGAGTCTATGTAATGCAAACAGCTAAAGATCTTATCGAACTTTGTAAAGACAAACATGTAACAGTTTCCAGCTGTGAAAGTTTGACGGCAGGCCTTTTTACCAGTACGCTTGCTTCTATACCGGGAGCTAGTGCTGTATTAAAAGGTGGCTTTGTAACGTATTTTACAGAAATGAAACAAGTGATGGCACATGTAGAGAAAGATTTGATTGATACATTTGGTGTTGTTTCTGGAGAATGTGCAAAACAAATGGCACAAAATACTAGAGAGATCACACAGAGTGACTATTGTGTTTCTTTTACAGGAAATGCAGGTCCAGATGCAATGGAAGATAAACCGGCAGGTTGTGTTTTTTGTGCTATCGCATCAAAAGATGCAGTAAAAGTTTATCATTTCCAATATCAAGGTTTAGAACGAAATGAATTAAGAATGCAGGTTGTCCAAGATATGATCAACAATCTTGCAGAAATCATAATGAAGGAGTAATTATGGCAAAAGCAGAATCAAAAGATAAATTATTAGAAGATGTCTTAACAGAAATTGAACGTGAATATGGTAAAGGTTCTATTATGAAGCTTGGAGATCGAGCTGCAGTGGATGTAGAACCGATTCCTTCTGGAAGTCTTTTATTAGACCAGGCTTTAGGAATTGGTGGATACCCTAAAGGAAGGATCATTGAAATTTTTGGTCCTGAATCCAGTGGTAAGACAACTCTGGCTCTTCATGCGATCGCACAAGTTCAAAAGAAAGGTGGACGTGCAGCTTTTATCGATGCAGAAAATGCTATCGACCCAGTGTATGCACGTAATCTGGGTGTAGATATTGATGAATTGATCTTATCGCAACCCGATTCAGGTGAGCAGGGACTTAACATCATGTTGATGTTAATTGACAGTGGTGCTGTAGATCTAGTTGTCGTGGATAGTGTTGCAGCATTGGTTCCTCAAGCAGAATTGGATGGAGAAATGGGAGATCTTCAAGTTGGAAGCCAGGCTCGTATGATGTCCAAAGCTATGCGTAAGCTTGCCGGCTTGATGAATCATAATGAATGTACGGCAATCTTCATCAACCAGCTGCGTGAAAAAGTTGGCGTTGTATATGGTAATCCGGAAACAACACCAGGCGGACGTGCCTTAAAATTCTATTCTTCGGTACGTATTGATATACGTAAAGCCGATGCGATCAAGAATGGAACCGATATTGTCGGAAATAAAGTGAAAGTAAAAGTTGTCAAAAATAAGGTGGCTCCTCCATTCAAGAGCGCGGTTTTGGAAATTATGTATGGAGAGGGAATCTCATATGTTTCTGAATTGATCGATCTTTGCGTTGATGCCAATATCATCAAAAAAGCTGGTGCGTGGTTTAGCTATGAAGGTGAAAAGATTGGACAAGGAAAAGAAGCAGCTAAACAATACATCAAGAACAATCCAGATTTTATGAGCATGCTGGAAGAAAAATTAAAAGCTTATCAAAACAGTGAGAAAGAAGAATAAGCTAATACGCGAGAAAATCATCAAGGTTTTCTCTTTTTTTATTTCTTTATTGCATGATATAATAAAAAAAATGAGGAATTTTTATGGCAAGATTAAAAAATAACCTATATAAACCAATGAATGTAGATGAATTAAAAGACCCGGTCGTTTTTGTTGTTGATATGGTCAACGGCTTTGTTAAAGAGGGGGCTTTGGCTGATCCTGCAATTATGTCTATTGCAGAAGGTCAAAAGAAATTAATGGATCAATTAGAATGTCGCAATGTATTTGTATGCGATACCCATCCTCCAAAGACAAGAGAATTTTTATCGTATCCACAACATTGTATGATTGGAACAAAAGAAGCTGAAATAATTGATGAATTAAAAGATCACATCAAAAGGATCATTCACAAAAATAGTACGAACACATTTGTAGCTCCTGAATTTCAGGAATTCTTGCAGGATGAGTGTTCTCGTTATAAAGATTTGATTATTGTAGGCTGTTGCACGGATCTTTGCATTTTACAGTTTGCGCTCTCTTTGCAAAGTTATTTGAATGAGCATAATCATTGTGAACAAAGAGTCATTGTTCCAGCTAATCTGGTTGAAACATATCATGTCGAAGATATACATGATGCTTATTTTTGGAATGATGTAAGCTTAAAAAATATGGCGACAAATGGAATTCTGGTCGTCTCAGAAATTAGAGGATGAAATTATGAAGGAAACTAGAAATTTATCACTTGTAATGGATTTTTATGAACTGACCATGAGTCAGTGTTATTTTAATTTAGATAAAAATCGTGAAGTTGTGTTTGATTTATTTTATAGACATAACCCAGAAGATGGAGGCTTGTGTATCTTTGCAGGGTTAGAGCAAGTTATTGAATATGTAAAAAATTTGCATTTTGAAAAAGAAGAAATTGAATATTTGCGTTCCTTGAACCAGTTCACAGATGAATTTTTAGAATATTTATCAACTGTTCGTTTTACAGGAGATATTTATGCGATTCCAGAAGGGACTCCGGTTTTCCCTTATGAACCATTGGTGCGTGTAAAAGCACCGATCATTGAAGCACAGCTTGTAGAAACGGCTTTATTACTGGCATTAAATCATCAAACTTTGATTGCGACCAAGGCACGTCGTATCGTACAGGCCAGTGATGGAAGAGCTGTTATGGAATTTGGGGCAAGAAGAGCACATAACTTTGATGCGGCAATTTATGGAGCCAGAGCTGCATATATCGTAGGTTGTGCTGGAAGTGCAACGACATATGCCGGAAAAGAATATGGTCTTCCTGTATTGGGAACCATGGCACATTCTTTTATTCAGAGCTTTGATAGTGAATATGATGCTTTCTTATATTATGCGAAAACTTATCCGGAAAGTTGTACTTTGTTGATTGATACATACAGTACATTAAAATCAGGTATCAAAAATGCAATCAAAGTTGCTAAAGATTATCTAGAGCCAAATGGTTATCGTTTAAAAGGTGTTCGTATTGACTCTGGAGATATGGCTTATCTTTCAAAAAAGGTACGTAAAGAATTAGATGCAGCAGGACTTGAGGATTGTCAAATCGTTGTCAGCAACTCTTTAGATGAATATGTCATTACATCCTTGATTCACCAGCAGGGTGCTAAAATCGATTCTTTTGGTGTAGGAGAAAACTTAATCTGTTCAAAAAATTCACCTGTTTTTGGTGGTGTTTATAAATTAGTTGCGATCGAAAAAGATGGTAAGATCATTCCTAAGATCAAGATCAGCGATAACGTTGAAAAAGTCACAAATCCAGGACTTAAGAAGTTGTATCGCATCATTGATAAAGAAACAAATATGGCACAAGCTGATTTAATGGCTTTATGGGATGAGGAGTTGGATGAATCAAAAGATCTTACGATTTACCACCCTATGTCTCGATGGAAATATAAAGTTATTCCAGCAGGATCTTATATCTTAAAAGAATTATTAGTTCCAATCTTTATTAGAGGTGAACAAGTGTATGAAGAACCTACTCTTGATGAGATTCGTGCTTATTGTGCAGAACAGTTAGAGTATATTTGGGAGGAAATCAAACGTTTTGAATATCCTCAGGAGTATTATGTAGATCTAACAGAAAAACTATTAACATTGAAATTAGAAATGTTAAATGAATATAAGTAAAAAGAGCCGATGGCTCTTTTTAAATTAGCTTATCTTCTAAAGCATCATCAATTAAGGTAAAAATACATTCTTCCATGATTCCGTCATACAGCATTCTATGCTTGCCACCTTCAATATAGATCAAACGTTTTTTACCGGGAATATTTGAATAAATATTTTTTGAGCTTTCAACCGGAATCACTTCATCTTTTGTTCCATGAAAAATTGTAACGGGACAGTCGATATGATAAATAGATTCTTTGTATTGATTTATGATCGTTTGAAAGGCTTTGGTTTGTGATGCAGATGGAACACTGACACTCTTTTTAGCTAGATTCTTAACTATCTTGATGCCATGGTTTGTGATATTGGCTAAATCAAGATATTGAAAAGCAGGAGCAACAAGGATCAAGGATCTTACATGATAGATGCTTGCTAGATAACTGGCAATGACGCCTCCCATGGAAAAGCCAAGAAGGATAATTTCCTGGTCTTTATATTCTTGGATCTTATCTTCTGCTTTCTTGATCCATGTTTCGTAATTATCGTCGTGAGGATCATAGGGGTCATACATATCAAATTGAATGATTTGATACTTTTTTTTGTCGATGTGTTTTGCCAAAGGATCAAATTCATGTTGGACATTTTTTCCAAAGCCATGGATCGTTATGATTACTTTCTGTTTCTTTTTAAAGAATAACATGTATTACCACCTCATTATGATATAATTATAGAAGAAAAGGGGAAATCATGAAAGCGACACTTATAATAAAAAATATTGAAAGTTTATATACCTGTGATAAAGATTTTACGGTATATAAGCATGCATTTATCGCATGTCATCATGATAAGATCATTGATCTAGGTGTGCATGACTATAAAAAATGGATTGACAGCGCAACCCGTGTTTTAGATGCCTGTGGTGAAACGGTAATACCGGCATTTATCGATTGTAATTTTGAGGGGTTTTCTAAGGTGCGTTTAGGGGATCAATTACGAGAGAATAATTCAGCATTGTATGCCATGAAAACAAATGGAATCTTAACAATTTTATCAGATAAAAAAAGAATTCAAAAAAAAGAACTTACGCAGGATGTCTTTGTTCGAAAACAAGAAAGTAAGTATCCTATTATTGAAAGAGAACAGGATTTTCATGAATTAAAACCACAAAAGTTTATCGTGTCGTGTGGTTTTGGTAAGCCAAATTCATATGTATATAGTTTTCAACATTTGGCATATATTCTATTTAATATGTATAAAGTGGACTTAAGAACTTTGTTGGAATCTATGACAAGTTTACCCGCTAAGACATTTGGCTTAAGTGATAGAGGAAGCTTGGAGAAGGGTAAACTAGCAGATATTTTAATTTTACAGGTTCCCACAATGGAACATTATTATCAAACATTGGGGCGTCCTTTGATTCATAGGATGATCAAAAATGGAATTCCTTTTTATCCAAATTGGATTGTTTGTTGAAAATTTTATGAAAAATTTTCAGAAAACGTTTGACATATATTTTTTTTGTTGGTAAAATCTTACCATAAATACAAAATGATGAAGAAAAGAAGAGTACTTTAAGAAGTTTTTTAGAAGAGAGTCCTTGTATGCTGAAAGAGGATAAAAACAGCTTATTGGAACATGGTCTTGGAGTCGCATGATCGAGAGTGTAGGTCATGACGGGGTCGCCCGTTATAGCGATAGAGTATGATGGTACTCGATGAGGCAAAACAAGTGATTGTTTTGTGAAAATAGGTGGTAACACGTAAGTTCAACTTTCGTCCTATAGCAGGATGAAAGTTTTTTTATTTATAGAAAGGGATGGTTTGCTTGATAAATCTTAAACATATCACCAAGACATTCAATACTAAAGATGGTGATGTACATGCGGTTAAAGATGTAAGCTTACAGATTGATGAAGGACAGATTTATGGAATCATCGGTTTTTCCGGAGCTGGAAAATCGACACTGGTTCGATGCATCAATTTATTGGAAAAACCGGAACATGGCGAAGTGATTTTTGATGGTAAAGATTTATTAAAGATCACAGAAAAAGAACTTCGTATAGAACGTCAAAAAATGGGAATGATCTTCCAACATTTTAATTTGATGAAATCAAGAACGGTTTATGAAAATATAGCATTTCCACTAAGACATCTAAAAATGGATAAAGAACAGATTGATAAAAGAGTCATGGAACTTCTTGAATTGATTGATTTAGTAGAAAGAAAAGACTCATATCCAAGTCAATTATCAGGAGGGCAGAAACAACGTGTTGCGATAGCCAGAGCTTTAGCTACAAAGCCTAAGGTCTTGTTATGTGATGAAGCAACAAGTGCTCTAGATCCACACACAACACAAAGCATTCTTCAATTGATCAAAAAGATCAATAAGGAATTAAAGCTAACGGTTGTTATGATCACACATGAAATGGCTGTAGTCAAAGAAATTTGTGATCGTGTTGCGGTAATGGAAAATGGACGTGTTGTTGAGGAAGGTGACATTGTTACTGTATTTGCACATCCACAGATGCCAGTCACAAAGAATTTTATCAATACGACGAATAACTTAGGAAAGATCGATGAATTGATCGAGGCAAACAATCCATTGGTTCAAATCAATGAGAATCAACAAATTATCAAGCTTCAATATCAAAGTGGAAATACTTCAGAAGCTTTGATTTCTAAGATTTCAAGAGATTTCAATGTTGACTGTTCCATCATATTTGGAAATGTCGAAGTTGTAAAAGACAGTCCAATTGGAACTTTGATAACGATCTTTACAGGAGATCATGAAAACATCAAGAAAGCTTTACAGATGTGTAGAGATAATGATGTTGTTGTGGAGGTGATGAAGAAATGATGGATTTTATCATTCAGATCATGCCTAATGTCGTAGATCGTTTTGATGTATTTGTAGAATCAATTTATGAAACATTATTGATGATCTTGATTAGTGGTTCTATAGCACTGATCTTGGGTTTGATTTTTGGAACAATCTTAGTTGTTACTCGACCGGGTGATATTTTGGAAAATAAAGCGGTTTATACAGTTTTAGGAAAAATTATAGATTTATTCCGTGCAGCTCCATTTATTATCTTAGCGATGATATTAACACCCTTATCTCAATTGATCATGGGTACTTCTATTGGTTTAAAAGGTGCGTATATACCTTTGATCATAGGAACTGCTCCATTCTGTGCTAGACAAATGGAACAGGCCTTATCGGAGATTGATAGAGGTTTAGTAGAAGCAAGTCAATCTATGGGATTTGGCCCATTTGAAATTATTTGGAAAGTGTATCTAAGAGAAAGTATTCCAAGCATTATTCGAGGGTTTACGATTACATTGATTTCTATGATTGGTTTGACGGCAATTCTAGGTGTTACAGGTAGTGGTGGCTTAGGTGTTTTCTGTATCAATTATGGATATAATCAATATAATTATGACATTTTATGGGTTAGCTTAGCCATTCTAGTTTTATTAACAATCTTGGTTCAAGGAATTGGAAATTTCTTGGCAAGGAAAACAACACATTAGGTTTCGATACTTATTATAAGTAAGAAATAAATATTAAATAGGAGGAAAAGAAAAATGAATACAAAATTTGTAAAAGGATTATTAGCATGTGCATTGGTTGCAGCACCATTAACAGGCTGCTCATCAGGATCAGGAGACGATGCAGCAGAAGACAAAACAATTACAATTGGAGCAAGTGTTACACCACATGCAGAAATCATCAACAACATCGTTCCAGATCTTGAAGAATTAGGGTATACAGTAGAAGTGGTTGAATTCTCTGATTATGTAAAACCAAATCAAGCATTGTATGAAGGTGAACTTGATTGTAACTATTTCCAACATACACCATACCTAGAAGACTGGGTAGCAAACAATTGTGAAAATAAAGATGATTTAGTGAGCGCTGCAAAGATTCACTTTGAACCACTAGGAATTTATTCTTCAAAACACACAGATGTAAGTGATGTACCAGATGGAGCACAAATTGCTGTGCCAAACGATACAACTAATGAGGCAAGAGCATTGCAGCTTTTACAAGCACAAGGAATTATTACTTTGGCAGAAGGCAAAGGATTGGAAGCTACAAAGGCTGATATCGTTGAAAATCCACATAATGTAGAAATCATTGAACTTGCAGCTGAAGTTGTTCCTACAAAACTAAATGAAGTTGATTTCGCAATCGCAAATGGTAATAACGCTTTAAATGCAGATATCACAGATTATTTGTTGGTAACTGAATCAACTGATTCTGAAGCAGCAGATCAATACGCAAATGTTATCGCAGTACGTAAAGGTGATGAAGATTCTCAGAAAATTCAAGATCTATTATCTGTATTAGAAACACAGAAAACAGTAGATTTCATCGAAGAAAACTATAATGGTGTAGTGGTTCCAGTATTCGAAGTTAAATAGTTTATAGTATAATAAAAAGGTCGAAAGACCTTTTTATTTTGGAGGGTTTAAATGAAATCTATCATAGATGCAATCAACTTAGAAAAAGAGCTACATCCCCAGGCAACCAGTCAAGATATATCAAAATTAATATATCAAGCATGTTTTGGTAATGGTCATATGATTACTTCTGTTAAAGATTGTCTAGATCAATTGAAGCAGGAAGTAGTCCAAGATAACTCTAAGCCATCAATACAAAATATAGGGAATGGATATGTAAGAGTTAGCTGTAGTTCTATGAAAGAAAAGGAAGAATTGTATAATTTATTGTTCATTCGTAGCTCAAAACAAGATCCAGATACTAAGCTTTACCAAAGTTTATTAATGGAATATGATCTTCAGCCTTCTAATAATCTACATCATTCAAAAGAATATGTTGATACTTATGATCCACATTATAGAGTTATAAAAAAAGAATATATAGATTATATGAAAGGTATAGAATTTGTATATAAACAAATTCAAAATAATGAAAGAACTCTAATTTGCATTGAAGGACCCTGCGCAAGTGGAAAAACAACATTTTCAAACATTCTTCATGAATTGTTTTCATTAACTATTTTTCATATGGATGATTATTTTCTCCAACCATTTCAACGTGTGCCAGAACGCCTGGAAGAAATTGGCGGGAATGTGGATTATGAAAGAGTGAAAAAAGAAATTTTTGATCCATGGTCTAAACAAGAGAACATTGTCTATCAAAGATATAACTGTCAAACATTAAAATTAGAAGAACCGATTCATGTTCCTTACAAAGATATTATGGTGATTGAAGGAAGTTATAGTTGTCATCCCTATTTTAAAGAGTTTGATACCAGGAAGATTTGGATCGATCTAGATTCAGAAGAACAAATAAACAGACTTGAAAAGCGTTCAAAGAATTTACTTGAACGTTTTATCAAGGAATGGATTCCTAAAGAAAATGCATATTTTAAAAAATATGATATAAAATCTACATGTGATGTAATAATCTAAGAAAAAAGACCAATCACGATCATGAAGGGAGTGAAAGGTCTTTTTTATCAGTTAGTCTTTTGTCCATCTTCCAAAGATTCCACAAGGAAGAATACTGTTGTTGTAGGTAACAGGAAGAAGGTTTTCTCCAGTTTCAATGTTTCCTGGATGTGATGGCAATAAAGAACGAGATAATACTTCTTCTAATGTTTTACAACTAAAACCAGTGGTATAACAGTTTACTAAGAAGAATAAGGCATCTTTATCAAGGATCTTTTGACATTCATCAACAAGTTCATATAGTTGATCTTCTAGTTTCCATAATTCTTGTTTAGGTCCTCGACCATAACTAGGTGGATCCATAATGATTCCATGATATGTTCTTTGTCGTCTTTGTTCTCTTTTGACAAATTTTAAGCAGTCTTCAACGATGAAACGAATTGTGTTATTTTCTAGATGATTTAGCTCCATGTTTTCTTTAGCCCATTGAATCATACCTTTAGCAGCATCGACGTGGACGACTTCTTTTGCTCCGGCTTTAGAACAGGCGATCGTAGCCCCGCCTGTATAGGCAAATAGATTCAAAACACGTATATCATCACGTTTTGAATTGCGAATTTTATTCATTACAAAATCCCAGTTCGCAGCTTGTTCAGGGAATAATCCAGTATGTTTAAAACCAGTTGGACTAATTTTAAAGCGCAATTCTTTATAACCGATTGTCCAAAATTCTTTGATTGGGTGTTTTGTTTCCCAGTGGCCTCCTCCGGATTTTGAACGATGATAAATCGCATCAACATTGTTCCATTTTGATTCGTCTTCAATAGGCCAGATACAAACAGGATCCGGTCTTCTTAAAATTGTCTTGTTCCATCTTTCGAGTTTTTCTTTATTTCCTGTATCTATGACTTCATAATCTTTCCAGTCTTTACTAATTTGATTCATGACTGTATTATACATTATTATAGAAAAATTGTGTTAAAATATTTTCGCAAATGAAAAGGGGGTCTTTTACATGTATGTTTCTATGATTTGTAAAGATCGTAATGAAAAAGAAAAAAATGAATTGTATCAAGTTCTAGGCTTATTGGCGCAAAGAGAACAGGTTCAGATTGAAGATCGTGGTGATGTGGTTGAGATGATCGTATGCCCACAAGGTAAGATCGTTATTTCTGAAGATGGAGAGGATATGATCATTCATGCCAATACAAGACATGCAGGAGCTGGTTTCCACGCCTTTGTCGTAGATATTTGTAAGGATATTCAAGAAGAAGTGCCAGGAGAATATGAATTGGTAGACGATCTTGAATTTAGTGAAGATGAAGATTTTCATCGTCTTCACCATGTGTATGAAGATGAGCTTGAGTATTTAAGAAATGCTTTATTGACAAATGATTTGTTGAAAACGCAGAATTATTTGTATGAAGAAACATTCTTCTTACCTATTGAAAAGAAAGATCGTATATTTACCAGTATTGGAGATATCGATACGAAAGAATTTAGAGAGATGCATTTACATGATTTGATGGATAACTTCTATATCTGGAATAATTTTGATCGTGATGCACAATTCTTTAAAAACTGTGCTTTGGTTCTTCTTTCTAAAGAAGGTGTTGGTCGATATACAATGATGAATGATCAAACACAAAAACATGCGAATACGATTTGTGATTATATTGAATTAGCGTATAAACAAGATGACAGTATTCCTCTTCCAGTTAACGAATATAACTACTTATGTGATATGTTACAAAGAGAAAAGCTTTTAAACGATGCGGTACCTATGGAGGAAGAAGTCATTCAATATAAAACAAAAGAAGTCTATCATTTATTCCAAGATGCGAAAGTAGTAGCCGATGGAGCAAGTGAAAGAAGTTTTGATCCTGTAAATAATGCACTTTGTTTGATGTCTCCTTATGAAGATGATGCACATTGGGCATGGTTGATTCAGGCTTCAAAAGAACCACATATTTGTTCATATCTAAATGAACTGGAAGAAGTCAAGCCAATTGTATATCATGGTAAGACAATTCAAATACTGGATAAAGAAGAGGATGGAATCTATAAAATAGAAGCAAAATTAATGCAGGATGAACGTGCTCTATATTTTCATATTACATATGCCGATAAAAAAGATGAGAATTATTTAAAACAATGCATCAAAGAGAGTTGTTTTCAAGATTTAGGATAGCTAAAAAGCTATCCTATTTTATTAAACAATAATTATTTAATGATAAACATTAAATAATTATTGAAAACGTATTTGCTTCTGTATAATTTAAGTATACATATCAGAAGGAAAGATTATGCAGAAAAATGATTTTAAGATCGTGCCAAAAAAGGAAAAAAAGGGATTTTCAAGAAATTTGATCATATTATTGGTTTGTCTTTTGTTGCTGCTGCCATTTGCGGTAAGAAGCTTTGTCTTTTTGATTGGTGAATTTTCATATATGACATGGAAATATTCAGTTTCTTTATTTTTGAAAGATGCGGTGCTTGAACTTACATTTGTTATTTTATTTTTGGTTGTTCTTGTTATCTTATGTACTCAAAAACCATTCTCTAAGATTTTATTAAGATGTTCTACAGGTTTAGGTATCTTATATATCGTTACAGCTATCATTGTTCCAAGACTTCCAGACTTTGAATTACAGACATTTATTCTGGTGGGAATTAATGATGTTATCATTTTTGAAGGCTTTTATTTCATTATTGGCTTGGTTTTGATCATATTTAGTGTTTTAATGAAAGCAGATTTGATTATCAAACTCAATTGGAAGATGAAATGTTGTAGGTGATGATATGGCAATTATTCTGCGTTTAGATCGAGTGATGGCAGACCGTAAGATTTCTTTAAATGAATTAAGTGCTAAAGTGGGAATATCGAATGTAAATTTATCGAATTTAAAGACAGGAAAAGTAAAGGCAATCCGTTTTTCGACTTTGGATGCGATCTGTAAAGTTTTAGAATGTCAACCAGGCGATATATTAGAATATAAAGAAGATGAATAATTTAAATCCAGCGATGTCTGGATTTTTTTGCATGTGATAATATGGTAAAATATTCAACGGTGATATTATGGGTGAATCAGTATTAGATACATTAAATATAAATCAAAGAAAAGCAGCCAGTACAATTGATACGCATGTTCGCATCATTGCCGGTGCCGGCAGTGGAAAAACACGTGTTTTAATGGCAAGAATCGTGTATTTGGTAAAAGAAGTGGGTATCATGCCAAATCGAATTTTGGCGATTACTTTTACAAATAAGGCAACACAGGAAATGAAAGAGAGACTTCATACACAATTAAAAGATGAGGCCAGTGTTGTACGTATCTCTACGATACATGCTCTTTGTGTTAGGATCTTACGAGAAGATGCTGATCAGATTGGATATCCTCGATCTTTTACGATCTTGGATTCGGATGATCAAAAACAAATATTACGTCCTATTTATAAAAAGATGGATATTGATTTAAAACAACTTTCGATGGCTAAAGTTTTAGGATATATTTCTGGTTATAAATCAGAACATATCGATCCAGATATGGCTATAGCCATGGCTGAAACGGATAATTCTGAGCAGATTGCCAATATCTATAAATTTTATGAAGATGCTCGCTTAGAGATGAAAGCTATGGATTTTGATGATCTATTGATCGAAGCACATAAACTTTTAAATCATAATGTTGATGTAAGAACAAAATGGCAAAATCGTTTAGATTATATTCATGTTGATGAATTTCAGGATGTCGATCCTGTTCAATATGGCATTATTCGTTTGATTACAGGAAAACATGCTTTTTTATGTGTTGTAGGAGATCCAGATCAAACCATTTATACTTGGCGTGGTGCAAGCGTAGATATCATTCTTCGCTTTAATAAAGATTTTGAAAATTGTGAAACCGTGATCTTGGATCAAAATTATCGTTCTACAAAACCAATTCTTGAAGCCAGCAATAAAGTTATTTCGTATAATCAAGATCGTATCAAAAAAGATTTATATACACAGATTCCAGGCGATGATAAGATCTTGCTGCATGCATCAAGTGAAGAAGGGGATGAACCTTTATTTGTCGCAAGAGAAATATCGAAACGACATAAAAATGGAATAGACTATAAAGATATAGCCATTCTATATCGTTCAAACTATAGTTCCAGATCTTTTGAACGTGTATTTCGAACAGTGGGGATTCCTTATATTATTTATGGTGGAATTCGTTTTTATGAAAGACAGGAAATTAAAGATGCTTTGGCGTATTTAAAGCTTTGTACATATCCTGATGAAAATGATCCTGAACAGTTCTCTTTAGATCTTGCGATCTTGCGTGTCATTAATCAGCCTAGACGAGGCATTGGTCAAAAATCTATAGATGCGCTACGCGAAGAAGCTGCAAGTCGACATATCAATCTTTTTGAAGAGATGAGAGATCCTTTAGATATTTCGAATGCAATCAAACGAAAATGTGAAGGTTTTGTTTCACTTATTTTGGATTTAAGAAGTCATCGTAAAGATTATTCATTAGAAGATTTTTTGGATTATGTATTGGATAAGACTGGATATTTAAAAATGTTAGAAGATGAAAATGAAACAGAACGAATTGAAAATTTAAAGGAACTTAAATCCGATATTGCCCAGTCTTTAAAAGAAGATCCGGATATGACTTTAGAAACATACTTGCAGGATGTGTCTTTATTTACAGATAAAACTTCGGATTTGGCATTGAATTCTGTTTCATTGATGACAGTTCATGCGGCTAAGGGACTTGAATTTGATACAGTATTCCTTGTGAATTTTAATGATGGAATCTTTCCAAGTGCGAGGTCCGTTCAAGAAGGGGGAAGAAAGTCACTTGAAGAAGAAAGACGCTTGTGTTATGTTGCGATGACACGCGCAAAACGAAATTTGATCATTACATGGAATACAGGCTATTCATACATGCTGGATACATATAAGACCTCATCGAGGTTCTTAATGGAGATACCCAAAGAGTATACTTATGATGATAAGCCAAAACCAAAAGTTGAATATACATCCAATATGATGCAAAGTTCTATGAGTCCATCTAAACAAACTATGAAAAAGAATCAAAAATTTCGTAAAGGAGATTTGGTCGATCATAGTGTTTATGGGCAGGGTGTTGTATTGAAAATTGAAGGAAATGTAGCAACAGTTGCTTTTAGCCATAAATTTGGAGTAAAGAAATTGAATGCTAGTCATCCGTCTTTGAAAAAAGCATGATATAATATCTAAACAGGTGATTAAATATGAATGAAGAAAATCGTATTTTATTTCTAAGAAGAGAGCTAGAAAAGTATTCTATTGAATATTATGTATATGACAATCCAAGTGTTTCGGATCAAGAATACGATCGTTTGATGCAGGAGTTGATGGCATTAGAAGAAAAACACCCTGAAATGTATGATGCCAATTCGCCTTCACAAAGAATCATTGGTCAAGTCTTGGAAGGTTTTGAAAAAGTTAGGCATGACAGCCAAATGCTTTCGTTAGGAAATGTCTTCAATTATGAAGAAATTGAAGAATTTGTTAATCGTATTCAAGGAAGTGTCAAAGATGCCGAATTTGTCGTGGAATGTAAATATGATGGTTTAGCAATGTCTTTGATTTATGAGAATGGTTCCTTTGTTCGTGCTGTGACAAGAGGGGATGGATTGGTTGGCGAGGATGTATCCGCAAATATCAAAACGATTCAATCCATTCCTATGCATATTCCGGAAAGACGTCATGTAGAAGTACGTGGTGAAGTGTATATGCCTAAAAAAAGCTTCGAGGAACTGAATGAACGTCAAAAAAAGAACAATCAAGCCTTGTTTGCCAATCCTAGAAATGCGGCAGCGGGTTCAATTCGCCAACTTGATTCAAGTGTGTGCGCTTCTAGAAAGCTTGATGCTTACTGGTATTATTTTCAAAATGCACAGGATTTTGGAATCTTAACTCAGCAGGAAGCGTTGGATCGAATGCGTTCTTTAAATTTTAAAGTCAACCCTTTATTTAAAGTTTGTAAGAATACAAAAGAGATTTGGGAGTTTATCCAGTCCATTCAGGAAAAACGAAATGATCTACCATATGAAATTGATGGTATGGTTATTAAGCTCAATTCTTTATCCGATCAAAGGACATTAGGTTCAACTGCCAAAGTGCCACGATATGCCACGGCATATAAATTTCCTGCCGAACGTGTACAGACAAGATTGCTGGATATCGTAATTACGGTAGGAAGAACAGGAAAGATCACACCCAATGCGGTTCTTGAGCCGGTTCGCATTGCCGGTACAACGGTTAGTGCGGCGCAGTTGCATAATGAAGATATGATTTTATCAAAAGATCTAAGGATCAATGATATTGTTGTAGTACAAAAAGCTGGAGAGATCATACCGGAAGTTGTCTCAAGTGTGAAAGAAAGACGTGATGGATCACAGGTTCCATATGTATATCCAACTCATTGCCCGGTTTGCGGCTCTAGATTGGTACGACTAGAAGGGGAAGCAGCTCATTATTGTATCAATCAAGATTGTCCGGCTCGTGTTGTGGAGTCTATGATACATTTTGCCTCTAGAGATGCAATGGATATCGATACTTTGGGTGATAAGAAAATTGAACAGCTTCATGAATTTGGTTTTTTAAATTCTATCGAAGATATTTATTTCTTACATGAACATCGTGAAGAGCTTCTTGAAAAAAGAGGATATCAAAAAAAATCGGTCGATAAAATGTTGGAGACAATTGAAACCAGTAAAAAACAGCCTTTGGCTTTATTGTTATATGGATTAGGAATTCGACAGGTTGGTAAAAAAGCTGCAGCTATCTTGGCAAACTACTTTGGCTCTATGGATGCATTGATGAAGGCTGATGTTGATACACTTGTTTCCATCAATGATATCGGCCCGATCACAGCTCAAAGCATTGTTGAGTTCTTTAAAGATGAATCAAATCAAAAACTGATTCAGACTTTAAAGGAACAGGGCTTGAACATGATTCAGGAAAAACAAGAAATCAAGGCAAGCCGATTTACGAATAAAACGGTTGTTTTAACAGGAACTTTAGAACACTATACGCGAAATGAAGCCAAAGAGATATTAGAAAATCTTGGGGCTAATGTTTCAGGTTCTGTTTCAAAAAAGACAGACTATGTGATTTATGGTACAGCTGCAGGAAGCAAGCTTGCCAAAGCACAAAATCTTGGTGTTGCGACGATGAGTGAGGAGGAATTTGTAGAGGAGGTAGAAAATGCACAGAACAGTTAAGTTATTGACAAGCTTTTTGGTGATTTCTTTATGTCTGAGTGGTTGTATGGGGACATCTACAAATGATACTTTAGCTTTACAGGCAGGAGATTATGTCGCAATGTTGCCTTTTGAATCGAGCGATACACGTGTCAAACATGTTGGTTTGATCTCGGATCAAGATATACGAATTGAGATTGAATCTGGTTTGATGGATCTGTCAAAACAATATTTTGATCCATCGTCTGTTGGATATCGTACACATACATTTCTTGATTTTGATGAATTGGATGCAACCGATGGTTCTAGAGGACTTTTGGGAACATTAAGAGATGATAATCCTAATGGTTTAAATCCATCTCGTGATGAAGCTTTCGATACCGGGAATGGAGAAGTAACTGGAGCCACCATTCTTGTGGATATCTATGAACTAGACTGGTATAACACTAATGATAACTTACGAGGAATTTCCTTAGCTTTGGTCGTAAATGATGAAGTCGAAGATGATGCAGGAAATACATATGAGATTACCAAAGAAAAGTTACAAAATTATATTGAGGTAACCGCAGGGAAATTGGTTAATTATATGCGTGAGCGCTTTAATGATATCTCAGCTAGAATTCCTATTTATATTGCCGCTTATTCTTTAGATTCTTCGCAGGAATCTTTAGGTGGATACTTTTATGAAGGAATGTTTGAAGGAAGTAGTGGAAGTTATAATTCTTTAGATGAAGAGTGGATCCTGGTGCCAAGCACACAGTTAACTACAGATGATCCAACAACAGCTGAGCAATTCAATACTTTTAAAGAAGATATTCAAAATGTTTTGCCTGATTACACATATGTAACAGGAAAGGCAAAATATGAAAATGGAAATTTAGTTAAACTGCAGTTGGATATTACTTCCCATGGTAAAACAGCGGGTGAAATTTTGGCAGTATGTCAGACGGCAAACTCAAGTTTATCAGTGTTTACAAGTACGGATTGTGAATATCAGATTACAATTACCAATGATGATACAGTTTATGCGATGATCAATCGTGATATCGATTCAACTGAAACAAATGTTAATACACGCTTTTAATAGAGGAGAAAAGAATGGAAAAGTTTAGTAATGAATATTTTCATAAGTTGGCAAATGATCTTAAATTCGATTTAAGTGATGATGAGATCAACGAACTGAAAAAAGATTTTATTGAAGTCGAAAAACAAGTTGAATTGTTTGAAAAAATCGACACAACGGGAGTAGAACCTATGGTTTATCCTTTTGAAGAGGCAACAACATTTTTAAGAGAAGATATAGAAGAAGATGTGTTGTCACAGGAAGATGCATTAAAGAATGTTAAAGATGTAAGAATGGGACATGTTCATGTACCAAAGGTGGTGAAGTAAAATGGAAATAAAGTCAAGTGTCAGTGCAGTTGAATCTTATAAAAGAATTGAAGAATTGCAGCCAAAATTAAATGCAGCTGTAACGATGATCGAACCTAAAGACAATCCTAATCAAGGTAAACTTTCCGGTATTCCTGTCATCTTAAAAGATAACATCAATACAAAAGGAATTCGTACAACAGCAAGTTCAAGAATTTTAGATAACTATGTTCCTGTTTATGATGCAACGATTGTTAAAAAGTTGAATGAAGCAGGAGCTATCTTTGTCTGCAAGGCCAGCATGGATGAACTTGGTATGGGTGGAACAAATAAAAATGCCTATACAGGCGCTGTACATAACCCTTATGATCTTGATCGTATTTCTGGTGGTAGTTCAGGAGGATGTGCTGTTTTAGTAGCTAGTGATGCAGCTCCTTTAGCTATTGGAACAGATACGGGTGATAGTATTCGTAAGCCAGCTGCTTATACAGGTGTTGTTGGAGTAAAACCAACTTATGGGCGTATTTCTCGTTATGGTATTATTCCATATGCATCAAGTTTGGATCATGTCGGTTACTTTACGACAAATATCAAAGATGCAGCTTTAGCTTTAGAAGTTTTAGCTGGACGTGATGATAAAGATATGACTTCAAGCTTTAAACCAGTTGAAGAATACTCTAAAAATTTAAATGGAGATCTAAAAGGCAAAACGATCGGTGTTTTAAAGACAGTTATCGATGAAATAGAAGATGAATATGTAAAAAACACATTCTATGAATTTGTTAAGAAGTTAAAAGAAGCCGGTGTTAACATCAAAGAAGTGGAAATGCCAAGAGAATATATGGAATTGATTCCACCGGTTTATAAGACCATTGCCAATGCAGAAGCAACCGCAAACCATTCTAATCTTGACGGCCTTCGTTTTGGTATGCGTGAAGATGGTGAAAGTGTAGAAGAGGTAATGACAAACTCACGTACAAAAGGCTTCTCAAGCTATGTTCGTGCTCGATTTGTGATTGGTTCTTATTCATTGTTTAATGAAAATCAAGATCGTTTATTTAGAAAAGCACAGAAGATTCGTCGTTTGATCGTAGATGCTTATAAGAAGTGTTTTGAAGGTGTTGATGGTATTTTGTGCATGGCAGCTTTAGATATTGCCCCAATGATTGAAGACAGTCAGGATGTTCGCTTTAAAGAAACCTCTTTTGCGGATGAGCATATGCAGCTTGCCAACTTCTCTGGATATCCAAGCATAACTTTACCATTTGCCCAAAAAGATGGAATGCCACTTGGAATCAATTTAACATGCCGTCCATTTGAAGAACAAATGATGTTTGATTTGGCACAAGGTATGGAAGATATAACAGGTTTAAAAGACCAGGTTAAGAAAGGAGTCTAAGAACATGGATTATTATGTAACGATTGGTATTGAAATCCATTGTGAACTAAAGACAAATACCAAAATGTTTTCTGGAGCACCAGTCCGTTTTGGAAAGGTGGCTAATACTTGTACGTCCGTAGTAGACCTTGGACATCCAGGAATCTTGCCATGTGTAAATAAAGAAGCAGTAAGACTTGCCATTAAAGCTTGTACAGCAATGCATTGTGAATTGGATACGTTATTAAAATTTGATCGTAAAAACTACTATTATTCAGATCTTCCAAAAGGATTCCAAATCACACAACAATTTCATCCAATCGGAAAGAATGGATATGTAGAAATTGAAGTAGATGGTGAAAAGAAAAATATTCGCATTGAAAGAATCCATATGGAAGAAGATACTGCTAAACAGTTTCATAAAGATACAGGAACATATATTGACTTTAACCGTGCAGGAACTCCATTGATTGAAATCGTCTCTTGTCCGGATATGCATTCTGCAAAAGAAGCAGCTGCCTATGTAGAAACTTTACGAAAAAATCTTCTATATCTGAATGTCAGCGATGTTAAAATGGAAGAAGGCAGCATGCGCTGTGATGTCAATATTTCTTTAAGTAAGGATAAAGATACTTTAGGAACAAAAACAGAAATCAAGAACTTAAACTCTATTGCCAATGTTCAAAAAGCTGTTCAGGCAGAAATTGAAAGGCAGTCTGCTTTATTAGATGAAGGAAAGAGTGTTGAGCAGGAAACAAGACGATATGATGAATCTTTAAAGACAACGGTTCTTATGCGTAAAAAAGAAGGAAATGTTGACTATAAGTATTTTCCAGAACCAAATATCTTTCCAATTCAATTAGATCCAAACTGGGTAAAAGAAATTCAGGATTCTCTTGAAGAATTACCAGAACAAAAGATCGAACGCTTCATGAAAGAGTATGGCTTAAGTGAATACGATGCTAATGTGTTGGTTAATGACAGAGCTATGGCAGATTATTATGAAGAAGTTTGTAAGCATACCAAAAATGCGAAGAAGGTATGTAACTGGATTACAGGAGATGTTAGTGCTTATCTAAATAAAAAGAATACAAATTTTGATTCGATTGAAGTAAAACCAGAATATATTGCAAGCTTGGTTGATTCAATTGAAGCTGGAGATATTAGTGGAAAACAAGGTAAGTTTGTTTTTGAAGAAGTTATGTTGAATAAAGATCCAAAGAAAGTCATTGAAGAAAAGGGTATGAAACAAGTCAGTGATGACGGAGCTATTCTTGCCTTGGTAACAAGCGTTTTAGATGCCAACCCACAAAGTATCGAAGATTACAAGAATGGTAAGGATAGAGCTGTTGGATTCTTAGTTGGTCAAGTAATGAAAGCCAGCAAAGGACAGGCAAATCCAAAACGAACAAATGAATTGATCAAGGAAGAATTAAACAAACGTTAATTTTATGGTATACTAATCACTAGGAGGGTAGTTTTATGGCTTTAAATAAGACAAAACCTAAAAAAACGCAAAAGAAAAATACAGAATCTATACAAGGGCATAAGCTTGTTTGGTTTACTCTGATCATAATCGCTATTCCTGTAGTGATAGTAGCGTATGTATTATTAACTAGTATGGGTGGACAGGGTGAGCCTGTCGTTGGAAATCGTTTTAACGGTGAAGATCTAAATCCAAGCATTACAGAAGAAGCGATGAACTCAATTCAGGAACAAGCTTCCGGCATTGGTGGTGTCGAAGAAGTTACGATCAATTTAAAGAGTGCTACATTAAGAGTTCATTTAAATATGGATGATTCTTATACACAAGATCAAATTCAGGCAGCCAGTGATCAAGCTTATGAAATTGTAGCGGCAACGCTTCCTATCGATCAGTACTTTACAAATCGTGAAGATGCTAAAATGTATGATCTAGAAATTGATGTGTACAATTACATAGTAGATGACAGTCATCCCGCAGAAGGTCAGATATACATTAAGACAACCAAAACCGGTGCTGCAACGGATCGTGTTACAGATGTCATGACAACGGCTAAAGATCCAGAACTTGTAGCTCAAATTAAACGTTAATATTTCGCTGTGTGAAAGCACAGCGTTTTTGTTTTAATCTTTTATTGATTTTGACTTAATTATATATTTTAATCTATCTATGGAATTAATATATTTACTTGATAAAAATGAATTTGAAACACATTTGGTGAAGAAAAAGAAAGAATATATCCTTTATTCATGGAATACATTAAAGTTATATGTAAATGAATGGCAGGGTGGGATGTTGATCTTAGATTCCAAAAAATTGAATATTGAGACGTTTTTTGATCAAAAGAAGCGTTTATTATATCGCTGTTTAAAACTGGATGAAGAAGCGTATAAGGATTTTATGCCTTATCAATTTAAGGGAATTAAACATTGTTTGATGAACACCAGTATGATTGATGAAAAGTGGTGTTATCCAATATTAAGAAAGTTGATCAACCCAGATGATGAAGTCTGTGTATTAGCTTTCAGCTTTTTTAACGATACCAAAAACTGTAATGACTGGGACAAACAATATGCCAAAGGACAGGGAATCTGGTATCGTTCAAATACGGATGTCTTTTTTAAATATGGATTGAAGGAAAATCAAATACATTGGGTAAATTATTTTAAAGACTCTAAAGAAGATGTGTTAAAAAAAGTGCTTGGCAGTTCTATTTTACTTTTGACAGGTGGAGCACCAGATCTTATGATGAAAAGAATCAAGGAGTTTAAGCTAAAGAAGATTCTAAAAAACTACCAAGGATTGATGATTGGATATAGTGCAGGGGCCATGATACAGTTAAAAGAATACCATATAACACCAGATGAAGATTATCCTACTTTTCAATATTTACCAGGTTTCGGATGTATAGAAGGTTTTAAGATAGAAGTGCATTATCACGCTTCCAATATTCAAAAACAAAGTATAGAACGAGTTCTAAAAGAAAAAGGACAACCAGTCTATGCCATCTATGAGGATGGAGGATTGATTGTCCATGATGATCAGATTGAATCTTTTGGTCATGTAGATTTATTTGAATAATGGAAGCTTTAAGATGGCTTTAAATACATCACCGTCAATTTCAATTTTAAACTGACCATCTTGAATTTCCGCAAAGCTTTTAATGATCGCAAGGCCTAGGCCACTGCCACTTTCATGTCTGGAAGCATCTCCTCGTACAAATCTTTCTGTGATCTGTTCTGGATCAAAGTCTAAGAATGTCTTGGAGATGTTTTTATATGTGATGGTCGCATAGTTTTTTTCTTTTTTACATTCTACGAACACACGCGTATTTTCCAATGTGTATTTTGAAATATTTGAAATTAGATTTTCAAAGATACGAACTGTTTTGTCTGGATCAAATGTGCAGTAAATATCTTCGTCATCGTGTTCAAAGACAAGGATCAAATTTTTTTCTTCCAATAAAGACATATTTTCTGCATGAACCTGTTCCATAAATTCGATCAAATTGATTTTTTGTGGTTCTAAATCGATATTTCCGCTATTTGCTTTGGAAATTTCAAATAAATCTTGTATCAAATTATTTAAACGGTCTGTATAGTTGGTCAATGTTGTTAGATATTCATTTCGTGTTTTTGAATCCAGATCTGGATTATTTAATAATTCAAGATAATTTTTGATACCTGTTAGAGGTGTTTTTAGATCGTGAGAAACATTTGTGATCAGTTCAGTTTTTAAATTCTGTGATTTGATCTTTTCTTTTAAACTTGTTTCAAATCCGACTTGAATTGAAGATAATTCATATTCTAAGGAATTGAAGATGCCAGCATCCTGGTTTTGCGTGATTTCAAAATCACCTTTTGCCAAAGACATCGCATGTTCAAGCGTTGATAAATAATCTTCCTGAACTTTGTTTAATTGTTTTTTTAGATAGAAGAAACACAGAATTCCATAACCTATCGCTAGAAGAATACCAAAAGGACCAAATAAGCATAAAATAATGCATGCAAGGGTATTGATTCCAACAAAGATCAATAACTTCTTATTTAAATCGTTTGCTAAATCAAAAGAAGCGGTCTTGTCCAAAAAGAGCTTGATATAAGAAATAAGCATGCCAGTCAGACTGTTTGTCTTTAAAAAGTGCAGAGGCTTTTTCTTGATCATATTTTTAATATAGACATAAGCACAGGCAATCGTTGTAAATGTAATGATGTAAACAATAAAATTAAGTAAATAACAAATTAATTGAGGTTGAAAGATCTTATATTGTTCTAGCCATCTTAAAATAGCTCCATTCATTGTTTTTCCAGAAAGATAAATACTTCCTGCCAATAAGAGTGTTAAAGCACTTGTATAGAAAATAACCGCAATTTCTAATTTCATGCGTACAGCTGAACAAAATGGCTGTGCTTTTGTTTCAATCTCAATTGGAAATATTAAGACAAACACCAGAATTATCAATGCAACGATAATGAGCGCAAAAATTAAAAATTGTGCAAAAGCATCGGGTATATTTAGAGAGTTCACTATGATTTTTCGATTGGATTCAAGATCTTTAGGAATATAAAAGGTAAAAGATATATTTTTAGGTAAGTTAATATATACCTGATTATACGCATTTCCATTTAAAACAACATTGGCTTGCTCATAGACATAATATAGGTCATCCTCATTTAAAAAGTCATAGTAATAATAGGAGGAATTTTGTGAAGCTTGAACGGATTCATTATCAAAATAGATTTCATTATAATAAAGCGCCTGAGATTTATCTAACTTTTCTGGCATATTGTGTGATATCGTTTGATCATTGTAATGAATTTCATACCCAAAGTTTTCATCGTTATCTAATAGCGTAGTATATTGAGAAAACATAGAACGAAGACTGCTGTTGACACTGGCTTTTTGTTCATCAGAGATTGCACCATTACTTTCATCAAATTGGATCATCTCATAATTAGGATCTAATTCAGCGGCTTTTTCCAGCATAAGATAAGAAATAGCTTCTACTGTTTGATCTCCTAGAGCGAATTCATCGTAGGTAGCATTTTCCTGAACATTTTTGAAAAGTCCAAGAATGACCATTGTACAAACTGTAATCAAGATAAAAAAGCTGGTGATAAAAGAATATCTGTGCTTCATGTTATACCTTCTCTATTTTATATCCAATGCCCCATACAACTTTTAGATAGACAGGTTTTTTAGGATTGACTTCAATTTTTTCGCGAAGCTTTCGTATGTGTACCATGATTGTTTCTGTATTGATAGCTTCTTCCTTCCAAATGGTTTCATAGATTTGACTGGCTGAAAAGACCTGTCCAGGATGTTTGATCAAGAGTTCTAAGATCTGGTATTCCTTGGGGGTTAAATGAATTGGTTTATCTTGAATCTTTGCCTGTTTGGTCAAAGTATCTAACTCTAAATCTCCAACGATGTATTTTCCAGTATTCTTGGTACTTGTATTTTGATTTTTAAGTTCTAGAATTTGTTCATATCTTCTTAATTGGGAACGAACCCTTGCAATCAATTCCATAGATTCAAAAGGTTTAGTAATATAATCATCCGCTCCAATATTTAAACCAAATATCTTATCCATGTCTTCACTTTTGGCGCTTAAGAAAAGGATAGGGAAGTCATATTTTTTACGAACTTCCATGACCATGGTGATTCCATCCATGACGGGCATCATAATGTCAACGATTGCAAGATGTACATCATTTTCATGGATTTTTTCAAGACCTTCTTTACCGTTTTTAGCTAAAATTACATGATAGCCTTGGTTTTTCATATAAATTCCGATTGCTTCTCGAATTCCTTTTTCGTCTTCAACAACTAATACTGTGTGTTCCATACTTCATATACCTCGCTATTTATTTTATCATTTCTGATAATGAATATAAAAGCCAAATCCAGCACATACTATTCCAATTGTATAAATTAAGATCTCTATCATAAATCCTCCTAAATAAAATGGTCGATAATTTTCAATATTTCACTTAACCCATATGAGTAGGCAATCAAAGCTAAAGGTTTTCCTAAAATAATAATCATACTGAATTTTTTTAAGGTCATGCTGGTAAGGCCGGCAATCATGCACAGTATGTCATCTGGAGCACATGGAAAAAAGATAGCAGCTGCAAAAAATCTATCGAATTTCTTACCTTTATCTAACCATCCGATATATTTGTCATAGGTTTTTTGATCACATACTTTAAGAATAAAGGTTTTGCCATATCTTTTGACTAATAAGAAAGCCAGAATAGAACCTATGACTAGTCCGGCATAATTATAGACAAATCCCCAAATAGGTCCAAATGCAACAATTCCTAAAGCTGAACTTGCTCCACCTGGAATAATTGGAATGATTACCTGAAATATTTGAAGCAGGATAAATAGTAAAGGAGCAAATATACCGGTTTGGTTTAATAATGCCTGTAATTTTGTTGAATCAGTAAAATATCCTTGACTTAAGAAATAAAGAATCAAACCAATCAAGAAGAGCGTTCCTAAGATGGTTGTCACTTGAAAAATTCTTTTTGTATCTGTCATATCTATCACCATTATTAGGATATAGAATAAAACTTAGGATAAAATGGTATAAATTCTTAAATTTTTCTAAACAAATAAAAAAGCCTTGAACTATTCAAGTTCAAAGGCTCCTGTGTATAACTGGTAGTATGTACCTTTTTGTTTCAATAACTCATCATGATTTCCACGTTCAATGATTCGACCATTTTCAAGTACCATGATTGCATCTGAGTTTTGGATTGTCGAAAGCCTATGCGCAATTACAAATACGGTTCTACCTTCCATCAGTTTATCCATACCATCCTGAACGATCTTTTCTGTTCGTGTATCGATGGAGCTTGTTGCCTCATCTAAAATCAATACAGGAGGATTGGCTACAGCTGCTCTGGCAATTGATAATAATTGTCTTTGTCCTTGAGAAAGACTTTGGCCACCCGCTGTTAACTGTGTTTGATAACCATGTTCTAGATGTTTGATAAAATCATGAGCATTAGCAAGTTTGGCAGCAGCGATACATTCTTCATCGGTTGCATCCAGTTTACCATAGCGAATATTATCCATGATCGTGCCGGTAAATAAGTTTGTATCTTGTAAAACGATACCAAGACTATGGCGAAGATCATCTTTTTTGATCAATTTAACATCGATTCCATCATATGTGATTGATCCGTTTTGAATATCATAAAAACGGTTGATCAAGTTCGTTATTGTTGTTTTACCAGCACCAGTTGCCCCAACGAAAGCAACTTTTTGACCTGGTTTAGCATAAAGATTGATATCATGTAAAATCGTTTTCTTAGGCGTGTATCCGAATACAACATCATTGAAACGAACATCGCCTTTTAAAGGGACATATTCAATAGCTCCATTAGCTCTTGGATGTCTCCAGCACCACTTGCTGGTATTCTTATCTGTTTCATGAACATTACCATCATCATCGTAATATACACTTACAAGCGTAACTTTACCATCGTCGATTTCTGGTTTTTCATCTAGTACAGAGTATATACGTTGTGCACCAGCTCCTGCCATAACAACAGCATTTAATTGTTGAGAAATCTGTCCGATAGGTGCGTTAAATGAACGATTTAACTGTAAGAAAGCAGCAATAGTTCCTAATGTTAATCCCGCCATGTTATTGATTGCAAGAATGGAACCTACAACAGCAGTTAATACATAAGACACATAGCCGATATTCATTACGATAGGCATTAAGATGTTGGCAAACATATTGGCATTTGTGCTAGCTTCAAAAAGCTGCTCATTAAGTTTATCAAAATCTTTAATACTGTCTTGTTCATGTGTAAAGACCTTAATAACTTTACATCCTTCCATCATTTCTTCAATAAACCCATTAACAATACCTAAATCTTTTTGTTGGCGACGGAAGTAGAAACTTGATTTTTTGGTAATCAAACGACTGGTAATAACCATGATTCCCCCCATAATCAAAGTTACAATTGCAAGAGGAATATTTAAAATCAACATTGATATAAATACAGAAATCATCGTTATCAATGAGTTAATCATCTGTGGTAAGCTTTGTGACAGCAATTGACGCAATGTATCCGTATCATTTGTATAAATCGACATGATGTCACCATGAGCATGTGTATCAAAGAATTTAATTGGTAGAGTTTCCATATGTTCAAATAATTCATCACGAATTGATTTTAAAGTTCCTAAAGAAACTGTAACCATGATACGATTGAATGCATAAGTAGAAAGAATGCCTACAATATAGATACATATTAATGTCATAATTGCTTGGATCAATGGATTAAAGTCAGGTGTTTCCTGAGATAACATCGGTGTAATATAATCATCAATCAAAGTTTTTAAAAACATGCTGCCATAAACATTGGCAAAAGCAGAAACGATAATTAAGATTAATACTGAAATACATGCTAATTTATATCGATTAAACGTTTCCTGCAGAACGCGTTTTAATCCATAGATAGTACTATTCACTTAAACTACCTCCTTTCTGCTGAGCTTCGAAAGTTTCACGATACTGTTTGTTTGTTTTTAATAACTCTTCATGTGTCCCTAGACCAGAGATGATTCCATCATCTAAAACTAGGATTTGATCAGCATCTTGAATAGATGAAATACGCTGAGAAATAATAATTCTTGTTGTATCCGGAATTTTTTCTAAGAATGCCTGGCGAATCAAGGCATCTGTCTTAGTATCGACAGCACTAGTTGAATCATCTAAGATCAAGATTTTTGGTTTTTTCAATAAAGCACGGGCAATACATAAACGTTGTCTTTGTCCACCGGATACGTTTGTACCTCCTTGTTCAATATATGTGTTATATTTATCAGGCATTTTTTGGATGAATTCATCGGCTTGTGCTAATTTGCAAGCTTCAATGATTTCTTCATCTGTTGCATCATCATTACCCCAACGCATGTTTTCTTTGATCGTACCCGAGAAAAGCACGTTTTTTTGTAATACCATAGCAACATTGTCACGCAATGTTTTTAAATCATAATTTTTGACATCTTTGCCAGCTACTTTGACTGAACCGGATGTAACATCATATAAGCGAGGAATCAATTGTACAAAGGTTGTTTTGGCACTACCTGTAGCTCCTAAAATTCCAAGCGTGGAACCACTTGGGACATGTAGAGAAACATCATCCAAAACAAAGGATCCATCATCATGTTTACCCGTTCCATAATTAAAATAGACATGATCAAAAACGATATCACCGTTCTTTACCTCTTTTAAACCATTTTCAGGTGAAGTTAAAGAACTCTTCTGATTGATAACTTCGGCAATACGTTGTGCACTAGCTACAGACATGATGACCATAACAAATACCATGGATAACATCATTAATGACATGAGAATGCTTGTGGTATATGTAAACAAGCTCATTAATTCTCCTGTGGTCATAGAACCACCAACAATCATATGTGCTCCTAACCATGAAATCAGCAGGATACATCCATATACGCTAAGCTGCATTACAGGAGAGTTAAAGATTAAGATTTTTTCAGCTTTTTGTTGGATTTTGAAAATCAAGTCACTTTCTTTATGGAACTTTTCGATTTCATGATCTTCACGAACATAAGCTTTCACGACACGAATTCCGGATACATTTTCTTGAACGCTGGCATTTAAATAATCATATCGCTTAAATAAACGACGGAAAATTGGGTGAACAACCATAGAAATGCCAAATAATACGATACCTAGAAAAATTATAACTCCAACAAAGACTAAAGCTAGTTCATGATTGATCATAAATGCCATGAACAATGAGGAAATCAACATCAACGGGGAACGAACACAAACGCGAATCAACATTTGAAATGCGTTTTGAACATTTGTGACGTCCGTCATCATACGAGTAATCAACCCGCCTGTTGAATATTTATCAATATCAGCAAAAGCGAAGTTTTGAATGTTTTTATACTCAGCTTCGCGTAGATTTTTAGCAAATCCACTTGAAGCAATGGCGGCATGTTTTCCGCTTAAGGCACCAGCAATTAATGAAATAATAGCTGCAATTAGCATAATGAAACCATAAATCCATATGACCTTCATATCACCGTTTTCAATTCCCTGGTCGACTAAAATAGCCATTAAATAAGGAATTAAAACTTCCATGATAACCTCAATAGCAACATAGATTGGGGTCTTGATCGTATTAGATTTATATTGTTTGATCTGACTAATCAATGTCTTTAACATGGTTCTCTTCCTCCTTTATTAAATTATCTTTCACTTTCGCAAGGAGTTTAAACAACAAATTTCTTTCTTCTTGCGAAAGGCCCTTGGCAATAACGCCTTCTGAATAATCGATATGTTTTTTGATCTTTTTGTCGATATCTTCTACTTTATCTGTGATTTGAATATAGCGAATCCGTTTGTCATCTGGGCTATGGACCCTTACTACATATCCTTTTTGTTCCATACGATTTAATAAACCGGTGACAGTGGGATTAGAAATATGAAAAAACTCTTCAATATCTTTTTGATTTACATGATCTTTCTTTACGTATTTTAAAAAGCGTAAAATATCGAGTTGGCTTTTGGTAAGATCAAATTCTTTTAATTGTTCATTCATGGCTTTTTCCAATTGCGATTGGATGCACCTGAAATAAAATCCATACCCATATTTACGGTTATTCATCTTGCCCTCCTTTTTTTCATAGCACGCTATCTATAATTCATAGCACGCTATTTATTATAGTGAACATATTATAATTGTCAATACGAATTGCACTTTTTATAAAACTCAGTTATTATACTTTTGTTATGAAGAAGAATGAAGAATATGTCGTTACTTGTATAGATGAAACAAATCAAGCCGCAGGAATTGTAAAAATTGATGATATGGTCGTTTTTGTTCCTGGTCTTTTAAAAGGGGAAAAGGCAAATATCCGAATATTAAAAGTACAAAAAAGCTATGCTTTTGGAAAAATAATGCAGTTTTTAGAAACAAGTCAAGATCGCATAGAACCAGCCTGTAAAGTTTTCAATAAATGTGGTGGCTGCCAATATCAACACATAGACTATAAAGCTCAATTAAAAAGAAAACGTGATCATTTAGAGAATCGCGTTTTAAAAAGACTTGAAGATGTTGAAGTAAGAGATGTGTTGGGAATGGAACATCCTTTTTATTATCGAAACAAAGCCCAATTTCCAGTTCAAATCAAAGATGGAAAGATCTTGATGGGATTTTATCGTTTACATTCGAATGATATTGTCTGTTGTGATCACTGTATGATCCAATCTAAAAAAATCAATGAACTCTATAAGTTTATTCAAGAACATATAACTTTGGATATGGCACAAGGTTTACGCCACATTTTAATGCGCCATGCGTATAAGACAAACGAATGTCAAATTGTATTTATAGGATCTAAGCGAAATAATTTTGGTGATTTGATTCAAAAATTGATTCAGAAATTTCCAGATATTCAAAGCGTTGTCTTTAATTTGAATACAAGAAAAGACAATGTAATATTAGGAAAAGACTATGAAGTATTATATGGCCGAGAGTTCATTTATGAATCTTGTTTATCGAATAAGGTTAAGCTTCATTTTAAATCATTCTATCAAGTCAATCCTGTACAGATGGAAGTTCTGTATGAACAGGCTATAAAGGCAGCAGACCTTAATAAAGATATGCGCTGTATTGAGCTATATTCTGGTGTTGGTACGATAGGTATGGCTGTTTCAAAATATGTAAAAGAAGTGATCGGTGTTGAAATTGTTCAGGAAGCAGTAAAGAATGCTAAAGAGAATTGTCGAATAAACCAGATAGAAAACTGTCGTTATATTTGTCAAGATGCCACTGAATTTGCCAGAAAGTGCGCACAAAAAGAAGAGCAGATCGATGTTGTATTTGTGGATCCTCCAAGAAAAGGTATGACTCCTCAAGGCATTGAAGATATATCAACGATACAGCCGGAAAAAATTGTTTATATTTCCTGCAATCCAGAGACATTGATTCGAGATTTGATCTTGTTTAAAGAACAAGGCTATTCCTGTAAGTTTATTCAACCAGTTGATATGTTTTGTCAAACGACTGGTTTAGAATGTGTGGTTCTGATTGAAAGAGTTTAGTTTTAAGTGAGGTTTTGATTATGAACAAAATATTAATCGTTGAAGATGATAATACGATCCACGATATGGTGAAAGAATATTTAAATAAAAGAGGATTTCAGTGTGAACACGCATATTCTGGTACAGAGGCTCTGTTGGTACAAAAACAAGAAAACTGCGATTTGATCTTGATGGATTTGATGCTTCCGGGTCTTGATGGAAAACAAGCTTTAACAAAAATCAAGAAAGAATATGATGTCCCAGTCATTATTGTCAGTGCTAAAAATACGATTGAAGATAAAGTTTCTTTATTAGCTATAGGAGCAGACGATTATATTACCAAACCATTTGCCCTGGAAGAATTAGAGGCAAGAATAAATGTTCAACTAAGAAAACATCACACCGATAAGGATGATGGAATCATAGTACAAAATCTTATCTTATACCCAGATCAAAGAACGTTTCAGATAGATGATACAAAAGTTTCTTTAACAAAACATGAATATCGTATCATGGAACTCTTGATGCAGTATCCTAAAAGAGCATTTTCTAAAAAAGATATCTATGAATATGCATGGGATGATATTTATGCAGCGGATGACAAGACTGTGTCTGTTCATATTAGTAATATCCGTAATAAATGTAAAGGACGTGATATTATCGAAACGGTTTGGGGAATAGGGTTTAAATTAAAATTGGAAAGAGAGTAAATCTTTAAACTTTCTTTCCTTTTTCTTTGATGTTTTTAAAATATTCTTTTTTATACTTAAGTCATGAAGGAGGAATCCAAAATGGATAAATATGCGATTGAAACGAATCTTTTGACCAAGAAGTATCGCCATACGACCGCTGTAGATCAAATATCATTACAAATTGTGCAGGGAGAAATATTTGGTCTTATTGGTGAAAATGGAGCTGGAAAATCTACATTGATGAAGATGCTTTCAGGAATGGTCAATAGCACCAGTGGTGATTTTAAGATCTTTGGTCATAAACCTTCAGAAGACAAATACTTATATCGTCGAATGGGAGTATTGATTGAAGAAGCCGGATTATTAGGTTCAATGACAGCTTTTGACAATATGAAAACCAAAGCTTTAGCACTAGGATGCAATGATGACAAAAGACTTTGTGAGCTGTTAGAACTTTGTGATATTGCACACACAGGAAAGAAAAAAGTTAAAACGTTTTCTATGGGGATGAAACAAAGACTAGCGATTGCAATGACACTTATTCAAGATCCGGATTTATTGATTCTTGATGAACCTACCAATGGTATTGATCCAAAAGGTTTTGAAAGTATACGAAAGCTCTTGATTCGTCTTAATAAAGAAGAGCGTAAAACGATTCTAATTAGTTCTCATATTTTGGAAGAATTAAATAAAGTAGCAGCCAGCTATGGAATCATGAAAAAAGGTAAGTTGATCGAATGTGTTACAAACGAAGAATTAAACCAACGATGCCGACAGTATTTGCAAATAAAGGTTGACTCTTCTTCAAAAGCAAGCATGCTTTTGGAGCAAATGTTAAGCATTTATTCTTACGCGGTTATAGATAAGAATACATTACATATTTTTGATGAGGTTAGCTCGGATAAAATCATAAAAATGCTTGTAATGAATGATATAGCTGTTTATTCATGCATGTTAAATTCTCAGTCTTTAGAGGAATATTTTCTAAGTAGAAATGGGGGAATTGAATAATGTTGAATATGTTAAGAAGTGATTTGTATCGTATATTGCATATTCGTTCTTTCAAGATAGGTGTTTTTATCATGTCGATCATGACGATTTGTTTAACAATGCCTTCCGTGAACGTTATGTCAAATACTGCTTTTGCGAACTACGATGCGCAGATTGGTAATTTTGCCGAATATTTATATTATTTTCCAAAGAGTGCTATTTTTATGATTATTGTTATGTTGATGTATGTTATCTATCTAAATGAAGAATATACTTCTGGATTTATAAAAAATGTGTATCCGTACCAAACAGACAAATTAAAACTATCGATATCTAGATTATTAATCTTTGTAATTTATTATATTGTATTTTCATTTATAAATATCATTTTTTCTTTGATTACAGTCGGTTTCATACAAGGTCGATTCGGAACGATTTCCATTTTTGATTATGTTATTTATTATGTGATTCAACTTTTATTAGCGACGGCTGTTGGATCATTTCTGGAATTGTTCATTCATTTAAGCAAAAAGAATATAGTCTCTACCATTCTAATATTTTTATATACATTTGGAATTTTGTTTGGGATGGTATATATATTCTTTCAAGAATGGTTTAATTTGTCAGTGTATGAAAATGCTATTTATTATTTATCTGGAACATTACCTTATCGTATCTCGGATGTTTATTTAAACACTATGATTGTAGGTATCTTTGCTCTAGGTATTGGTATTTTATTAAACATGGTTATTTTAAAGAAAAAAGACTTAGAATAAACTTGTTTTTATGAAGTGCTAAAAATAGAATAAAGTTAAGGGTCATTGAATGGCCCTCTTTTCTATAAAAGGAGAGGTTGTTTATGGTAGAATTGATTGTTTTGATTTTAGCAATTCTTTGTGTTTATTTGATTTTTAAATACATGGGCTTAAAAAAGGAAATTATGTCTTGCCAAGATCAGATAGAGTATATTCAAGAAAATAATAGCTCTATGCGAATTTCTTCTAGTGTACGTTATAAACCTTTGTTGAAAATCATAAAGCTTTTTGAGATGCAAAGGGAAGATAATAAATCTTTATATGTTAAACATTTGCACCAGGAAGAAACGATCAAAGAATTGATTTCGAACATCTCTCATGATATACGAACACCATTGACTAGTATTCAAGGATATGTAGAAATGCTTGAAAGTGCAAATCGTGATAAACAGGTTCAGTATATTGATATTATCACAAAACGATTAAACGATATGGAAATCATGTTAGATTCATTTTTCTTATATACAAAGCTTCAAACGCAAAATAAACCATTTATTTTGGAAAAACAACCAGTTTATCCTTTGTTGTGCGATGTCCTTTTATCATATTATCCTCAATTATCGAAAATAGGATTGGAGCCGAAGATTGTTTGTGAAGACGAAAACTTAGAAGGATATATCAATGCAGATCAAATGAAAAGAGTTTTTCAAAATCTACTTATGAATGTTATTCGTTATGGTAGTATGCCTTTTCAAATCGAACTCTATAGAAAAGAAAAAGATCTTGTTTGTGTGTTTTCCAATGCGATCAAAGGGGAACATATTGAGGTAGAACATATATTTGATCGATTTTATCAAGCGGATCATTCAAGAGGTAATAATGGAAGTGGTTTAGGAATGGCAATTGTTAAAGATCTTTGTGAAAAGATGAATATTGTCATTGAAGCTAAAATCGAGTGTGGTATAATCTCCTTCGTGATGATAATTAGAGGATAGGAGGATGCATGAAAAGAATAATGGAATGGGTCAAGGAACATAAATACTGCTACTCTTTTTTGTATTTGATTCTTTATCTTTTGGCTTTTTTTCTCATGGAACAAATCAGTGAACCACAGTATCTGATTCACAGTAATTTAGATGACAAGATACCTTTTAACAGTTACTTTTTGATTTTTTATGTTAGCTGGTATATTGCTTTTGTCGGATCTCTAATCTTTTTTATGTTCTATGATAAAAAGGATTACCAGGATCTAAGTTTTATAATGATGAATGGTACAACTCTAATATTTATCATCTATTTTCTATTTCCTAATTACACAGATTTGCGTTTTGATCTAGTACCTAGAAATATTTTTGATCAGATCGTTAATCTTTTGTGGGTCATTGATACACCTACCAATGTTTGTCCATCTTTGCATGTTTCCATTTCAACAGCTGTCATGGTTGCAGTGTGGAATTCAAAAAAATTGAAAAAAAATCATCCGGTTTGGCGGATTCTGATTATTGTTTGGCAGATCTTGATCTGTGCTTCAACAGTATTTTTAAAACAGCATTCGATCATTGATGTTTTTGCGGGATGCTTAGTTACATTGTTGTTTAGTGTGATTTGTTATAAAGTGAATTGGAGAAAAATGTTAGGAAAAACAATTTTTCGCTCTTTATTGTGATGCTATTTACGTTTGAATACGTTAAATAGCTTTTTTTGATAAATTTATATGTTAAAATATTGCTATGAAAACAAATCAAATAACGCGTGGAGCCATGGTTTGCGCTATTTATGGCGTTCTTTTATTTTTGAATCAACAGACAGGTTTAATGATTGAAGCCAGTGCTTCATGGCTTTTTGTATTTCCTGTATTGATCTATACTGCCATGAGTGGACCTAAATCAGGAGCAATTGTCGGTATTGCAATGGCTTTGATGACTTTTTTGTTAGGTGGATTTACAACTTGGTTTTATAGTTGGACTTCTTTGATTACTGGATATGTTTACGGATTGGGACTCTTTTATCAATGGCGAAATATGACGAACTTTTTGATTTGTCTGGTGTTTTCGGTATTATCTAATGTATGTACGGTTGTTGTTTGGTCGTATCTATTTGGCTATGATCTTGTTAGTGAGTTTGAATCTTTTAGAGCTATTATACCATTCATTGATATGGGAGTATTTATAATCTTGTTTGTGGCATTTTTATCTTTGCTGCAGGCATTGTGCATTCATCTTGTTTCTTTGATGATCTGTATACGAATGCATTTACCATATCGTCCTTTGACACCAATTTCCCAACAAAAAAGCTCAAAAGTAGTCGGAATCGTATCACTATTCATCTGGGGTATATTCTTTTTATCTCAAAATGTGATAGAATGTTCAAAAGGGGTCTTGGATATCATTATGTTGATATGGCTCTTTGATTGTGCTTTATTGTTGTATTATGGTGTGATCTATTTTATGTATCACAGTATTAAGCGGAATAATAGACAATTCTCTTTTTTGGCAATTTTTCTGGCATTTGTTCCTGGTATTAATTTATTGTGGATGCTGATGGGGGAGTTGGATTGTTTATTTCAACTAAGAAAAAAAGTTTAGGGTAGAGGTTTATATGAAACAGTTTGAAAAGTGGCGAAGTCTGTATATCGCATCTATTATCTTATCAATTTGTTTTGTGATCTATGCGATTACTCGCACAGAATACTGGTTTACGCTAATTGGAGTTTTATTGATTATATTATTTTCACTAGCGTTTATCGGTCTTTGGAGATCATTAAGGATCCATGGAGTCAAAACCGAGGTTGATATCTCCAGAGTATTGGGGAAAGATGCTAAAGATGCTTTAAGTTTTGGCCATATTGGGATCTTGACTTATGATAATGAATATGTTGTAACTTGGGCTTCACCATATTTTAAAGAAAATAATATCGATATTGTGAATCACAAACTTACATCATGGATCGAAAATATACGTACAATTTTTGATGAAGATGTGGATGTTGTGATTGGGAAATATGAAGATAAGATTTATGAGATCACACGTAAGAGCGATGCACAAATACTATATGTACGAGAAATAACCGATTATTATAATTTGCGCCAAGACTATTTGAATAACGGAATAGTTGTAGGGTTGATGCAGCTTGATAACTACATGGAATATCAATCGTATGAAGATGAAGAGTTGATTGCCAAGATCAATACACATTTGCGCTCTCCGATCATTTCTTGGGCCAAAGAGAACAATATGTTGATTAGACGATTGAGATCAGATCGTTTCTTTGTTGTATGCAATCAGGAAATTTTAAAGAAAGTACGTTCTCAAAATTTTACTATTTTACAGGTGATCAAAGATGAAGCCAATCATCTTGATGTATCAATTACTTTGAGCATGGCTTTTGCTTATGGAACCAATGATTTTAAGATCTTAGACGGCATGGTTAATGAATTGATCGAATTGGCTCAATCACGTGGTGGAGACCAGGTTGCTATTCGCGCTTCTAGTGGAACTGTGCAATTTGTTGGAGGAAATTCGGAAACGAGCTCCACTCGTTCAAAAGTTCGTGTTCGCATTATGGCACAATCAATCCAGGAAGCAATCAATGATTCTAGTAAAGTGTTTATTAGCGGGCATATCATGTCAGATTTTGACTGTATGGGTGCAGCTCTTAGTATGTCCAATTGGGTAACGGGTCTAAATAAAACAGCGTATATCGTATTAAAAGATGTACCTAGAGATTCGCAACTTCAAGATTTGATGGATAAATATCAAGATGTTTTGCATGAAAGACATAATTTTATCACGATCAGCGAGGCGATGAGCATGATGGATTATGAAGAAGATCTTTTAATCATGGTCGATCATGGAATACCGGCTATTTCAAGTGCCAAAGACTTTGTTTCTCATGCACAAAGAATTATTGTATTAGATCATCATCGTCGTAATGAGTCATTTGTCAAACATCCAATGTTAACGTATGTTGAAAGTACAGCATCATCCACATGTGAATTGATTGTTGAACTTTTGCAGAATATTCCAAATCATATTCCAATTTATGAAGCAGAAGCAACGATCATGTATTTAGGCATCTTGGTTGATACAAACCGTTTCAAGATGCATACCGATGCAAGGACATTTGAAGCGGCAGCGGCACTTCGCTCCTGGGGCGCAAATGCTGCGATTGCTGAAAAAGCTCTTTGTGAAGATTTTTCTAGATTTACCTTGAAACATCATTTGATTCAAATGGCTTCAACTTATTTTGGTAAATATCTAGTTGTATGTGTGAATGAACCTGTAGACAAGACAATACTTGCTCAAGTTAGTGAAAGTTTATTACTGGTTCGAGGTTGTGTGGCATCATTTACAATTGGTAAAGTAATCAATGAGCCAACAACGGCTGCAATCAGTGCTCGAAGTGATGGCACTTATAATGTGCAGAAAATCATGGAAGCCTTAGATGGTGGAGGTCATTTCAGTGCGGCTGCTGTAGAGAAAAAATCTACAGAACCGGAAGAATTAAAAAAGGAATTGTTACAGATATTAGAGGAGGAAGAACATGAAAGTAATCTTGCTTAAGGATGTTAAAAATGTAGGTAAGAAAGATGAGGTCAAAGAAGTAAGTGACGGATATGCGAGAAACTTCTTGATCAAAAATAAAATGGCGGTTGCTTATACCAAAGGATCTGTTAAGGTTTTAGATCATCAGTTGGAAGAAAAGAAACTGCATGAAGAAGATTTAAAAAAACAGGCTGAAAAAATTGCAGAAGAACTAAAAACTACGCCAGTTGAATTTATGTTAAATACAGGAAAAGATGGACAGGCTTTTGGTTCTGTTTCCAGCAAGCAGATTGCCGAAGCATTAAATAAAAAAGGAATTATCGTAGATAAACGAAAGATTCATATGGATATTCCTGTTTCCAGCATTGGAACAACACGTGTAAAAGTAGACTTATATAAAGGACAGGTAATTGGGGAAATTGTTGTTCAAGTACGTCCGAAGGGGTAAATTATGACTAGAGAACTTCCAAACTCTTTAAAAATTGAACAGTCACTTTTAGGATCGTTGATGATTTATCCAAATGTAATGAACGATTGTCAGGACTTAGATTTAAGTCCTGATGAGTTTTTTACGCCAAGTCATCAACGTATTTTTCAGTGCATGAAAGAAATCAAGGATAATGGTCAGCCTCTTGATATCAATACGATCGTTACGCGTTTGCAGGATAAAGATGAACTTGAAGCAGCAGGAGGAGCCGATTATATCGTTAGACTGGCAGACTCTGCAATTTCAAGTGCAAACGCAAGACATTATATCGAAACAATCAAAAACAAGGCGCAACTGAGAGCTTTGATCTATGCGGCCGATAAAATTGCCCAGGAAGGATATGAATCTCCTGAAGACATAGATACGATCTTGGATGATGCAGAACGTTCGATCATGGATGTGACAAGACAGCGTCGAGGAGCAGAGTTTGAATCCAGCCAGGAGATCGTCAATCGTGTTATTGAGGAATTAAAAGCTTTAAAGTCAAAACAGGGTATTACTGGGATCCAGACAGGATACACTGATCTAGATAAGATGACCAATGGATTTCAAAGAGGTGATTTGATCATTTTGGCGGCACGTCCAGCAATGGGAAAATCAGCACTGGCACTAAATTTTGCAAGTCAAGTGGCAAAACGAAATGAGGGTTGCGTAGCAGTATTCTCACTGGAAATGCCTAGTGATTCTTTAATGAAGCGTCTAATGTCCAGTGAAAGTCAGGTTCTTTCTAATAAGTTGAGAGATGGACGTTTAAATGCAGATGAGATGTCAAGACTTTATGAAGCAGGAACTCGTTTAAGTGAAAGAAAGATTTTTATTGATGATACGAGTAGTATTAAAGTATCTCAGATTTTTTCCAAGGTACGTAAACTAAAAAGTGAATACGGGTCAATTTCACTTGTTGTGATTGATTATTTGCAGTTAATCACAGGCTCAAGAGCTGATTCAAGACAACAGGAAGTATCCGATATATCACGAAATTTAAAGATATTGGCAAAAGAAATGGAATGTCCAGTTATTGCCTTATCTCAGTTATCACGTAAGGTTGAAGAAAGGACAGATCATGAACCGCAGTTATCCGATTTGCGAGAATCTGGATCTATTGAACAGGATGCCGACATCGTTATGTTTTTATATCGAGCTAATTATTATGACAAAGATAAAGAAGGTCAGGACGAAACTGAAGTCGTTGATCTTTCTTTGGCTAAACATCGTAATGGTAGCATTGGTAAGATTCATTTAGCCTTTGAAAAAGGAATTTCTCGATTTACGAATTATGCCAGTACAGAGGAAGATATTTATGCAGGTTGATCTATTGTGTAGCGGTTCAAAGGGGAACAGTTGTCTAATTCGAACGAAAAACAGTTCTTTATTAATTGATTGTGGATCGACAAAAAAATATTTAATGAATGCATTAGGTAGTGTAAATCAAAGAGTTGACGATTTAAATGCATTGTTGGTCACTCATGCACACACCGATCATGTATCACAACTAAAGCATTTTAGACATCTTCCTGTTTATTCATATTGCGATCTAAAAGATTTAGACAATCATCGTATTGTTAGACCACTTCAGGAATTTGATGTCAATGAATTTCATATTCAAGTCATTTCTTTATCGCATGACAGCCCAAATACTGTTGGGTATGTAATCTATGCAGATGGCAAAAAATTGGTATATGTAACGGATACAGGATACGTTTCCAATGAAGTTAAAACATATTTAGAAAATGCTGATTATTATATATTTGAAAGTAATCATGATATTGAAACGCTTATGAATACGAATCGTCCAATGTTTTTGAAACAGCGTATTTTGGGAGATAGTGGTCACCTGAATAATTTGGATGCCAGCTCTAATCTAGCTTCATTGATCAATTCTAAAACAAAAGAAATTGTTTTAGCTCATATTTCAGAAGAAGCAAATGATCCATCTATTGCATTAAAATGCATTCATGATCATTTCTTAAAAAAGGATCTTCCATATCGTGGTGTGAATATTCGTGCTGCAAAACAGCATGAGATACTTACAATCAAGTCGTTTTAATTTTATTTTTAAAAATGGATTTGTTATAATGGGTAGAGATTGCGAGGTAAAAATATGTTAACAGTATTTGATCATCCATTGATCAAGCATAAGCTTACAATTATGCGTAAAAAAGAAACGGGTACAAAAGATTTTCGTCAAAATTTAGATGAAATTGGAGGCCTAATGGTTTATGAAGTTACACGAGATCTTCCTTTGAACGAAATTCCAATTGAAACACCTTTATGTCAGACAATTGGTTATGAAATGGCAAAGGATGTTGTAATCGTTCCGATTCTAAGAGCAGGTCTTGGCGTTGTAAACGGAATACAAAATTTGATTCCTACTGCAAGGATTGCTCATATTGGAATGTATCGTGATGAAGAAACGTTAGAACCACATCCTTATTTTGAAAAATATCCTTCAAATATGGATGAGGCAGCCGTTATTATAGTCGATCCAATGCTTGCAACAGGTGGATCTAGTGTTGCGGCAATTGATATGGTTAAAAAACAAGGAGCAACTTCGATCAAGCTTGTATGCCTTGTCGGCGCACCAGAAGGAGTCAAAGTTGTTGAAGAAGCACATCCGGATGTAGATATTTATCTAGCAAGTTTAGATGATCATCTAAATGAAAAAGGGTACATTGTTCCTGGTTTAGGAGATGCCGGAGATCGTATTTTTGGTACAAAGTAAATGAAGCCGTTTACGTTTTCTGGTGTACTGTTAGTAAATATTTTATTAAGTTTATTTCTAGGATATAAATTGGATGAATGGCTAAATACGACACCAATTTTTATCATTGTTGGTTTGATATATAGTGTAGTAGGTTCAATCTACATATTGTTACATAAGGCAAATAAACATGAATGAAGTTACATCAATGAACAAAAAAATCGTAATTTATTCTCTTTTAATTGGAATAAGTGTTGCGATTATAGCTGGATTGTTGTTTAATGATATCTATGTTCTGGTAGGAGTCCTGGTTGGATTGGGTACAGGACTTATAGGATATGCTATGATTGTGCAGATGGCACTTTCATTAAAACCGGATGAGAAACTATCAAAACGTCAAGGTGCAGCTAATTATATAGTTCGTTATATTATATACGCTGTAATATTTGGATTTTTCGTCTATCTAAATATTTCAATCATTGCCTTGCTTGTGGGATTTTTATGTCACAAGCTTTCAATATTTGTTTATGCTTTATTAGAGGGAAGGATGGATAAGAATGCCTAGCATTAGTGCTTTAGAGATTCATGTTGGTTCATTCACTTTGGAAATTCAGCAGTCGATTTTAGTATGGCTGATTTTATGTGTCGTTTTTGCAACTTTCTTTATCGTTGCTGGCAAAAAAATCGAGAGACAAGATCCATCGAAAGCCAGTAAGGGAATTGTTTATATTAGTGAAGAAGCATTGAATCTGGTGCTTTTTGTGATTAAAGGAAATTTAAGAGAAACCACAAAAAAATATATCCCACTTTTTGGAACATTGATCTTGATGATGATTGCATCAAACTTGATCGGATTGATTGGATTACAAAATCCGACCAGCAATGTAAGCTTTAATGCGACATTGGCTATTACGATGTGGTTGATGATTCAAGGTAATGCCATCAAAAAAGGTGGACTTATTGCTCGATTAAAAGAGCTCACAGAACCTATGGTGATATTAACACCACTGAACATCATTGGAGAAATGGCTTTGCCAATTTCTTTGACGATGCGTTTATTTGGAAATATTTTGGCCGGAAGTATCATTACGATGCTTGTATATACATTAATCAAGGCATTAATGCCTTGGGGGGTGTTGGGACTTTCAGTAACACCATTTTTACACATGTATTTTGATATATTTTCTGGCGTGATTCAAACATATATCTTCTTTACATTAGCTTCGTTCAATTTAGGACAGCAAGTGGCAGAAGAAGAATAAACAAGGAGGAAAAACAAAATGGAATTTAATGAATTTTTCGTACAGGGTATGGCACTTTTAGGTGCTGGTATTGCCATGGTAGCGGGTCTTGGTCAAGGTATTGGACAGGGATTTGCTGCAGGTAAAGGTGCTGAGAGTGTTGCTCGAAATCCAGAAGCTGCCAGCAAGATTCAGTCAATCATGGTTCTTGGTATTGCCTTAGCCGAAACAACAGGTATTTATTCATTAGTAATTGCCATTCTATTAATTTTTATAAAAGGGTAACGATTGGGTATAGATATGGATGGTTTCAATATTGATAACTATCTGCGAATTTCTTTAACGGATGTTGTTTTAGTTTGTATCTCAACTTTTTTGATTGTTATGATCGCAAAGAAGTTTTTTTGGGATAAATTGTTAACTTTAATTTCAAAAAGACAAGCATTGATCCAAGAGAATATTGATTCTTCTGTACAATTAAAAAAAGAAGCGGAAGATATCAAAGAGCAGTATGTGGAAAAGATGAAGAATGCTGGGAAAGAAGCACATTCAATCATCGAATCTGCACGTGCTGAAGCATCGGAAGAAAAACAGCAGATATTGCAACAAACCCAGAATGAAGTTTCACGCATCAAGGAACGAGCTAAAGAAGACATAGAGCGTGATAAACGTAATGCGGAAAAAGAAATGAAGGACGCCATTTCTTCAGTTGCTTTGGAAGCAGCCAAGAAGCTTGTTTCTAAAGAAATGGATGAAGAAACACAAAAGAAATATATTGATGATTTTATCGACAAGGCAGGAAATTCTAAATGGTAGAAACTTGGACGCCTTATGCTCAAGCTATTTTTGAAATTGCAAGAGATACAGGTAAAGAAGAAAAGTATATGTCTGATCTAGAAAGCTTATCTTCAATTTGGCAGCAGGAAAAAGATTTTGTGCTTGCCTTATCTCATCCAAAGATTACAAAAGCGACAAAAAAAACATGGCTTTTGAATCTGTTTGAAGATCGGCTTGATGCAACGATGATGCAAACGTTACTCGTGTTTAATGAACATGATGTGATCGCAAATTTGCCGCAGATTTATCAGGCATACTTAATGTGTTATCGTGATGCTCACGATATTGAAATCATCAAGGTGGAAAGTGCTTCTGAATTAGATGCAAAACAGAAATCTTCATTAAAACAGATGTTAGAAACAAAATTGAATAAAACTGTAGAGTTGGATATTGCCATTAAACCGGAATTGATTGCCGGGATGAAGGTATGTACAAGAGATATGGTTTTAGACAATACGGTCTTATCGCGCCTTGAAGCGATCAAAGAAAAAATAAGTGGCTAGAAAGGTGATACTATGAGTTTAAATCCAGCACAGATCTCACAATTGATCAAAGCGCAAATTCAAAATATCGACCAGGATCTAGAAATGAATGAAAGTGGTACTGTTCTTAGTATTGGGGATGGTATTGCAACAGTATATGGTCTTCGCAATGCAATGATGAGTGAATTGTTATTGTTCCCTCATGATGTATATGGTATGGTCATGAACCTTGAAGACGAACAAGTTGGTGTCGTTTTGATGGGTGAAAAAAACGATATCAAGGAAGGCGATCTTGTTAAGAGAACAGGACATATCGTTGAGGTTCCTGTTGGTGATGCTATGGTAGGACGCGTTGTTAATGCTTTAGGACAACCAATTGATGGAAATGGAGAGATCCATACAACAAAAACACGTCCAGTTGAAAGAGTAGCACCAGGTGTTATGACAAGAAAAAGTGTTTCGGTACCATTACAAACAGGATTGAAGATCATTGATTCTATGATTCCAATTGGTCGTGGTCAGCGTGAGCTGATCATCGGTGATCGTCAGACCGGTAAAACGGCAATCGCAACAGATACGATCATCAATCAAAAGGGACAAAATGTAAAATGCATTTATGTTGCGATTGGACAAAAAGCCAGTACGGTTGCCCAGATTGTAGAAAAATTTAAACAATATGGAGCAATGGAATATACAACGATTGTTGTTTCAACTGCAAGTGAACCAGCACCTCTACAATATCTTGCACCATATGCAGGATGTGCTATTGGTGAAGAGTGGATGGAAAATGGTGAAGATGTATTGATTGTTTATGATGATTTATCTAAACATGCGGTGGCATATCGTACAATGTCTTTGTTATTAAGAAGACCACCAGGACGTGAAGCATATCCTGGGGATGTGTTCTATCTACATTCAAGATTACTAGAAAGAGCAGCACGTCTAAATGAGGATTATGGAAATGGTTCTTTGACGGCTCTTCCTATTATTGAAACACAGGCAGGAGATATCTCAGCGTATATTCCTACAAATGTTATTTCCATTACGGATGGACAAATTTTCTTGAAAACTGATATGTTCAATGAAGGTATCCGTCCAAGTGTTGATTCAGGATTCTCAGTAAGCCGTGTTGGTTCAGCTGCTCAAATTAAAGCTATGAAGCAAGTTTCTGGCTCTTTAAAACTCGAATTAGCACAATATCGTGAGATGGAGTCATTCGCAAAATTTGGTTCTGATCTTGATGCAGCTACGATGGAAGTTTTAAATCACGGAGCTCGTTTGACACAACTTTTGATCCAGAAACAATATTCTCCAATGCGAGTAAGTGAACAGGTTGTTAGTTTATTTGCCGCAAAGAATAAATATTTGAAGGATATTCCTGTCGAAAAAGTACAGGCATATGAAACTGGCTTGATATCTTATGTAAATCGTGAATATCCTTATATTTTAGATCAGATTGAATCTAAAAAAGAATTAGATGAAGATCTTGAATCTCAGATCAAAGCAGCCTTAGATGCCTTTACCAAAGAGTTTTTACTGATGGAAGGTGCACAAGATGGCACAAAGTAGACAAGCTATCCAGGCTCGTATAAAATCAGTTGATTCAACGAAAAAGATTACAAAGGCTATGCAACTTGTCGCTTCCAGCAAGTTAACAAAACAAAAACTTGCAATGGAAGAAAATCGTGAGTATGCCGATGCTCTGCAGCATCTACTTACATTAGTTTTACGTTCTACAGACGATAAATCTATATTTTTAAACGAAAATATGGGTAAACCAGCATATGTATTTGTGATTACCAGTGATATGGGGCTTTGTGGCGGTTACAATGCCAATATTCAAAGAACTGTACAAAGTGAAATTTCTAACGAAGATAAGATCATCATGATTGGTTCACGCGGGGTAAATTGGATCAAGTCTAGAGACTATAATGTATGTGATCAACTAATTGATATGAATGAAGATGATGCATATGACAAATTATCTTCAAAAGTAGTTGAAGCCTTGGATCTGTTTGAAAGGAAGGAAATTTCTAAGATACAGATCTTATATACTCACTATAAAAATACATTGACCTTTATACCAACATTGGAAACTCTTTTACCAGTAAAAAAACAATCGGAAGAAAAAAAAGAATCTCATAAAGAGATGATATTTGAACCATCTAGAGAACAGATGCTTAGCAATGTAATTCCAATGGTTACAAAATCGGTTGTTTATTCAAAATATCTTGAGAGCAAGACCAGTGAACAGGCATCAAGACGTATGGCAATGGAAAGTGCTACGGATAATGCCAACGAGTTGCAGGAAGCTCTTGAATTGGCCTTTAACCAGGCTCGTCAGGCTGCAATTACGCAGGAAATCACCGAAATTGTCGGTGGTGCCAATGCGCTGACATAGGAGGAAGAAAATGTCAAAAAATATAGGAAAAGTAGTCCAGATCATTGGGCCAGTTGTAGATATTTCTTTTGACGAAGATCATCTGCCTGACCTTTTGACTGCCATAGAAATAAAACGTCCAGACGAGGAAAGCTTGATCGTGGAAGTAGCACAGGGAATAGGTGCAGATCGAGTTCGCTGCATTGCGATGGGAAGCACTGATGGCCTTGTTCGCGGTATGGACGCGATTGATACAGGAAAACCAATTCAAGCTCCTGTAGGCGATGCTATTTTGGGACGTATGTTTAATGTATTAGGTCGACCAATCGATGGACTTGGAGAAGTAAAAGATGTTGAATACGAACCAATCCATAGACCGGCACCAGCATTTGATGAACAAAGTACAGTTAGTGTTCCATTGGAAACAGGTATTAAAGTAATCGACTTGCTATGTCCATATGCTAAAGGTGGTAAAATTGGTTTGTTCGGTGGTGCCGGTGTTGGAAAAACCGTATTAATTCAGGAGTTGATTCATAACATTGCCAAAGAACACGGAGGAAAATCTGTTGTAGTTGGTGTTGGAGAACGTACTCGTGAAGGTAATGATATGTATCATGAAATGAAAGAAAGTGGAGTTTTAGATAAGACTGTTTTGGTTTATGGACAGATGAATGAAAGTCCTGGGGCCAGAATGCGTGTAGGTTTAACAGGTCTTACCATGGCTGAACACTTCCGTGATAAAGAACATCAAGATGTATTGTTATTTATTGATAATATCTTCCGTTTTACTCAGGCAGGTTCTGAAGTTAGTGCCTTGTTAGGACGTGTTCCTAGTGCCGTTGGGTATCAGCCAACTTTGGCGACAGAAATGGGACAGTTGCAGGAACGAATCACGAGTACCAATGATGGATCTATTACTTCTGTTCAGGCAATCTATGTACCTGCCGATGACTTGACAGACCCAGCTCCAGCTACAGCCTTTACACATTTGGATGCGAAAACCGTACTTGATCGTGATATTGCGGCATTAGGTATTTATCCAGCTGTGGATCCACTTGAATCAAGTTCTCGTATCCTGGATCCATTGGTTGTAGGAGAAAGACATTACAATGTTGCCAGAGGCGTACAAAGTATTCTTCAACGATATAAGGAACTTCAAGATATCATTGCTATTTTGGGTATGGATGAATTGAGTGAAGAAGACAAAAAGGTCGTAAACCGTGCTCGTCGTGTACGAAATTTCTTATCACAGCCTTTTAACGTAGCTGAAGTATTCTCAGGAATTCCAGGAAAATATGTTCCTTTGGAAGATACGATTCGTTCTTTTGAACGTATTCTAGCAGGAGAATTTGACGATTTACCGGAACAGGCATTTATGTTTGTAGGTACGGTTGAAGAAGCACAAGAAAAAGCACGTCAGATGGCTGGTGAGTAATATGATTTCTTTGAAAATTGTAACTCCACATGGAACATATAGCGAAGTTGACGTAAAGAGCATATCTTTAAGAAGTGTTGAAGGGCAAATGACTTTACTTACCGATCATTTACCTATTTTTGCATCTTTGGTACCTTGTAAACTAGCTTTGGTTGACAATAATGATCAAAGGTATGAATATGCTTTATCAGGTGGGTTTTGCCACTTAGAAGATAATAAAGCGATGATCTTAACCGATGCGATTGAAGGAAAAACGGAAATCGATTTGGAAAGAGCAAAAAGAGCTTATGAACGTGCCAGAGCTAGAATTGAGAAAAAAGATGAAGTGACGAATTTAAAACGAGCTCAATTGGCTTTGGAAAGAGCTGTAAATAGAATTAATGTATACGGTGGTTAGTTGATAACCATCGTTTTTTCATATAGAATATTCACTATGAAAAAATATATATTTTTGGATATTGATAACACTTTGTTAGATTTCAATAAATGCTCCAAGATTTCAATACAGGAAGGTTTTAAAAAATATGGAATCACGTATCATGAAGATGTATTTGATACATTTGTCAAAATAAATGATTCTTTATGGGAGCAAATCGAAGAAGGAAAACTCACAAAAACAAAGTTGTACGAAATTCGTTGGAATACAATTTTTAGAGCATTAAAGATTGATTTTGAAGGGCATGTATTTGAACGATATTTCGTGAATAGTTTAAATTATATTGCCAAGGAAGTAGATGGTGCTTATGATCTTTTGCAATATTTATCAAATAAATATGAAGTTTTTCTTACCAGCAATGCACCTTATGATCAGCAGTGGAATCGTTTAAAGATAGCGGATATGTTAAAATACGTGAAAAAAATATATGCATCGGAAAAGATTGGGTGTGCAAAACCAAACAAACGATTTTTTAATTATTGTATCAATGATATTGGAATTACCGATAAAAATGAAATTATGATCATTGGAGATTCATATTCGGCTGATGTACAAGGAGGCATCAACAGCCAAATTGAAACGATCTGGTTTGATCGTAATAAAAAGGGAATAAATGATTCACTGGCGACATACAAGATAAATTCTCTGTATGAAATTATGAATATTTTATAATTTTTGAATATGGAAAATAAGTTTTCATATTCTTTTTTATTTATTAAATAATTAGTTGATTTGAATTGTAAATTTCCAAAAATTTAACATTTCTTTTCTGTTGTCTTTACAAGCAATTGATAGATTGAAAATAGATAAGAGGAGGGATGTTATATGTCCAACAAAAGAGTAAATAAAATGCTAAAAATAGGTTCTTGTTTGGGCCTAATTGCAGCTATTTTTTCGGCAGCAGCTCTTCCTGGTATGAATGTAGCTGTACATGCTGAAGAAAATGAAGTGGAACCTGTTAAACAGGAAAATCTAGATGAAACAGCAATAGAAGCAACAAAAGATATTTTAAATTCAGATTCAGTTTCAACAGAAGATATAAATGAATTTGAGCAAACTTTAACTGAAAAAGTCCAAAATAAAGAAATACAAAAGGAACCAGTTCAATTTAGTGGAAGTTCAGAACCTGTTGTAGAGGATAACAAAGTCACAGTTACGGTCGTTACTGAATTTTATAACCGAGATGGAAGTTTAAACAAAGAAAGTGGGGGAATCAGTACATATACCAGAACCCCGGGAACATCATTTAATGTTTCTACAGCTATATATAAAAGAGGCTGGATCTTGGAATCTGAAACAGTAACTGGAATGGTTGATACCAATCCAAACAATTATAAAGCTGAAGGAATTATCGGAAATGATGATATCATGATAAAATATGTATGGCGAGAAGATAACATTGGACCAGATGGGCAAGCCGATAAGGTTCCAGATCAATATCAGATTAAAGTATCCTATGATGTTGTGAATGGAACATGGAACGATGGTACAACGAATACAGTCAATAAAGTTTATACTTTAACAGATAGTGAAGGTAACCCAAGTGATCAAGGAACTGCTAGAGCTCAACTTCCATCTGTTGGAAATAAACCAAATGAAAGTTTTACAAGAGGTTCCTGGCAAAGTGGAATGAAATATACATTAACTAAAGAAGATGATGGTTCTAACTTTGTTTATACATATGCACCGGCAAAAAATGTTACAGTGATTACAGAATTCTATAATCGAGATGGAAGCTTAAGCACTGTAAAAGGAGGAACAAGTACATATACAAGAGCGATTGGTTCGACCATAGATTTTGGAACAGCAACATATAACAGAGGCTGGATCCTGGAGTCTGAGACAGTAACTGGAATGGTGGATACCAATCCAAATAATTATCGAGCACAGGGTACAGTTGGTAATGAAGATATCACGATCAAATATGTGTGGCGAGAAGATAACATTGGACCAGATGGACAAGCCGATAAGATTCCAGATCAATATCAGATTAAAGTAACCTATGATGTTGTCAATGGCACATGGAATGATGGAACAAATGATACGATTTATAAAGTGTATACTTTATTTGATGAAAATGGAAATCCAAGTCAAGATGGTACTGTTAAACATGAACTTCCAGAAGTTGGAAATGCACCTTTAGAAGGATATACAATTGGTAAATGGTCTTCAAATATAGAGTATGAATTAACACATAAAGATGATGAGGCACATTTCACATATACATATTCTGTTATTTCTGATACAGATGTAAAACCATCCAAACCGTCTGATACCGAAAACCCAAAGAATGAATCGACTGTAAAGGAAACAAAGACAGAGAATAAAGTAGTAAATACAGCTTATTCTACAAACGTTCTTTCTGTGTTAGGGCTATTCATGTTATCGTTAGCCGGTATACTTTTTGGAGTTGTTAAAAAGTATTTAAAATAGTTGATTTAAACGACCTTTAAATTTTAAAGGTCGTTTTTTAATTTTTTTCTTTACTTTCGAATGCTCATTGTATATAATATACAAGCACACGGATTTTACGTGTTCTATATACATATGGCGGTTGTGGTGAAGTGGTTAACACAGCGGATTGTGGCTCCGTCATGCGCGCGTTCGAATCGCGTCAGCCGCCCCATAAGAAAATACAAGGGGGTCTAACAGTTAAAAGTTAGATCTAAAAAAGGACTGGAATTCCTTAAATGGAAACTCCAGTCCTTTTTGTCTG
>NZ_JAQLXG010000007.1:0-81824 GCF_028321995.1 Faecalitalea cylindroides
TACTACAGAGAAGTAAAAGACAAAAACAGAGTTTACTATGAGTTCTATCATCTGGACGGAACAGAGAATGTTCCAGAGGATTATAAGGAAATATCCTTTGTCTGCTTAAGACCGGATGGAAGTTTGGAACTGCCAAGCACGTTAGGAACTATTTGTAGGAAGATTGCTCAGAAACTGGATGGATTTGAAGGATTTCATTTTCACCAGCTGCGACACACCTATACAAGCAACCTTCTGGCAAACGGAGCAGCACCAAAGGATGTGCAGGAACTGTTAGGACACTCAGATGTCAGTACCACAATGAATGTCTACGCCCACTCCACGAGAAAAGCCAAACGGGAATCCGCAAAGTTACTTGATAAAGTGGTAGGCAACGACTAAATAAAACTTTCCCTTATTTCCCTTACGATTATCTCATAAGGGCAAAAATAAGGGAAAATACATATCATTTCACTAATGAATAGGCTAAAAAGCCTGTAAAATAGGGAAAGTTATAAAAATATTTCGGCAAATTAGAATTGAGAATGAATGAAAAAATAAATGAAAAAGTTTGAATTTATAAATCAACAAAATTTATTTTTTGGATAATATATTAATTCTCAACGTAATGCTTTCTGGAGCTAATTACAGAGCCTCACTGATAAAATTTAAAGAGGGATAGACTTTTAAATAAGTTGAAAGCCTATCCTTTTTATCTATTATTAATATAAATTGTCCTAAGTTTAAAGTTTTAAAAAATTGATAAAACCATAGTAAAGCATGAACTTCAACTAACTTTTATTTGGTATATTCTTGTTTTGTAAGAATATTAATAAATTTTTCGCTTTTTCAGAATTTGGATCAATAACAACCATCACAAACATTTTATTTTTGAATAAAATTATAATTTGATTTTTTAATTTCTTATATCCTAAAACATCTTCGTAATGAAAACATTTTTTTGAATAATCAATAATAAGAGTAAATTGACTATCCTCAAATGTTATTTTATAAGGAATTTGATTTTTTTTATATAACAATTGATATCTATTCCACGATACAGAGAAACTTTTTTTCTTAGCGTAACAAGCGAGGAGATTCACAAAGATAACACTCATACCCCCGAGAAATAGCAATATATATCCAAAAATTTTATACTCTTTCAACATAGGAGTAAGGCAAAGCATGATAACAATAAGAAAAAGGCAAAAATAATTTCTTTTTTTTAAATTAGGAAAAATCCCTCCTTCATAATATACTTCTTTTAATATATCTTTAGTAATAATTCCTTCAATTTCAATCATGTTAGACCTCTTTTCTTTAGAAAATTTTTCTACCACATTTCTATTGGTTTAATATCCGAACTAAGTTGGTTTACACTATTCGGGAAATTGTTATGTATTTCCTGGTTCAATGCTTCATCTGTAATATCGATTGGATAAAGATAAATCATATTTTCAGATATATATGCTGTATATTCCTTTTCATAATCATAAACTGGAATCAGATCATAACAATTCTCAATACTTCTAGGTTGAAGAGTGACATTAACTTGAGATCCATACATTTTTTGCTCAGCTACATATGTACCAAGAATACCTGTGTTTCCATTTTTATCTAATTCTAAAAATGTTTGGATTTGATATCCTTTCGCATTGATATCAGCATTACTGAAATACTGTATTGCATTTAATGATTCATTGTAATTTGTATTTCCATCAAACTGTACATCTTTGAACAATTCAGGAAGATTTACAAAATCTGTCTTTGAGTAATCTAGATCAAACTTCTCTTCAAATTCTTGAATCAAAGTTCTTTCTCTTTCCATCATTTCTTTTAAAAACGGTGTATCATCAAAAATAACCGAACCGTCATTTTGAACTGTTATATTTCCTGAAGCTGTGATTGTGTCAAAATATAAAGGCCCATGATAGATAACATTCATATAGTCTACAGAATATTTTTTATAGTCTGAATCAGTAGATGTAATAGTCATTTTTTCATTATTAATGGTGTAGTCATCTTCAGTGCTCTGCAGATCATAAATATAAGAAATTCCATTTTCACTAAAACTGTAAGAAACGGTTGCATTTTCTTCTATATTTTGAATAAATATTTCCGGATGATCTTTTACATTTTCTTCTACCGTTATATGCCACTTTCCATCTTCATGATCTTTATAATCTAAAGCTTGCGCCGTTAGATTCCAAAAATCTTCACGTACTTGATTCGAAACTTGATTCAAGAAAAAATATAGAGCTAATAACAATACTCCCAGTATCAACAACAGCACTACAATTACTTTCTTTTTAAATGTTTTCTTCATTTTAAACTGGTCTCCATATTCTCATATATATAAATAATAATTGGCTTGTACTATTAATAATCTAATATAGTCAAATAATTATTATCAGAATTAATTTAATCAACGTTGCAATAGAAAAATTTATTTGCGGATTTAAAACTACTCAAAGAAAGTAAATGTAAGCATATAATAAGCTTCTTTTTTACCTAGATCTAATTTCTCTGGATTATAAAAGTCTTCTGTATTCGCAAATAGGGAATCGTCTGAACTTTTCCAATAAATATTGGAGATTACCGGGAATTCCACACCATCTTCTACACTAACTTTATCTGTTGTTGCATAATGAGATGTTACCCCATGAATTCCAAACGATGGTTCTATCGTTTCAAAAGGTCTGCCACCACTTATTAATGAATAGCCTTGTTCAGCATTTACATTTTTATAAAGTATCGTTGCTTCGAGTAAACTATCCTTTACAAGGAACCAGAATGTATCGCCGCTGAGTTCTAGATCAAACTCTTGAAGATTTTTCCATGATTGATTGTCCAACTGGTATATTTTACAAGTTAGTTTACTATAGTTTTTATCAAACGAAACTTCAAATGGTGAATAAGATGGAACACTTATCGCATTAAGATAGAATTCTTCTTTATCTGTAGTTTCTGATCGATGAAATACATTTTTATCAGTTTTCTCAGGTACAGAATCTGAAGTCGATCCATTGGATACAGTAGACGTGTTATTCATTGCAGCTTGACTTGGACTTTGATTGCTGCATCCAAATAAGCTAATACACATAAAACCTACTAAGAGCACTTTGATTGATTTTTTCATATTAAGCTCCTATCTAGTGCTGTTTTAAGCACAAAATTAAACCAATTTTAAAATTATGGTCAGACACGCATTTTATTAAGTAATGCAAAAAGAAGATATCTAAAATTTTGATTCTTATATACGTGAATGTAAATCCTGTTATGCATTTTCTTGTAGATTGGGCAATACAAACAGTATTAAAGTTTCTTCAATACGGTAATATATAATCAAAAAGGTGGAATTAATAATATCCACCATGACGAGGTTCTACTGCATTTTCATTATCGGTGAGCTCTTTAAGTATATTTTCTTTTGCTTCAGCAACAGTAATAGAATTAGGATTCGTTTTACTATTATACGATTCATACACAATGTCATAATCCTGTGTTAATTCGTTAAAACTTGTTGCATCAACAAGTTCAACTTCACCAATCAGATATCCTCCATTTGGCAATTCTAAAACTTTTTCATCTTCAGAATAACCAGCAAATAAATCATATTGCGCTTCAAACGCTGAATCATATTGTGTTTCAGATGCTAAAGCTGTAGATAATGAAGATAATATCATTCCACCTAGTAAAACAGATAAACATAATAATCTTTTCTTCATTATATTCGTCCTTTCTATTGAATGAGGTTTTTCTTAATTCCAACACTTGATTATCTTTTTAAATTCTTATAATTCCTGAAATGCTTTTTGAACCCATCTAAATTATATATTGCCTTTATAGAATGAAACAATTAATTATGTTTATCAGGGCAAAAAAATGCTTAAAAGGTTAAAAATGAAGAGTTCGTTTGATATATAGGTAAATTAGATATAAAACAACATTTCATTTTAGAGTCGAAAAATTAATCGATCATTAACTTAGAGCATATTATCTAAAGTATTAAAGCAATTTTCTTAGTTTCATTTTGTTTATCGCATACCATACGCTTTGATGAAAAAGAATAGTTTAGATATGCACTAGAATAGCATCTTCTTGTGTGAAAAAGGTAATTCATATTATATACTTTTGTGTAAAAATCGTATCTAAATCGTTTACCAAGAACATTTTTTATAAAACTAAATCATATGAAGCAATTTCTTTATCTTTCAAACTTAGGTTAAAATTCATTACTTGCATTATTAAGACTAAATATTACTTCTATAGTTTGATTTGATTCGTCAAATTTAACATTAGATATAGAACTTATTCTTTTATCAATTTCATCCGTTATAGTTTTTACTTTTGAAAGAATTTCAATAGAATTATTTGAAAAAATAAATTGGATTATCGTAGATTTTTCTTTCATAAGTGACTTAACAATAATATATCTTCTATGGTTAAAGTTTTTACATGAATTGATTGCTGCAGAGATCATTTCATTGAACAAATATACTTGTTGATTAGAAGATAAGCATTTTAAGTCTCCGTCTAATAATGTTGTGGTTACATATATATCATTCTCAGTTAATTCTTGCTGCTTTTCATTTAAAACAATAGACAATGATAAAGAATTACTATAAATTGTATTGAATTTTTTATAAGTTTCATCTGATAGGATATATATTTCTTCTTCTAATTCTTTATATTTTTTGTTATTTATTAAAACTGTTAAATTTGTGCAGGTTTTTAGCAAGTCGTGAAGAAAATTAAAATTTGTATTATACTGATTCAAAAGGTATTGATATCTTGATTCAAGAAGTTCTTGATTTAATTTTGAAATTTCTAAATTTTTTTTCAAATTTGAGACTTTAATGACATAGTATTGTATTAAACAAATCAAGAAAATCACTGGCAAACAGAACAAAAAAATATTCAAAAGAATATGATCTCCTATAAATAATGTATTGTAATCTCCAAAATAAAATAAAAACACTAGCACGATGAGGAGAGGTATAAAAAGAAAATAAAACCTTTTCGATAAATTAGATTCGATTGATTTGTAAGCATAATTTATTACGGCCGCTGATGTATAATATATTACTTGAGACAAAGTAATTATCATTAACATCAGTATTAAAGGGTTTTCTATCCATTGATCTATCCGAAAATTCTGTATTAAAAATACAGACAATGGTTCCCCAATCCCAATAATCAAGTAATATAACAAGAAAAATAAAGTCTTTTTCTTCCAATCATCATAAAACACAATTAATACTTCAATATACAGTAAAAAGAACATTAATAGTTTATTTAATGGATTTAAACCGTTTTGATTAAAAATTAGAACTATAAAACAAGAAACAAAAAATGTTAAACAAATAAACCATTTATCATTATTCCTTAATGATAAATATTTACATAAAAAATATATAAGGAAAATTATGTTTAAGATTGTAGCAACATAAATCATAGACTTTTGTGTAAATGAATAAAATATTCATTAGTGAATTCTTTTTTATATTTTTTTGAAAGTGGAATTTTTTCTCCATTAGAAATAAAAATATCTTTCCAATCTTTTGAAAAACCTGTTACATAATCTAAATTAACATAAAAAGATTTATAAGATTGACAGAATGTATATCCTTCCATTTTCTCCATCCAATATTTTAGGGTATATTTAGTATGAATTTTATTTCCGTTAGTAAAGTTTAAAACAGAATGCCTATCCAGGAATTCAATATATAAAATATCTTTATAATAAATTCTTTTACGAGATAATTTTTCATCATAAAATCCAGAAAGTCTATCTTTATATCTAAATAAGAGCTTATCCATTTCTTCTTCAAAAATTTCTTTTTCAATAGGTTTCAAAAAATACCTCTGTGCTTCTATTGTATATCCTTCTATCAAATATTTTTGATAATTAGAAGTTATAACAATTATAGAATCACGATTCTTTTCTCTGAATCTTCTTGCAAAATCAATTCCATTTGTATTCTCCAACTGAATATCTAGGAAAATAAAATCATATTCTTCATAATAATCAGATGATTCATAATTATTTAATATATTAATTTCAATATCGATTTTATTTTTTTTAAAATAAGATTGTAAATACTCTATTAAAATTTTTCTATCTTTTAAATCATCTTCACAAATTAATATTTTAATCATTTTTCCTCCTTTTAATAATTATACACTCCAGCCGTTGTTTTTGACTACATCGCAAATTCAAAAATCTATGTTATTGGAACAAGCAATATTTCCCTAACAAAAGAATTGCTAAGGAGCATAACAATAAAAAAAATATATATATTTGAATAAATAATATTTCTCTTCATTTACTAGTACTTTATTTTTATGATCCATGACCCACACTTTACAAATAAGCAACATACTTATAATATACAGGTAATATCCAGGATTACCGAAATATACAAAAAAACGCCATTCCTTTGAATGACGTTATGTTTATATTGGCTGGGGTACCTGGATTCGAACCAGGGAAATGCCAGATTCAGAGTCTGGTGCCTTACCGCTTGGCTATACCCCAATGCGCTTAGATATTATATTATTTTTTTTTATAATTTACAATAGAAAATTATAAAAAAAAGGAACGTTTGTGTTTAAGATAACTCAAACATTCCTGTATACAGCTTATAATACATTCCTTTTTGTTCGATCAAATCATCATGACTACCACGTTCTTTGACATCTCCATGATCTAGAACAAGGATCACATCCGCATTTCGAACAGTTGATAAACGATGCGCAATGACAAAGACCGTTCTTCCTTCCATCAATTGATCCATACCCTTTTCAATCAAGCTTTCTGTATGCGTATCAACTGAACTGGTTGCTTCATCCAAGATCAATACAGGTGGATCAGCAACGGCAGCTCTGGCAATAGCCAACAATTGTCTTTGACCAGCCGATAAGTTACCTCCATCGTTATAAACAGGAGTATCATACCCTTGTGGAAGTCTTCGAATAAATGAATCCGCATTGGCTAGCTTTGCTGCTTCGATGCATTGTTCATCACTGGCTTCTAAATTACCAAAACGTATATTATCCATAATTGTGCCGCTAAATAAATGCGTATCCTGCAAAACCATTCCTAACGATCTTCTCAAATCCGCTTTTTTGATCAACTTGACATCGATTCCATCATATGTAATTGAACCATTTTGAATGTCATAGAAACGGTTGATCAAATTCGTAATCGTTGTTTTCCCAGCTCCTGTAGCCCCAACAAAGGCAATCTTCTGTCCCGGTTTGGCAAATAAATTGATATCATGAAGGATCGTTTTCTTTGGGGTATAGCCAAAATCAACATGATGAAAACGAACATCTCCTTTTAATTCCACATATTCAATTCCATTCTCACGAGGATGACGCCAAGCCCATAGCCCCGTGTTTTCTTTAGTTTCAATATATTGATCATTTTCTTTTCGAACATTGACCAAAGTAACTCTACCTTCATCCACTTCAGGATCCATATCCATTAATTCAAAAATTCGCTCAGCACCAGATAAAGAAGTTAGTAATAAATTCAATTGCATGGTGAATTGATTGATCGGCATTGCAGCTTGACGAACAAAGACAAGATAGCTTGCCAAAGAACCAACATCCATCGTTTGCTGCAAACACATATACCCGCCTACAACAGATACGATCGCATAATTGATATATGATAACGAGACCACCATAGGTACGATAGTTTGAGAATAACCCTGGGCTTTTTGAGAGCTCTTTTGCAATTTCCTATTGAAATGCTCAAATTGAGTTTGATTGGCGTTTTCATGATTGAAAACTTTTACGACTTTCTGTCCTGAAATCATCTCTTCAATAAACCCATTGATCAAACCGATGTTTTTCTGCTGCAAAGAGAAGTAGGATTTACTCTTTGCACTGGAGAATCGTATATAGGCAAACATGAACACATAGAAAATCAAAACCACCAGTGATAAGCGCCAGCTTAATATAAATAAAAGAATCAACGTACCAGTTACTTGTATGAAACTCTGGATCATCATCGCAAATGAATTATTCAAAGCATCTGATACAGTATCCACATCATTGGTAAAGCGTGACATCAATTCCCCATGCGAATGCGTATCAAAAAACTGCAAGGGAAGCTGCTGCATGATATGAAACAAATCACGACGAATATCCTGAACTACTTTTTGAGCTGCTACAGCCATAAGTTGCGTATAGCCCAGTGTCGATAATACACCCACCAAAAAAATCAAAGCCATGATACCGATCTGTATGTATGCCTGATCTAATCCGGTATTTAAAACATCGTTGACAATAGGCCTTATCATATACGTTCCAAATAAATTTCCTAGAGCACTAGTCGCAACCAAAATTCCTACAAATACAAAAAAGATCGCGTGATTGCCCATGTAATGCATTAACCTTTGAATGGTTTGTCCTAAATTTTGAGGTCTCATAAGTTTGCCCCTTTCTGTTGTGAAAGATATAAGCCACGATAAAATTCACTATTAGCCAGCAATTCCTCATGCGTACCGACTGCTGAAATTTTTCCATCTTCCAATACCAGTATTTGATCACAGTGAATAATTGAACTGACTCTTTGGGCAATAATGATCTGGGTCAATGATTTCATATTAGCCAAACCTTCCTTGATCTTATGATCTGTATTGGTGTCAACCGCACTGGTTGAATCATCTAAAATTAAGATCTTTGGTTCTTTTAACAAGGCACGCGCAATACAAAGCCTTTGTTTTTGACCTCCTGAGATATTGTTTCCTCCTTGTTCAATATACGTATCGTATTTATCTGGCATTTGCTCAATAAACTCATCTGCACAAGCAATCTTACAAGCTTCTTTGATTTGTTCATCTGTCGCATGGGGATTGCCCCAACGCAAGTTTTCTTTGATTGTTCCAGAAAACAATGTATTCTTCTGTAAAACGATACCCACCATATCACGTAACTGCTCCAAATCAATATCTCTGACATCCACTTGACCAATTTTGATGTTACCATCGCTAACATCATATAAACGACAAATTAATTGAACCAAACTCGATTTAGCACTTCCTGTAGCCCCCATGACACCTACTTTTGAACCTGAAGGAATATGCCAGTCTATATTGGTTAAAACATTTTCTTTGGCATTTTGATCATATTTAAAATATACATGATTAAAATCAATGGATGCATCTTTCGGTGTTAATGGAAGGGATGGTGATTTTAATTCAATTGGCTCTTGAATGACTTCAACCACACGGTTGCAGGAAGCAATCGATCTTGTCATCAATAGAAATACATTGGAGATCATCATCAAAGAATTCATGATTTGTAAGACATAACTCAAGACACCCGTCAATTCACCTACCTGCATTGTTTGGGCCTGGATCATCTGCACACCAAGGACCATCAAACCAACAATGGCCGCATACATCGTGAACTGAAAAGCCGGCGTATTAAAAGATGCATAGTGAAATGTATCCTGAGAGATCTTTGCCAGATCATGATTGACTTTTTCAAATTTATCTTCTTCATATTCATCTCGCACAAAGGCTTTGATAGCACGAATAGCTGTTAAATTTTCCTGAATGATCTGATTGACACGATCAACAGCTTTTTGTAGATACTTATACATAGGTGCTACTTTGCGAACGATAAAGAATAGAATGATCCCTAAAACAGGTGTTGTAAACAAGAAGATAATAGATAATTCTTTATTGATAATAAATGACATCACAAGACCCAGCAATAAGATCACAGGGCCTCTGGCAAAAGGTCGTATCCCATTGATCAAAGAATTTTGGATCACCGTAACATCGCTTGTAAGTCTTGTGATCAAAGAACTCGTTTCAAAATGATCAAGATTGATAAAAGCATACTCCTGAATCTTTGCGTACTGAATCGATCTTAACTTTTCTCCATAAAGCGTAATAGCTTTTGAAGCATAACGTGCGTATAACAGCCCACAAATCAAAGATAGAAGTGCGCATATCATCATCTGGATCCCTTTTTCAATAAAAACGGATGTATCCTTCTGGACAATTCCAATATCGATAATATCGCTCATCAAAAGCGGAATGATCACTTCAAAAGATGTTTCTATGATCACAAATAATATGGCTGCGACAAAATACTTTCTCAACCCTTTTGAATATGCATATAGAACTTTTAATGAAGACATACAAATCCCTTCCCTTTTTTATATAAGTTCGTTCCTTTCAATGGCTAGATTTGCCTTATTTTCATAGATATGAATCAAGTTTATAAAAGAAACGATCAGACAGATAAGTCCCAATACATCAACCAATACACCTACTGAATTGTAAAGAGAACTTGGAATAATGGCTAAAAGTGCACTACCTGTATCAAGGATATTCTGTCCATTCCAAAGATATATTTCCATGGCAATAAAAGAGATCACTAGAAATAACATAAGGATCGATTCTATGATCGCGCTAATCATGATTATCTTTATTGCCTTATCTGTTTGATTTTCCAATTTTTTTAAATACATCAAAGTCAACATACTTATGAATAAATAAAGAATAACCAGCAACGAACAAACATTGCCTGATTTTGGCGAAATACAAAACAATCCCAATGAAAGAATCGTTGAAATACACCAGGTTTTCATCATATTTTAAATCCCTAAGATAATAAAAGAGTACATGATCGTACCCCTTTATTCATTGATCGTTGCGATAACTTCGACTTCAACCAAAACAGCTTTTGGTAAATCTTTAACAGCTACGCAGCTTCTAGCTGGATTGGTCGTGATGTATTCTGCATACACTTCATTAAAAGCGGCAAAATCTTTGATATCAGCCAAAAAACATGTTGTTTTGATGATATTTTTCATACTTGAATTTGCTTCCTTTAAGATTTCAGATAAATTGATCATCACTTGACGAGTCTGATCTTCAATCGTAGTTGCCTCGATATTTGATGTCTCAGGATTAATGGCAATCTGTCCTGAAGTATAAACCAACCCCTGGTTAATAATCGCCTGTGAATAAGGTCCAATGGCAGCTGGTGCTTTATTAGTATGTACTGTAATCATTGTTCTGTCTCCCTTCACTCAATAATTTTAAATCCTTCTAATTTTAAACCTTCACGCAATGAATGAATGTGATCAAAATTGCGTGTTTCCACATTAATTCGTAATACACAGTCTGTAATATTACTGCCTTCACTGGCTTTTTCATAGAATACACCTGTTACATTTGCTCCATACTTGGCAATTGTACTTGATACACCCTGAAGCTGTCCTGGTTTATCTTCAAGCTGTATCATAAGTGTATCTGACCTTCCGGATTTCAAAAGACCTCGCTCTATTACCTTGGAAAGGATCGTAACATCGATATTCCCTCCTGATAATAAACAGACAACATTTTTACCTTTTACAGGCACCTTGTTGAACATGACAGCCGCTACAGAAACTGCACCAGCTCCCTCTGTGATCAATTTATGCTGTTCGATCAAAGCTAAGATAGCACTGGCTACCTCATCATCAGAAACCGTAACGATATCATCGACATATTTTTTACAGATGTCAAAAGTATTTACACCTGGTTCTTTAACTTTGATTCCATCGGCAATCGTTCCTACTTCTTCAAGCTTGATAATCTCATCTTCCTTTAAAGATGTAACCATGCTGGCAGCACCTTGAGCCTGTACTCCATACACTTTGATGGCTGGATTTAAAGACTTTAAAGCATAGGCAATTCCTGAAATCAAGCCACCGCCACCAACTGGTACGACAACAGCTTCAACATCAGGAAGCTGATCTAAGATTTCCAGACCAATCGTTCCTTGGCCGGCAATGACATCTTCATCATCAAAAGGATGAATAAATGTATATCCTTCTTTGTCTCTTAATTCAATGGCTTTATTGTAGGCATCATCATACACTCCAGGAACCAGGCAGACTTTCGCCCCATATTCCTTAGTTGCCTCAACTTTTGAGATAGGTGCTCCATCTGGTAGACAAATGATCGAAGGAATATTATTTTTAGTAGCCGCCAATGCGACTCCCTGGGCATGATTACCAGCTGAACAGGCAATGACACCACGTTCTTTTTCTTCCTTTGATAATTGAGAAATCTTATAATAAGCTCCTCTTAGTTTAAAAGATCCTGTATTTTGAAGATTTTCCGTTTTTAGATAGACATTGGATTCTGGATCGATCTTTGGTGCATAAATCAAATCGGTCTTTCTGGCAACGTCTTTCAATACAAAACGAGCATGATAGATCTTATCTAGACTAAGCATTTTCATCCTCCTTTGATAAAGCCGCCAATTGTTCGATCAATTGTCTTGCGGCTCTGGCTGAGCGCCCGCTCTTTCTTAAGGCAAACTGCTCTGCTTTTAAGGATAATTCCTTTTCATCCATCTTTACATTGTACTGTTTAGCTAAACCATAAACAATATCTAAATACAAATCTTTCTTTGGTTTTTCAAAATATACCTTGATACCAAATCGTTCAGATAAAGAAATGGTTTCCTGCATCGTATCCTGACGATGGATCTCATCTCCTTCGCGAGCCTGGAAAGTTTCTTTTACTAAATGACGACGATTGCTGGTGGCATAGATCACCGTATTATGACAACGAACGGAAACACTTCCTTCCAACACAGCCTTTAAAGCACTAAATTCATCATCATTATCTTGAAACGATAGATCATCTATAAATAAGATAAATTTTAATGGATTACTGGAAAGAAGATCCAACAATCTTGGTAATAGATACAATTGTTTTTTACCAAGTTCGATCAAACGCAATCCTTTATTCGAATATTCATTGGCAATGGCTTTTACCGTTGCCGATTTTCCAGTTCCTGCATCTCCATACAATAATACGTTGCTGGCAAGATGATCATTTAATAATACTTCTGTATTCGCAATGATTTTTTGTTTTTGTAAATCATATCCGATCAAATCACTTAAGCGAATTGGATCTGGATATTTGACTGGTTCCAAACAAAAATCATGGTCTGTACTTTCCTGAATTTGAAACATCGTATAACGAGCAAAATCACCAAACCCATATTGATCGATATGAGATAATCTTTCAAAGTAAATTGTTTCCAGATCTACTTCATGACTTTGCCATAAAGCATGCATGCCTTCGAAGAAATCATCTGGTTTCATCTTTGCGTATGAAGATAATATGGATAGTTCATGTTTAGCACTTTGAATCATCAGTTCAGGAACATCTTTTCCTGAACTGGCAATTCGCGTCATACAATTTTCTAAAGACAAGATACAATCTGTCAAATATTGCGTCCAATCAGTCGTATCTTGTTGATATAAAGCACTGACAAATTTTGCATACCTGGTTTCCGAAGGATGCTTTATCAGCTTATAGAATCGTTGAATTACTTCATCTTCGAAAAGATCCCTGAAGATGACAAACTGGTGATTCATTTATTAATGATAGCTCCTTTATCGGCACTGGAAACCATCTTTGCATAACGAGCCAAATATCCAGTCACATCCGTTTTGACCTTGATTGGCATCTCTTGTTTACGTTTTTCAATTATTTCATTTGAAACTTTTAGTTCAATTTTATGTTCTGGAATATTAATAGAGATCATATCGCCATCTTTGACATAGGCAATCAGTCCACCTTGAACGGCTTCCGGTGAAATGTGTCCAATAGCCGCTCCTCTTGTAGCTCCAGAGAATCGCCCATCTGTTATCAAGGCAACTTCTTTATCCAATCCCATTCCAGCAATCGCACTTGTTGGTGATAACATTTCACGCATTCCAGGACCTCCAGAAGGTCCTTCATAACGAATCACGACAACATCTCCTGCTTTTATCTTTCCACCAAATATTCCTTGAATAGCTTCTTCCTCCGAATCAAAGACCTTCGCTGGTCCTTCATGAACCAACATCTCTTTTGCCACGGCAGAACGCTTAACAACACAGCCATCTTCTGCTAAATTTCCTTTTAATACCGCAATACCACCGGTTTGTGAATATGGATTATCAATTGGACGAATGACATTTAGATCTTTATTGACATGTCCTACTAAATTTTCTTTTAAAGTTTTACCGGTAACAGTCATAACATCGGTATGGATCAAATCCTTTTTTACCAATTCATTTAATACCGCATAGACACCACCAGCTGCATCCAGCTCTTCAATATATGTAGGTCCTGCCGGAGCTAAGTGGCATAGATTTGGTGTTCTTGCACTGATTTCATTGGCAATATCCAAATTGATCTCAATACCACATTCATTGGCAATTGCAGGAAGATGCAACATAGAATTGGTTGAACATCCTAAAGCCATATCTGCCGTTAAAGCATTTTCAAACGCTTCTTTTGTCATGATATCTCGTGGTCGAATATTTTTGCGATACAATTCCATAACTTGCATACCTGCATGTTTGGCAAGTTCAATACGTTTTGAATATACAGCAGGAATTGTACCATTTCCGGCAAGTCCCATACCAAGAACTTCCGTTAAACAGTTGTGTGAATTCGCTGTATACATACCCGAGCAGGAACCACAGGTAGGGCAAGTATTTAATTCATATTCTTTTAATTCTTCTTTACTGATCTTACCAGCCTGATAGGCACCCACAGCTTCAAACATGCTGGATAAAGATGTCTTATGTCCTTTTACATGTCCTGCCAACATTGGCCCCCCTGAAACAAAGATCGTTGGTACATTGATCCTTGCAGCTGCCATTAATAAACCTGGCACATTCTTATCACAGTTAGGAATCATAACAAGGGCATCAAACGCATGGGCTAAAGCCATGGCTTCAGTTGAATCGGCAATCAGATCACGTGTTACCAACGAATACTTCATGCCCTTATGTCCCATCGCAATCCCATCGCATACCGCAATAGCCGGGAATACTATAGGTGTTCCTCCAGCCATAGAGACACCCATCTTAACAGCTTCACAAATCTTATCCAGATTCATATGCCCTGGAACGATTTCATTATAGGAACTTACGATTCCAACCAAAGGTCGCTCAATTTCTTCTTCTGTTAGACCAAGCGCATGTAATAAAGAGCGCTGCGGTGCTTTATCAAACCCTGATTTCATTACTTTGCTATCCATAATTATTCCTCTCACTTCTAAACATTAAGACAATCCCAAAGGATTGCCTTATTTTTTTAGTTATTGATCAGTTTATCTTCATCAGACCAGCTATATAGCTTACGTACATCTTCACCAACTTTTTCACATGGATGTTCGGCAGCCAGCTTGCGCATTGCCTTAAAGTGAACTTGGTTACCAGCTTGTGACATATCCAATAGGAAGTCTTTGGCAAATGTTCCATCCTGAATATCGCTCAAGATCTTACGCATTGCCTTTTTCGTATCTTCTGTGATGATTTTTGGTCCAGAAATGTAATCTCCATATTCAGCTGTATTGGAAATTGAATAACGCATTCCTGCAAATCCAGATTGATAAATCAAGTCGACGATCAACTTCATTTCATGAATACATTCAAAATATGCATTTACTGGATCATATCCGGCTTCTGTCAAAGTTTCATATCCTGCCTGCATCAAGGCTACAACACCACCGCAAAGAACTGCCTGTTCACCAAATAAATCGGTTTCTGTTTCGGTACGGAATGTTGTTTCAAGCACACCAGCACGGCTTCCTCCAATACCAGCTGCATATGCTAAACCGATATCCCATGCATCTCCTGTCGCATCCTGTTCAACCGCAATTAGACAAGGTACACCTTTTTGGGCTTCGTATTCGCTACGAACAGTATGTCCCGGTCCTTTTGGTGCGATCATAATAACATTGACATTTTTTGGTGGAACGATGCATCCAAAGTGGATATTGAAACCATGGGCAAAAGCCAATGTTTTCCCTTCGCTTAGATTTGGTGCAATTTCACTTTCATATACAGCTTTTTGTTTTTCATCCGGAATCAAGATCATGATGATATCGCTCATCTTAGTAGCTTCGGCAACGCTGTATACTTCAAGTCCCTGTGCTTTTGCCTTGGCAGCGGATTTACTTCCTTCATAAAGTCCAACAACAACGTCCACACCTGAATCTTTCAAGTTCAAGGCATGTGCATGTCCTTGAGAACCATATCCAATAATCGCTACTTTTTTTCCATCCAATTTCTGAATATCACAATCTTGCTGGTAATAAATTTTTGACATAATACTCCTCTTTTCTATTCTACCTTTTGATCTTCTGTAGTACGGGTATTTCGATTTAGATACGTACATCCTCTATCTAAAGAAACGATACCCGTTCGACACATCTCCAAAATCCCTATCGGTTGTACCGCGGCAATAAATGCATTGATTTTTGATGTTTCACCGGTTATTTCAACACATAGAGTGTTTGGAGAATAGTCAATGATCTTAGAGCGGAATATATCGACCGCTGATAAGATATCCTGTCTTGTTTCTGGACGATTTCTTAATTTGATCAACGCCAGTTCGCGTTTAACGCTTTGTTCTTCGTCCATTACTTTTACTTCCATAACATTGTATAGCTTTTTACATTGTTTAATGATCTGTTTGCGAACCGAATCATCTCCATGTGTAACGATCGTGATCCTTGAAAGATTAGGATCTTCGGTTTCTCCAACAGTCAAGCTATCGATGTTAAAACCACGTCGAGTAAACATGCTGGAAATACGTGTTAAGACACCCGGCTGGTTGTCAACTAAGATCGCTATTACAAATTTTTCCATCATGCGTCCTCCTTGATCGTAATAATATCTTCAAAAGATCCTCCCGGCGGAAGCATTGGAAGAACAAATTCGTCTTTATCTATGTAACAATCAACCAATACTGGACCCTTTTCCTTAAACGCCTGATCTATGACATCTTTCATTTGAGACACATCGCTGATTCGATACCCTTTGATACCAAAGGCTTCTGCCAATTTTACAAAATCCGTTTTACGTTCAAGAACGGTCTGCGAATAATGTTTATCAAAGAATAAATTCTGCCATTGTCTTACCATACCAAGAACACCATTGTTCATTAAGATGATCACAATTGGAAGATTTTGCGTCGCCACTGTAGCAAGCTCATTTAAGTTCATTCCAAAACTTCCATCTCCAGTAAACAATACGGTTCGCTCGTTGGTATACATAGCAGAACCGATAGCTGCCCCAAGGCCAAAGCCCATCGTACCTAAACCACCACTGGTAATAAATGTACGTGGTTTTTTGAATTCATAATATTGGGCAACCCACATTTGATGTTGACCAACATCGGTTACGATCTTTGTATCATCACTTGTATGCTTAGATACTTCCTTGATCAAAGTATATGGGTTCAATTCGTCTTTTGGCATATTTTGATCAATGGATTTTTTACTAAACGCTTTTAATTCTTTGATCCTATTTTGCCATTCAATATTCTCTTTCGGTTTGACAAGTTTCAATATTTCATTTAAAGCCTGTTTAAGATCACCGCCAACACCTAGATCGACCGATACATTTTTATCAACTTCAGCACGATCTATATCAATATGAATGATCTTAGCTTTCGTTGCATATTTGCTGACATTGCCAGTAGCACGATCACTAAATCGAGCTCCTATCGTTAGGATCAAATCAGCTTCATCCTGAGCGATGCTGGATGCATAATCCCCATGCATTCCTTCCATTCCTAGAAATCTCTCATTGTTTCCAGGAATGACTGAAAGCCCCATAAGGGTCGATCCTATAACCGCATCGATCGTATTGGCAAGCTGAATGATTTCTTCAGTCGCATCGGCTGTAATGGCTCCACCTCCCACATAAATATATGGTCGGTTTGCTTCCATAAGCATCTTGGCTGCTTTTTCAATTTTATATTCCTTGGCCGGTCTTTGTTCAATTTTTTCGACCACATCATGTGGTGTATATTCAAATCTGCTTTGTTGAACATCTTTTGGAATATCGACGAGTACTGGGCCCGGCCTTCCTGATTTTGCAATTTTGAAAGCTTCACGAATCGTATCCGCAAGATCTTCAATGTTCTTCACGATAAAATTATGTTTTGTGATTGGTAAAGTAATTCCGGTGATGTCCACTTCCTGAAAACTGTCTCGCCCAATTAATGAATTCGGAACGTTTCCTGTGATCGCAACCAAAGGAATAGAGTCCAAGTAAGCTGTCGCAATCCCCGTAACAAGATTGGTAGCACCTGGTCCACTGGTTGCCATGACAACACCGACTTGACCACTTGCTCGAGCATAACCATCAGCGGCATGACATGCCCCCTGCTCATGAGCTGTCAAAACATGCTTGATCCTGTCTTCACGCTCATACAAAGCATCATACAAATCGATGACCTGCCCTCCCGGATATCCAAAAAGAACTTTACATCCCTGCTCGATCAGCGTTTCAATCGTGATCTGTGCACCCGTCAGTAACATATTCTCACCCTTTTCTTCTTTATCGCAATAGTGTATAAGATTTTTATAGCACTTGTTCAATATAAAATCAAGACTTTCACCGTAATTTTTGAAAGTATTTTCATTATTTGAAAAGAATTTACATTATTAAATATTTTTTAATATCGCATCCCCCATCTCACTGGTAGATACTAATTTCATGCCCTCTGTCATGATGTCTGCTGTTCGATATCCTTGATCTAATGCCATAGAAACTGCATTTTCTATATCATCTGCTTCATCAGCCATATCAAAACTATAGCGTAACATCATAGCCGCACTTAAGATACAGGCAATTGGATTCACGATATTCTTACCGGCAATATCTGGAGCAGAACCATGAATTGGTTCATATAAACCACAGCTGCCCTTGCCAAGACTTGAACTGGCAATCATACCAATGCTGCCGGTGATTTCACTCGCTTCATCACTTAAGATATCGCCAAACATGTTTTCCGTTACAATGACATCGAACTGTGAAGGATCTTTACATATCTGCATGGCAGCATTATCGACAAACATTGTTGAATACATCACTTCTGGATATTCTTTTTTCAATTCATCCATGACTTTTCGCCATAATCTTGAAGTATCCAATACATTTGCTTTATCTACCATACAAAGTTTTTTGTTTCGCTTCATTGCCGTTTCAAAGCCGATACGGCCAATCCTATAAATCTCTTCCTCGCTATAAGACATTGTATCTTTGGCAACAAGCTGACCATTTACTTCATTAGTTTCATGGTTTCCAAAATACACACCACCAATTAATTCACGAACGATCACAAAATCAATTCCTTTTTCCACAATGGATTTCTTTAAAGGAGATGCATCTTGTAATTGTGGCCAGATCTTGGCAGGTCGAAGATTGGAATACAATTTCATTTTGCTGCGCAGCTTTAACAATCCTTTTTCAGGACGTAAATGTCCTGGCATTCCTTCCCATTTAGGCCCTCCTATGGCACCTAACAGTACGCTGTCACAGTTTAAACATTTTTCAAGTTCATGTTCAGGAAGTGGTTCGCCATACTTGTCAATGGCTTCACCTCCCATCGCAATATCTGTATACACAAATTCGTGATCATACTTTAAGGCAATTTTATTTAAGATGCGCAATGCTTCTCTTACTATTTCTGGACTGGAACAGTCTCCCCAAATAACACCTATGTTCTTTTTCATCTTATTTGCTCCTTGAACGTAATGAGGCCATTAAGCCACCTTTATCGATGATATCCTGGATAAACTCAGGAAATGGTTCTGCCTGCCACTGCAGATCTTGTGTAATATCATGGATGACACCTGTTTTAAAATCGACATGAACTTCATCTCCAGCCTGGATCTTGTCACAGGCTTCTTCACATTCTAAGATTGGCATACCGATATTGATCGCATTACGATAAAAGATTCGGGCAAAGCTTTTCGCAATCACACAGCCAACTTGACAAGTCTTGATCGCAAGTGGTGCATGTTCACGACTTGATCCACATCCAAAGTTATAACCAGCTACGATAATATCTCCTGGTTTGACCTGCTTGACAAAATCCTTGTCAATATCTTCCATACAATGTGCTGCCAGTGCATTGGCATCCGGGGTATTTAGATAACGGGCCGGAATGATCACATCTGTATCCACATTGTCTCCATATTTAAATACTTTTCCTTGTACGTTTTTCATATTCATTCTCCTATACTTCTTGGATCTGTTATATAACCTGTAAGGGCACTGGCTGCCGCTGTATATGGACTTGCCAAATAAATGCTAGAGCTAATATGTCCCATACGTCCAACAAAGTTACGATTTGTCGTTGAAATACATACTTCATTTTCTGCCAAGATCCCCATGTAACCGCCTAAACAAGGTCCACAAGTTGGTGTTGAAACAACACAACCGGCATCAATAAAGGCTTCCGTATATCCTTTTTGAATACACTCTTTATAAATCTGCATCGTGGCTGGAATGATGATCACACGAACATCTGAAGCAATCTGTCTTCCTTTTAAGATTTGGTAAGCTGCTTTCATATCTTCCATACGTCCATTTGTACAGCTTCCAATGACAACTTGATCGACCTTGATCTTATTTTCACTTGCCGGATGTGTATTTTCAGGAAGATGCGGATACGATACAGTTGGAACTAAACGACTTAGATCAATTGTAATTTCCTTTTCATACTCAGCATCTTCATCTGCTTTATAAATGGTATATTCTCTTTGTGAGCGATTTTTTAAATAATCAATCGTAATATCATCCACTTCAAAGATTCCATTCTTGGCTCCCGCTTCGATCACCATATTACATATGCATAAACGATCATCCATGCTTAAAGATGAAACACCTTCTCCACTAAATTCAAGAGATTTATATAAAGCTCCATCGACACCAATCATTCCAATTAGATGTAAGATAACATCTTTACCACTAACATATGGCTGAAGCTTTCCAATCAAATTAACTTTTATGGCACTTGGAACTTTAAACCATGCTTTTCCTGTTGCCATTCCTGCTGCCATATCCGTACTACCAACACCTGTTGAAAATGCACCCAAAGCACCATAAGTACAAGTATGAGAATCTGCACCAATAATACAATCACCTGCTGTAACGATTCCCTGTTCAGGTAGTAATGCATGTTCGATCCCCATTTTCCCAACATCAAAGAAATTTTTGATATCATGTTTTTTCGAGAAATCACGACACGCCTTTGACTGCATCGCAGCCTTTATATCTTTATTAGGAACAAAGTGATCTAGCACGATATTGATCTTTTCATTATCATACACTGAATCAAATCCAGCTTTTTCAAATTCATTGATCGCAACTGGAGTCGTGATATCATTTCCTAAGACTTCATCCAAATCAGCCATGATCAACTGGCCTGGTTTAACACTTTCCAATCCGGCATGAGCTGCCAGGATCTTTTGGGTCATTGTCATTGCCATATACATTTCCTCCCTACTGATTATTAATTGCCGAGACCAGCGCTTTGATACCAGCACGAATAATGTCAGTATCTTCTCCTGCTCCCCAGGCTCTATGCCCATCTTCACAAACAATTCCTACATAACTTGCGGCTCTAGAATGTGAACCATCATCTAAAGAGTGTTCTGAATATGTCTCTAGACTGAAACTGTTTGGAAGCATTTGTTTTAAGGCATTGGATACTGCATCCAAGCGCCCATTCCCTTTATCATATATTTGATGCACCTGATTGCCAAAACGAGCTATCACATGGGCTTCAATTTCATCGCCCTGCACAAAGTGAGCTTCCAGGACTTCGACTGGACGACTTACATTTAAATATTCCTCTTTAAAGATCGAGTAGATTTCATCCGGTTTTAATTCTGCATGTGATTTATCGGATACGTCTTTTACGCGATAACCAAAATCCTCTCGCATCTTGGCTGGCATGACATAGCCATAACTCTTTTCTAAAATATAACCAATACCGCCTTTTCCAGATTGTGAATTGATACGAATGACATCGGCATCATATTCACGTGATACATCATGAGGATCAATAGGCAAATACGGAACATTCCATTTATGCAAATGATTTCCTTCTCGATAATTCATACCTTTGGCAATGGCATCCTGATGCGAACCAGAGAAAGCGGCAAAGACCAAAGATCCAGCATATGGCTGACGACAAGACACATTCATACGTGTCACTTCTTCATATACTTCACAAATATGTGGCATATTTGAAAAATCAAGTTTTGGGTCCACTCCATGTGAATACATGTTCATAGCCAAAGTGATCGCATCCACATTTCCTGTTCTTTCTCCATTTCCAAATAAACAACATTCCACGCGCTGTGCTCCTGCCAATAAGGCAAGTTCTGTATCGGCCACACCAGTTCCACGATCATTATGTGGGTGTGTCGACAAGATCACCGCATCACGATAATGAAGTCGATCGCTGCAGTATTCGATCTGATTGGCATAAATATGTGGCATGCTCATTTCAACAGTTACCGGTAAATTGATGATCATTGGTCTATCAATCGTTGGCTGCATGACATCAAGAACCGCATTACATACTTCCAATGCATATTCCGGTTCCGTACCGGTAAAGGATTCAGGTGAATATTCGAATAAGAAATTGCCTTCATACTCCTCTGATAGTTTCTTGACTAACTTAGCACCTTCCACTGCTATCTGTTTTATTTCTTCTTTTGATTTTTTAAAGACCTGTTCTCTTTGGGCAACCGATGTAGAGTTATAAAAATGAATGATAGCTCTAGGAGCCCCTTTTACGGCTTCAAACGTTTTACGAATGATATGATCTCGACACTGGGTCAAAACTTGAACAGTCACATCACTAGGAATCATGTCATTTTCAATGATTGTTCGTAAAAATTCATATTCGGTTTCACTGGCAGCTGGAAACCCAACTTCAATTTCTTTAAAACCAATTTCCAACAACAGTTGATAAAACTTAAGTTTTTCTGACAAACTCATTGGAATCACAAGAGACTGATTACCATCTCTTAGATCGACCGAACACCATATGGGCGCTTTTTCTATATGATCTTTTTTGACCCAACGGTATTCATTGACTGGCGGTGCATAATAACCGATTGAATATTTACTGGCATCCATCATTTCTATTTCCTCCTTTTTGCCAAGAACCTCAAGAGATAAAAAAAACGTCTCTCAAGGTAAAAAATTCCTTAAGAGACGAGAATAAACCCGCGGTACCACTCTTATTGTCGTAACACGACCCCTCAGTACGATCGGCAATATTGCGAATCGTTGCCTTGTTAACGGAAGGCAACCGGATAGACTTACTTTGATTTCACTCTATCAGCTCAAAGGTGAGTTCATAAACACAGGTTCACTGTTTTCCACCAACCAACAGCTCGCTATAGAACGCTCATGTTTATTTTTTCCTTATCAACGCTTTCATAAATTTATGTTTTAATCATAATGAAACAAAATTCATTTGTCAAGAAAGAAAATGTAAGAGAATGTAAATTGCAATTGTAAATAAACAAAACTCTGTCAAATAGACATTTGATCCTTTTGGTGCTAGACTAGGGACATGAAAAAAACAAATACATATAGATATAATGATGAAGATGACCGTCTTCTCATTGAAGATATATTAGATTTTATAAAAACATTTCTAATCTGCTCTTTGATTGTGATCTTTATCAATACTTTTTTATTTTCACCAAAACAAGTTTCTGGGCGAAGCATGCATCCAACATTGCAGAATCACCAAAAAGGTGTCACAAATGTGTTAAATGCCAATATCAATGGCATTCAACGTTATGATATCGTAGTCGCAAAGATCATTGAAAACAATGAAACATCCGAAGTCATCAAACGTGTAATTGGAATGCCCAATGATACAATTTCCTGTAAAGATGAAGTTATTTACATTAACGGCGAACCCTTGGACGAACCTTATTTGAACACTTCGTATAAAGATGATTGGGTCTCTAAGAATTATTACTTCACAAAAAATTTCAGTGAAGTAAAACTCGGTGAAGATGAATACTTCCTCATGGGTGATAATCGTCCCTTATCACAAGATTCACGTGATTTTGGTCCTGTCAAAAGAGAACAGATCCTCGCAAAGGATTTTCTTGTATTATGGCCACTTAGTGAAATCAGCTATCTAAGCTAAAAGGCAACCATTATGCGGTTGCCTTTTCTATTAATGCCATTTTTTCTTCCCATTCATTCATTAGGGCATTGATTTCATTATGTTTATCATCAATTTGTTGATCTAATTCTTCCATTTTCTGATAATCTTGATAATACTCAGGTTCATAACGCAGTTCTCGCAATGACTCTAAATCAAGTTCAGCTTCTTCCAACATTTTTTCTAACTTAGCCACACGATTTTTTAGAGCTTTAGAATCCTGGAAAGAAACTTTTGTTGCCGGTTGTTCTTTAACTTTCTGTACGCTTTCTACCAATTCATCATTTTTGGCCTTTTCAAGATATTCTTCATAAGTCAGATTATATACAGAACTTTTATCCGCTTCCATTTTCAAGATGCGATTAGCCATCTTTTTCAAGAACATACGATCGTGACTTACAAAAAGGATCGTACCATCGTATTTCATCAAAGCTTCTTCCAGTGCTTCCTTAGCCGGAATATCCAAGTGATTTGTCGGCTCATCCAACAATAATAAATTATCATGATCCAACATTAACTTTGCCAAAGCCAGACGCACTCTTTCTCCACCTGAAAGTGAAGAAACATCCTTAAAAACTTCTTCCTGCGTAAAAAGAAAGCTTGCCAGAATATTACGAATCTCCGTTTGTGTCGCATTTGGATCTTCATCCCATAGTTCATCCAAAACGTTCTTGTTTGAGACCATCTGAGCACTTTCCTGATTGAAATACCCAACGTCAATCTGATGACCAAATTTAAATTCACCAGATATTTTTTCAATCTGTCCCACCAAGGTTTTGATCAAAGTAGATTTTCCAATTCCATTTGGACCAATGATACCCATTCGCTGCTTCTGAAGCAATTCAAAAGAGACAGTTGATAACACGTTATCACCATAACCAATCTTTAAATCTTCAACGCTCAAAACACGTTTTCCGCCTTTTCGATACGATGAAAAATTGGCCTTGATCCTGGAAGAATCTTGTTTAGAATCTTCGATACGTTCCATACGATCCAAATATTTTTGTTTGCTCTTGGCAAAAGCAGCCTTGTTTTTCTTATAGCGAAATTTATCGATCAGTGTTTCCAATCGTTGAATTTCCTGCTGCTGACGAATATAAGCTTCATGATTTTTCTTTAAATATTCTTCTTTGGCTTTGATATAGTGCGTATAATTTCCCACATAACGCATGCTCTTGCCAAATTCTATTTCTACGATCTCATCGACAACATTATCTAAGAACATACGATCATGGCTTACCAGAATAACCGCAAATGGATAATGTTTGATATAGTTTTCCAACCATTCGATCGAATCCATATCCAAATGGTTTGTCGGCTCATCCAACAGTAAAATATCTGGCTTGCTTAAAAGAAGTTTTACTAATGCAATTCGTGTTTTTTGCCCTGAGCTGAACTGGTTTAATGGTTTATCTAGATCTTCTTTTGTAAATTGAAAATGAAAGAATACACTTTGAAGTTCTACTTCATACTGATATCCATTTAAAGCTTCGAAACGCTGTTGAAGCTTATCATACCTTTCTAATTCTTTCTCATTGGCATCAAATTCTAAGCGATTTGCCTGTTCTAATAATTGTTTTTCTAAAGAACGAACTTCTTTAAAGGCATCCAACAGTTCTTCATATACCGTTTTTGTCTCATCTAAGAAGGTAATTTGAGAAAGATAACCAATCTTTGTTCCATTGGCTACAAACCTTGAGCCTGAATCCATAGGCTCTTTTTCGCATATGATCTTTAATAGAGTCGTCTTTCCACACCCATTACGCCCTACAAGCGCAATTTTTTCATTATCTTTGATCTGAATGTTCACCCTATCGAGCACGACATCAGCTCCATAGGATTTCACAACATCATTCAGTTGTAGTTTCATCCGTTTCCCCTTCTATCTCATAATAATTTGTGATCGCATCCGCAATACTTGTTGCGATCGTTTCTTTGTTTTCTAAATAATAATTAATGCTGTCGGTACTGGCTAAATTGGCAAACTGAAAATATATCGAATTCATTCCATAATAATCCGCATATGCTTGATTCGACTTAGAGCTTTCTGCTTGTCCAGCAAACGTAGCTTTTCCTCCTGTTTCTCTTAACTGAGGATATAATTCAAATTTCGTACTATTTCCTTCTTCATCCACACGAAGTGAATCATATAAGATACCTAGATTTAAATTCTCCTGTGCACTGATATCTGGCAATTCTATTCCATTCTGCAACAAAGTATATGAAACTTCATTCGCCAGCAAGCCACTTGTATATGGTGATATCATCATAATTGGTCGAGTTTGTGTTTCATCCACAAACATGCCTAAAGAAATAAATACTTTAGCCTGTTTCTCATAACCAATACCTGCTCTGCCGCTCTTTCCATAATAGCTAGGTGTTGACTCTGCATCTCGTGTTAATTCCACACGTAAACCCTTGGCCTCTAATTTTTCTTTTAACATCTCAGCTAATTCCAAACTTGCCGATGCCTCATTGATCAAGTCGTTGCCAACGCCATAATCAATGGAGTTATCTGCTTCATTGTATACATTTCCACCTGGATCGATCAAAACGTCAATGGTCCTGACCATCGGTATATTATCCACTACAGAAATAAAAACATAGTTTTTATCCATATTGACTCCAAAGTCTTTTAAATAATCTTTAGAAGCATGAACCTGAATATTTTTAACCATTTCATTACGGCGCATAGTAGAAAAATTTAAAGATTCTTCTTCATCCTGGAAATATAATCTTTTTTTGACATAGTTATCATATACATAGACTTCATACAAGCCTTGTGAAAGAGAAGCTAAACCAATCCCAGAATCTACACCACCAGAAAAAGTATAGCTGATTTCTTCTTCTGTCTCTACATTTCTAAGAAGTACATTCATCCCCTGCATTGGATCTACATTGCCATCGTATTTATTGGCATAGAACATCATATTCTCACCATAAATCAAATAATCATTGGCTTCATATGCATTCTTGAATTTCTCTGAAACATTTTCTTGAACAACACTTCTATCTAAAAGTTCTAAATATGATATACCCAGTTTATCTAATTGTGTTGGTCTTGTGACATACAAAAAAACAGAAACGCAGCTTAAGGCAATCACGATCACAAATAAGATACAGGTTCTTGGATTATGTAATGCTCGACCAAAAGAACGTAACAATTGAATAAATCTTCTAATTCCTCGCACAAATTTTTTCATACGATATTTATATCAAAGCCTCTAAAAAAAAACAAGACAGGAAATAGCTTAGCTAACATCCATAACGGTATTATTACATTTTTTTAAAATTTTTTTTGTCCTTTTTATCATTTGAGGTGTGATAGATAATTAGGAGGACTATAAGATGAATACAGTAATCTTAAATAAGCAGTTCAATGACAACCGTTTCATTCTGTGCTATCGTACACTTGAGGATAAGGATGGATCCTGCCTATGAATCGATTCGATACCGTTTCCAACCGCTTCTGGTATGATCCTGCTCGCTTTGCCTCTTTCATGAACGCCAATCCATATGCAGGCAAAGATATCATACAGTCTGATGATCTTGTTCCTGTTGATCGCAGATATGATCACTATACCCGTGATGTCATCATGAAATGGACAACAGACAAACAGGAAATGTATCTTGCCATTGAAAACCAGCTGGTCGAGGATCTGACCATGCCGTATCGCAATGCCATGTATGATATGAAAAGCTATGAATCCCAGATAAGGAGACTAAAAAGAAACCACAGGGAAACCAGGGATCTTGAAGATCCTCTTGAAACCATATCCAGGATCAAGAAAGAAGATAGGCTGATCCCCTGCATCACATTTGTGATCTATTACGGGCAGGAAGAATGGAAGCATCATAAAAGCCTGAAGGATATGTTCGGATACAAACAAATAAACGATGCGAATATGCTGGAAAGCAGAATGAACCTGGTCCAGATCTGCAAAGATGATCCAAGACGATATAGAAACAGGGATATCCAGATGTGCATCGACATTGCTCAGCTGATGTTTCAAAAGGATCTGGAAACGATCAAGAAGAGATACAGACAAAAGATCGACAAGGAAGTCGTGATGATGATATGTGCCCTGACAGGATCCAGACGACTGGAATTGATCATAAGCAAAGAAGAAGGAGATGAGATAGATATGTGCAAGGCCATTGAGGAATGGGAAGAAGAAATCAGCAAACAGGCAAGAAATGAAGGAAGGTTAAAAGGCGAAAGAAAACAAATTCTTCAATTTATTCAGGAAATGCTAGAAAAAGGATATACAGATGAAATGATCCTAGGCTTTAAAAGTGTGACAAAACAACTGCTGAAACAAGCTAAATTAAGCCATTAAAAAATGCCAGGTAACTCTAACTTAGAGCTGCCTGGCACTACTTTTTTATAGATTAGAAAATCAAGTTTCTTGGTGTTCTTGGGTATGGTTGAACATCACGAATGTTCTGTACACCACTTAAGTACATTAACATACGGTCAAATCCTAAACCAAAACCACTATGCTTGCATCCTCCAAAACGGCGAAGATCCAAGTACCACTGTAGCGTTTCCTGAGCAATGCCCATTTCTTTGATCTTAGCTTCTAAAACATCATAACGTTCTTCACGTTGTGATCCACCTACAAGTTCTCCTACATATGGAACAAGCAAATCACATGCTGCAACGGTCTTTTGATCATCGTTAACACGCATATAGAAAGCTTTGATTTCTTTTGGATAGTCAATCAAGAATACAGGTCCTTTAACGACTTTTTCACAGATATAACGTTCATGCTCACTTTGAAGATCCATGCCCCAGAAGATATCTTTATTTTCGAAAGTATCTTTTACCTTCTCTAATTCTTTGATAGCTTCAGTATATGTCATGCGTTTAAAGCTCGAATTAGCTACTTCTGTAATACGTTTGATACAGTCTTTATCGATCATTTTTTCAAAGAATTCCATTTCTTCTTTAGCATGTTCTAGACAATATTTAATACAGTATTTGATCATCTCTTCAATGCAGTCCATATTGTCAGAAAGATCGGCAAATGCCAATTCCGGTTCGATCATCCAAAACTCACTGGCATGACGAGTTGTGTTTGAATTTTCTGCACGGAATGTAGGTCCAAATGTATAAACATTACGATATGTCTGGGCAAAAGGTTCTACATGAAGCTGACCGGAAACTGTTAACTGAGCATGTTTGCCAAAGAAGTCTTTTTCGTATTCATCATCTTGACGACATGTTACTGTAAAGCATTCTCCTGCACCTTCTGCATCATTTCCAGTGATTTCTGGTGTATGCACATACACAAATCCACGATCCTGGAAGAACGTGTGGATTGCCATGCTTAAAACACTTCTTAAACGGAACATAGCATAATATGTGTTAGCTCTAGGACGAATATGAGGAATTTCTCTCATATATTCAAAACTGTGACGTTTTTTCTGAAGCGGATAATCGTGATCACACAATCCCAAAACTTCAACACTCGTTGCCTGAATTTCAAAAGGCTGCTTTGCCTCTGGTGTTAATACCACTGTACCTTTTACTTCCAAAGCGGAGCCAAGTGTAATCTTAGATACTTCATCAAAATTATTCAAAGCATCTGTATATACAATTTGTACATTAGAAAAACAAGATCCATCGTTTAATTCAATAAATCCTAAAGCTTTTGATTTTCGATTCGTTCTTACCCATCCTTGTAATACAACTTCTTTTTGATCATACTGCTCAAATGTTTCTTTTAATTTTTTAACTAACATAATACCTTTCCTTTCCATAAAAAAAACGTCCCTGTATCAGGAACGATAATAACCGCGGTGCCATCCGATTTCATACAAAAAGTATGCTCTTTAATGAAAAGATAACGGTCTTCAACCGAAACTGTCTACTTAATTTCTCCAGTTTAACTCAGCAGCTGTTACCTTAGAAAACAAGTACGATCTATCTTTCACCAACGATAGATTCTCTGTAACGCCTTTATTTACCAGACTTCTGCTTCTTTGTCTTTGATTCCAGTGAATTGGTCATAAAAACCAGTTCTTGAATAGATGATACCACATCAATACTTTTAATGACAACCCCCTTAGGTGCCAAAAAATGCTGATGTGTAAAATCTACGATACCTGTAATTCCACAATCGACTAAACGATCCACAGTCTCTTGAACATTATGCGAAATCGTTAAGATCGCTATACGACATCCCTTAGGAATTTTTTCCTCTAATAGATCCATAGAATAGACCTCTACACCAAACTGAGTACCGCATTTAGCTTTATCAATATCAAATGCGCACTCAATTTCACCAACGACATAATCCCATTTATTATAATTCATCAAGGCACGGCCCAGGTTTCCGGCTCCTACTAAAATGATCTTTTCATCAAAATTTACACCAAGCTGACCATTAAAAATTTCGATAAGTTTGTCCACATCATAGCCATATCCTTGTTTACCAAGATTTCCCAGAAAAGAAAAATCACGACGAATCGTTGTTGGTTCAATATCAACAAAACTTGAAAGTTCCTTTGACATAATTCTCTCAACACCGTTTTTTTGTAAGCGACGAAGCGCCTTAAGATAAACTGGATAACGTTGAAGAGTGGCTTTAGGTACATTATTTGTTGTCATAAATACATCTCCATCTGTTCTATTCCTATTCTATCACTTTTTTTATATTTGTGAAATAGTGAACAAATAAAAAGTCATCCTGCGATGACTATTCATGTGAGTTTGGATGAACAGAAAGATCGACTGCTAAACACAATGGGTCAAGCTCTTCCTGCAATACCATTAATCGATTTTCAAAAACATAAGGATACCCTACTCGAATCAAAGTAATATAAGAACCCACATACATGATCAAAGAAAGGATCCAACTTAATACAAAGCTAACATTACAAACCAAAACGATCAAAGCTAAAAAAATGATCGATATAAATAATGATATAAACAAAGCTTTTTTCTTAAAATCTAAAGCCATATTTTTATAATATGGTCTTTTTTTATTTAAGAATGTCAATGTATATTCATCAAAACTATCACTAAATTCAATATTTTTGATGTTCTTGTTGAATTTTTTCATTTTCTTGCATTCGGCCATTTGTTGAATACGTAGTATGCAATACATCATAGCCTTTTTCTTTTCCTGTTTGTGATATTTTTGATAATAAAGCTCCAACAGTTTCATATAATCATTGTCGGATAATTTTGTAGAAATCATGGATTCAGCAATCCCATCAAGGCGCTCGCTCAATACATCGCTAAAAATCAAAGTATTATCTCGAGAGCGTCGTTCGATCTCTTTTAATGCTCCTAAAAAATGATCTGCCATAATTACGCTTTTTTATAAGCCTTCAATGCCTTCGCAATTTGATCTGGGCAGGAAGTCGGTTTATTGTGACAACGAATTCCTTCAAGTTTTTCGATTGCCTCATCAATTGGCATTCCTTTTAATAATGCTGAGATTCCTTGAAGATTTCCATGACATCCTCCAATGACATTTAGATTGTTGATCTTATCATCCTCTACTTCAAATTCAAACAATCTTGAACATACCCCGCTTGGCTGATAATTAAACTTCTCCATATTTTACCATTCCTTTCTGTACTCTTATATAAACCTGATTGCTGATGATCGCAATCAACAAGCCACTTACAATAGATAAAGCCAATAATATCGGCAAAAATAACTGCATAAAATATTGCTGGTATATCAATGTTATCATAATAACCTGGCCAACGCTGTGAAAGCAGGCACCTATAACACTAATTCCATAAATTGAAAAAACTTTTGCCTTTTTAAATATGGTCATCATGATCAAAGACAAGAATCCCCCGGATAAGGACAACCAGAAACTGACCGAAAAAATCGTTCCCATCATCAAAGAAGCTAATACGATACGAAGCAAAGCGACACACCACATAGATGGTATATCCCATAACATTAATGTCAATAAAGAAACGATATTCGCAAAACCGATCTTAAACCCAGGCACAAAGATGACAACAGGCACAAAACTCTCGATAATTTGCAGCATGATTCCACATCCAACCATCAAGGCTAGAAAAATAATCTTACGAGTGCTTTTCATTGTATCAACAGATCCTCTTCTAGATTATCCGCTTCTATGGTAACGACCGTATCATTTGGCAGGCAAACAATAGGAACGTTTGGATCTGAGACAAATCCCTGTTTAGAACAAATATGCTGCGGACTGTTTTCCTGTGTTACGCGAATTTGATTATCTTTGACTTCGATATGTACTTTTCCATTTGTGCCATCAACTTCATACTCTTCATCTTGACTTAGATCAATGCGTAATACTTCTTCATTCTTAACGGTAACAACCGCTGTATTAGAAGCTGGAGCATTATTCAAGATAGGTATGAATAATAAGATCGAAGCTATCATCATAACAACGATCAAAACCTTATCTGCCTTTGTCATAAATGAATTATACAACAAATTAACCCAACGTACTATCTAAAATCATCATGCAGACAAATCCAAGAGCAAATAAGATCGTTCCTATATTGGAGTGTTTGCCATGCTGACTAGAAGGAATCAACTCTTCTACCACGCAATAAACCATTGCACCTGCCGCAAAAGCCAATAACCAGGGAAGCAAAGGCCTGATCAAATGACTGGCAAATATCGTTATGATCGCACCAATTGGTTCAACGATTCCTGAAGCACTACCATATAAAAAAGCTTTAAAACGACTCATGCCTGCCTGATGCAAAGGCATAGAGAGAACCGCACCTTCAGGGATATTTTGAATCGCAATTCCTAGAGCCAAGGCAAAAGCTGCACCCGTACTCATGGCAACACTTTGATCTACGATTGATGCAAACACGATACCTAAAGCCATTCCTTCAGGAATATTGTGTAATGTCATCGCTAGAAATAATTTAGTTGTTTTCGTCCAGGAAGTTTTAATTCCTTCTTCTTCATCGCTGTTCACATGAACATGCGGAATGACAACATCCAGCAGCAACAAAAAACCAATACCACCAAGAAATCCTAAACTTGCGATCATCCATCCAATATTTCCATCATTGTCTGCCTGTTCAATACTAGGTAGTAAAAGACTAAATACACTAGCTGCCATCATAACACCACCGGCAAATCCAAGTAGAGCTTTCTCGACAATTTCCGGAAAATCTTTTTTTAATAAAAATACCATGGCACTTCCTAAAACCGTACCTAAAAACGGAGCCACGACCCCAATCATCACATTAAAGTCCATAATACCCTTTCTAAGTAATATTCACATGTACATTTTTCTCAACCGCATTGCCATAGCGATCGGAAATCTTCAATACGATATCCACACTGCCTGCCTGGGCAGTACTGAAATTTTGATTCACACTATAGGAAACACCACTTAAATCACTGGCATCAAAATACTGTGACCAGTCAATAATCGATTCTCTGGCAACACTGATTTCAGTTGGTGCATTGTTTATTGTTGGTGGTTGAGTGTCTTTGATCTTGATCTTAAACGGATACTCTTTATCCCCATCAACGATCTTAAAATCATATTCCCCTACAACTAGATAATCCATACCACCTGTAATGAATCGATTATCCATCTTTCGAATCCCACTGGAAACAGCTTGAACACTCATATTGGATGTATCATAGTTTTTATCTTCTTTTACATATAGAGCTGGATTAGCATAGACATCTTTTCCCAATTCAATCGTAAATGTCTGTTTTTGAAGTTCAATTTGGCTCGAACATCCTGTACAGACCAACAAACAAATTAATATAATCCATAATTTACGCATTTGGATCCTCCATTACTTCCATAGCCAATTCTTTGATTTTTGCCAAACGATGCTTCATTCCGGATTTTGAAATAATATCTCCATATTCACGATATACTTCATCGCATAACTCATTCATACTTGCTTCTGGAAATTTCTTACGAATCGTAATCACATTTTGGATCTTCTTCGAAATTTTAAGCTTCGATGCATTTTTTTCGATAATCTCGATATATTCCAATTGTTTTTTAGCGGCTTTCATAGCCTTCATTTCATTGGCCACTTCACAATTATCCAAACGTGTAATTTGATTGTAGAAATCTCTTTGAATACGTGAATCTTCAAATTCAAATAAAGCATCCGATGCATTACACAAACGTAAAAAATCAGCAATTTTTTCTCCCGCCTTCATATACACGACAAATTGATTTTTGCGTTTAATGATCTTGGCTGGAAGATAAAAACGTTCCATGAGCTTTTGAATCGTTTTGGCAAGGTCTTCATCTGTACAAGTAATTTCCATATGGTAGTTTGTCGTCTTGGGATCATTGATTGATCCACTAGCTAAAAAACAGCCTTGAAGATAGGCTCTTGCCATTTTTTCAGAGCGAATCATCTTGGAACGAGGTGTTGTATGAAGTCCAGTATCTGTCATGATCTGAAGATCCTGCAATATCTCTTCAGCTTTTTCATAAACTTGAATACGATAGATATTGTTCTTTTTTAACTGCATTTTTTTTAATACCGCTAATCGTGGATCGACATGATAATTTTGTTTCAAAAGTTGAAATACGTGTTTGGCAATCGTCGCATTTTCACTTTGAAAAGACAAATACATACCCTGCCAGTTCATATGCAAACTAGCACGTATTTGAAAAAGCGCACATAACTGTGCCTTGGAGGCATTGGCATCGACTTCATCTTTACATATTTGATTTTTTACTTCACTTGTAAATGACATGCAATTCCTCCTTCTATATTGTTTGTATCACTTCTTCGATCACTTTCTTTACTGCATCAGGATTATGACGAATTCGACCTTTTTCATCAAACATGATCAATTTACGAACGATAATTCGATAAGAATGTTCGTGTTCCTTGATCTTCACAGGATAACTTCCTTGTTTTGCATAAGCTTCCAATATGTTTTGTGGAATATAAGAATCATTTACGATCGCCAGATCGACCGCATTTTTAAATGAATGTTTTTCAATTGCACGAATATGATCTTCCACGCTAAAATCATCGGTTTCTCCAGGTTGAGACATTGCATTGCAAAAATAAATTTTCTGGCATGGATTCCGTTTGATTTCATCTACAATTTCCGGAATGATCAAATTTGGCATGATTGATGTATAAAGCGAACCGATTCCATAAATAATTAGATCGGCTTTACGAATTGCCTTTAGTGCATCCTTTTGCGGTTCCACTCTCTTTTGATAAAACACATGATCAATAGAGTTATTTAGAGTTGGTATATTGTTTTCTCCACGCACTAAAGTTCCATCTTCCATCATAGCATATAGAGTCACTGTATCTAAAGTACTTGGCAAAATAGTTCCCTTCACTTTTAAAATTCGACTGATTGCCTGAATAGCCCCCATAAAAGAACCTGTTATATCCATCAAAGATAGAAAGATCAAATTTCCTAAATTATGTCCTCCGATATCTTTGCTTCCTTCAAAGCGATAGCTCATCATATCACGAAACAGATGTTCATTTTCATCCGCTGCCATCGCACAAAGCACATGACGTATATCTCCAACTGCCGGTACATTATAAATATCGCGAATTCTTCCGGTACTGCCCCCATCATCAGCCACGGTTACAATGGCCGTCAGATCGACATCATCCAGTTTTTTCATCCCCATCAACATGCTGGAAAGACCTGTACCTCCACCAATAACTACGATATTTTTCATGCTTCTTCATCTCCGATATCACGATGGGATTTAAAACATTGGTATTGATCTTTATATTGATCAAACAACCAATTACAGATAGAAACGGACCGATGCTGTCCCCCTGTACAACCTATTGAAACGATCATATGCGATTTATTCTGTTCATCATAACACTTAAATACATAATCTAAATAATCTTTCAAATATTTGATAAACTGCTGCGTTTCTTCTTTTTCCATGACATAGTCATAGACTTCTTTATTGTTTCCCGTTTTATTTCTTAACTGTGGATCATAAAAAGGATTAGGCAAAAAGCGCACATCAATCACACTATCTGCATCCATTGGAACACCACGTTTAAATCCAAACGATTGAAACGTAATAGAGAACTCACTGCCAACATCCATATTTTTAAAACGGTATCTTACTTTGCTGGCAAGCGCAGCTGTAGTTAATTTTGTTGTATCAATATGAATCGTGCTCTTGGCATTTTCTTGTAAGTGATCAAAATAGTCTCGTTCTATCTCAATAGCTTCTTCAAGCGTTGTTGCCATTTTGTTTGAAATCATTGGATGCTGACGACGAGTAAAGCGATATCGCAACAACAATTCTTCATCACTGCAGTCTAGAAAAATTATCTGCATGTGTTTTGATATATTCTGAAAGTAATTCACAAAATAAACATAGTCAACGGCACTGATCGCAAACGCAATATTCTTATAACGAGATTCGGTTTCTAACAATTTCTCTAATTCAGACAATAATTCTTTAGGAAAATTATCGATGCAATAATATCCTAGATCTTCCAATGCATTCATTGCACTGGATTTCCCTGCTCCTGACATACCAGTTACCAATACGATATTTTCATTCATTTAGTTCACCTTCTTTATTCAATATATATTTATCATAACACTATATATCATAGAATAGATAAGATTTTCCTATTCTACAATGATCAAAAAAGATTCTATAAAATACCATGCTTAAAATCTTTTTCAAATTATATCACATACATCCTGTTTTTTGATAAAATTAAAAATAAGGGAGGGATCATTATGAATCCAATACTTTTTCTTGATATAGACGGGGTCTTAAATCCACCTATCTGCCCTCAATATGAACTTGATTTTGCACTTAGTGATAAGTTAGCCGCAAAACTAAATAATCCATCAATCAAGAAATTAAACATCTATTTTGTCAATCAAGTTTACTATGGCTTTGATAAAAAGAGTTGTGAACTAATAAAAAAACTGGCACAAGAATTTGAAGCCAAGATTGTCTTGACAAGCTCCTGGCGCTTATATTACACCAAAGAAGAAATTGAAGGAATGTTTGAAATTGTCGGAATTAAAGATACTTTTATCGATTTTACAGTTCATGGAAATCCTAGAAACAATGTTATCATGGAATATGTACACACTCATAATGTAAAAAGATATCTTGTTATTGATGACTTTGATATGCGTAATAATTTTGGATATCGATTCATACAAACTGCTCAATGTTTTAATGAGGCAAATTATCATCAGGCTAGATACGCCTTAAAACTTCAGGAAAGCCTATGAAAAAAAAGTTATATACATCATTAACGATTGCTATCATGATATTGATCTTCCTGTTCTCTTCCCAAAGTGGAGAAGAATCATCAAAAACCAGTGGTTTTATCCTTTCGTTGTTACCTTTTTTTAACAATATAGAAAGTGCTGAATTCTACATACGTAAACTAGCCCATTTTTCTATATATTTTCTTTTGGGTCTTAGTGCTTTTCAAATGTTTTCTGCTTATGACCATTCTAAAAGTAAAGCTTTTCTATTCAGCATCCTTCTATGCTTTTTATATGCTTGCAGTGATGAATTTCATCAATCATTTTCAAGTGGAAGATCTCCACAGGTGTTTGACGTTTTCATTGATACTATGGGAGCTTTCATATCCAGTTTTTTATCTTGCTGCTTTTTCTATAAAAAATAGCAGCTTTTCTTTTTAGTGGGGGATACTATCCCATATGCAGGCTAAAATTGACATTGTTTTGGCGATTATGCTACGATTTGTCTGGTGATTACAATGAATAAACACAATAGAAAGATCTCTCGACCCATTAGAATAGGGCTTAGTTTTATCATTGCCGTGGCACTTATTATTGTTTTTGTTCCTCTTCTCAACAATGTGATTCACCCCATAAAATACATTGCTTCAAGCGAAAATACATTGACTGTAAGTATTCCTTATATTATCAATGGTGAAGTGGATGAAACAACGCTTGAGATTCCACGAGGAACACAAGTTCATATCTCTGAAAAAGGAGCCGAAACATCACAGATCAAATATAAAGGACAGCTGGTTTCAATACCAAACGAAAATCTAGTTGATTCATTAGAAAACTGTGTCCAGATTGAGAATGTCTATCCAAGAAGGCTAATTAACCTAAGAGAGAAAAAAGGTGGCAAGTTAAGTGATGAAGTTGTTACCAAAGGAGAAAAAGTAAAAGTATTAAAAGTTGATCCACAAGACCTTGATACAACAGGAAACGTGAAATGGTATCAAGTTGAAAAAGATGGGAAAAAATACTACCTTAGTGGTCAATATGTAGAAACCAGCAAAGAGCTGGCTCTAACTGACTATTCATCTTCTATTTCTTATTCTACATATTGGGATGCCTATTACGGAGAGAATTATTCTAAAGATGCTTATATCGATCAAATCGACTACAAGCCTCAAGAAGTTCCTAATTATGAGAACAATCCATTGCGGGAAGATATCAATGCCGTCCATGTATCACTTGAAAAACTAGTAGATAATAAAGATTACTATATGAATCTAAATGATACAACAGGCATTAATTCTTTAGCAATAGAAATCAAAGGAGATGGTGGAAGCATCTTCTATGACAGTGATGTTCCAGAAGATTATCTATCAAACCCAAGTGAAGCTACCAGTAGTTCACTGATGTCTAAAGATGAACTTTCTAGTTTATTCAAAGAATTACAAGATGATGGTTTCTATGTCATCGCGCGCGTCGTTACTTTTAAAGATGCGATCTTTGCATCACAGAATCCAGATGATTCTTTTACCGATCAAAACGGAAATCTAGTATTACACAATGATGAATATTGGCCAAGTGCTTTTTCAAGAAAAGCATGGAGCTATAATGTAGACATTGCTAAAGAAATCGCACAATGCAATGTCAATGAAATCCAATTTGACTATGTACGTTTCCCAGATGGCACATTATCAAAAGCTTTAGACGGAACGATCGACCTTCATAACACATATAACGAAAGCAAGACCAGCGCATTACAAGGATTCTTAATCTACGCTAAAGAAGAGCTATCCCAATATGAAGTTTATGTAGCAGCCGACATATTCGCATGGCCTGTAGTTGCCCAGGATGATCAAGACATTGGACAATTCTTACCAGCCATTGCCAACGTTGTTGATATCGTATCGCCTATGCCTTACACCGATCACTTCTCTATGGGAGCCATGGGCATTGATGATCCTACGGCCAACCCAGAAGAAACGTTGTATCAGTTTTCTTTGATCACTAAAAAAACTCTAGATTCTATTGAAACACCAGCTATATATCGCACATGGATCCAAGGCTATGGAGACTTTGGTCCTGATGAAATGGTTGCCCAGATCAACGGTATTAAAAAAGCCGGTTATCAAGGTTACATGGTATGGGCTGGCAGTGGTGATCAAGAAATATTGGATCCGCGAAAAGATGGTTTTATTGATAGTGCTTCATAAAAAATGAAAAATGAATGGATAATCCTAGTTATATAGTGGATTATCCTTTTTTATTGAATAGCTTGTTTATAAAAATATTTTGGATCAAACTCTTTTACCTTTATCGTTATCATCATTTCTTTAAAATCTTCTTCTGTAAAATCACCATCCAAAATAAACATGATCTACATCAAGATGGAAAAGGTAATCTAGATCTTTATGGGGTTTAACTAACATGAAACTAAAGAAAACATTTTCCGTTCACTTAATACCTAAAAATCAATATCATTTGTCCTAAATATCTCAACCAATATTTTTAGAAATATAGATATCTGCAAACATATACTAATTAATTATCTACTTTTTAACAAATATGTTTTTAGATTTTCATATATTTCTCTTGTTTCTTCTTTACTTTTAAAATTTAATAAAACATCTACATTGGAATCAATCAAAATATAGGAATCATTTGATAAATAATAGTATGCTCTACAATTACCTATATCTTCTGCTACGGCTTCTCCTGAAAAAAAGTCATTATTTAAAAATCCTATGCCTTGTTTTTGAATATGCATATCATTGTTACATAATAATTTTATATCCTGAATATCTTGAAAATAAATTTTATCGTGAATTAAAGAATCCAATTCTATATAGTCCTCATTACAGTAAAAATTGATTTTTGTCTCATTTGAAGAAGATATCATAATAAACAAAATCAAAACTATAGGTATCATAAATATTACAACCAAAACTATTTTTATTCTTTTCCCCATATAAAACTTCCATCCTTGTTTGATACACAGATATTCAAAATTAAATTAAAATCTTCACTTTTTAAGTTCATATATCATTAATTTCATTAAAACCTATCCATTTTATAATTTCATGAAATATTAGTAATGAGCCAAATAATAGAAAAAGCGGATACAACTTATAAAAGCCATATCCACTCTTTCAACAAATGTATTACGTTCTATTTTGCGTATGTTTTCTCTAAAAATCTGTTCGCATCAACGATAAAACGCTCATGTTGTCCTTTTCCAATTGATTTTCCATTTTGGAAAGCCTGAACTTCAAAAACAAGTTTACGATTTTCCTGTTTTAATAGAGTTGCATGAATTTCTATAGTAGCTCCTAGTGGACTTGCCATATCATGAGAAACATTCATCAACGTTCCTACACTTGTCTTTCCTTCTTCTAATTCCAGACAAAGACAAGCGGCTTCTTCCATCCATGCAATCATCTGTGGAGTAGCCAATACATCTAAAGAACCACTTTTCATGATTGAGGCAAGATGTTGTTTCTCTACTACTCGTTCTATTTTTATTGTTTTTTGTTCCATAATAAAATCCTCCAAACACATTTTAAATGGTATCATGAAATACAGAAAAGATACAACATATACTTAGTGTCAAAAAAATAAAAAATCATTTATAATAAGGATATCATTGTAAAAAGGAGGTCTTATCAATTATGTATGATCAAGATCAAATCATATATAAAAAGGCAAAGAATCGAGTTATTACTCGTTTGATCATTTCATGGATCTTATTATGCCTGTATTTTATCGGCGCATTTAGTGTATTAAATCTAGATTTTTTGAAAACGACGAACAACTTAAATACTGTCATCATTGTTTTGGCAATATCACAATTATGTCTATATGGTTTCATATTTTTATTGCTGAGTTTTGGTAAAAAGATTTTCCGTGTCCTTTACTGGCTTGTATTCATCTTAACATTATGTTTGTTTTATGTTCCTATTCAATTTGCTATGCAGGATATGGCACATATATTAACATATGCTTCGATGCTTGGATTTATGTTGATCAAAACAATGTTTTTAGTTCAACTTGGTTCCTATCTCAAGCACAATAAATGGTCCCGCATCTTCTTTGATCTAACGATAGATGTTTATGAAGATGAAATGGAAGATACTATTGAACAACCTGTTATAAGAGTAAAACAAGTCAAGAAAAAACCAGTTCGACAACCTGAACCAGAGTATATCTATGAAGAAGAGGAAGAAGTGGAAGAAAAAGAACCTTATACGCAGCCTCAGGTATCCATTCGTTTAGGTATTGGAATCTATGCTTCATTAATGGTATTCCCTATCTTAATTCAGATATTCTCCAATTATTTTGCAAGTTATGATTTACAAACGGTCTTTGCGACACAGGATATGTTCATGCTGTGCATATTTACTGCGCTTGTATGGACCGTACCAGTATTCTATTTATATTACGATCACCCATATGCAAAAAGAATTGTTTTGATATGTGCGATCCTGGAAGTCTTCTGCATTCTATTCTATGCACCTAAATTCATTGGATACTATGTAGACAAAGATCCAGAATATCCATTACGAGTCTTTATCCTGTTTATTTTAGTTGATGCGATTCGTTATGGTGTCTTATTCTACTGTTTAAAACCATTATTACATATCGAATCACCAACTCATATAGATGAAGATGATGAAAATTAAAAGAAGATCGTCGTGATCTTCTTTTTTTAATTAGTCTAAATTATTAGGTTCCTCATTTACCGTGATAGGCAAGGAAATTTCAATAGATGTTCCTTCATTTTCTTTCGATTTTAGCGAAATGGACCCATTGTAAAATTGAACAATATGTTTCACTATAGCCAAACCAATTCCTGTTCCGGCTACAATTTTAGATCTTTGTTTATCAACACGATAGAATCGCTGGAAGACTTTTTCCTGATCTTCTTTTGATATTCCTATGCCTGTGTCCATCACTTTGATCAATATATTATCAAGCCTTTCTTTTATAATGATAATGATCTTTCCATTTGGCTTGTTGTATTTGATGGCATTGCTGATAAGATTATATAAAATTCCTTGTATATGATCTAAGTTAGCATATACTGTTACATTCTCGCAGGAAGCATCAATATCTAAATTCATTGCCTTTGCCTGTACACTTAAACTATTCAACACATTTTCTAACAAATCTTTTAATTTAATATGAGATTTTTGTACAACGTAATCTTTTGCTTCTAGTTTTGAGATTGTTAATATATCATTGATCAATTTGGTCATATGATCACTTTCTTTTAAGACACAATCTAAACAATGATCAATTTGATCAGGATCTGTAATCGCGTGCTGTCTTAAAAGCTCTGAATATCCTCGTATTGATGTTAAAGGTGTCTTTAATTCATGTGAAGCATTGGTAAAGAATTCTTGTCGAATTTGTTTTTCTCTCTCCAAATTTTCTAAGTTTTTAGCAATTTGATTATTCATTGTCTGTAAAGCATCTGTAATCTCCTGCAGTTCAGAATACGAATAGTTTTGAAACTCAATTTTTTCTTTTCCAAAATCAGCTTTACGAATCACTGCTGATATCTCCTGTAATGGTTTAAGAATCGAATCAGCCATACGTTTTGACATAAGCCATACAAAGAAAAAGGCAATCACAAAAGCGATAAAAAAGGATGGCAATAACATCAACGCCGATTGAGAAACACCTGAAAATGGCATAGCTAATCGAACATAAGTTTGTTCTTGTGCATCGTATTCAGCTACATAAAGATAATTTTGTTCCATCGTTTCAGAATATCGAACACTACTTCCAGTTCCATTTTTACTTGCTTCTTTAATTTCTTCACGTTGAAGATGATTCTCATTGATCGAATCATCAAAATTATCATATAAGACTTCTCCATCGGATGATATCATGGTCAAACGTGTATCTTTATCAAATAACTCTTCTCCAATCTGTTGACTTTCTTCGAAATTTGTTTGAACAATGATAGACAATTCATCATTTAAATTCGAAGTTTGTTGATTTAAAGAAACATAGTACAATACGCCATATAAAATCCCAAAACCAATCACAAAGCTTAAAGAAAAAATAATCAAAAAAGAGCGGATGATCTTATGATGCATTTTGCTCACCCGCTACAAATCGATATCCTACCTGACGAACAGACTGGATACAATTATTATAATCAGAACCTAATTTTTTTCTTAAAGAGTTGACATGAACATCCAATGTTCGACTCTCTCCAATAAAATCATAGCCCCAAACCTGGTTGATTAGCTCTTCTCTTGGAATAGCTCTGCCAGGATTTTTGGCAAGATATTTTAATAGTTCAAACTCTTTAAATGTAAGTTCAACACTCTTGTCATCAATCTTTACGATTCGCTTATCTAAATCGATAAACAACTTATCGATCTGGATGATTTTTTCATCTTTCTTACTACGTCTTAGCAATGAGCGGATGCGTGCAGCTAATTCTAAAACGCTAAAAGGTTTTGTTAAATAATCATCTGCACCTAGATCCAATCCCATGATCTTATCTAGTTCTTTATCTTTTGCACTTAAGATCAATACAGGAATATCCTTAAGACGTGGTATAGAACGAATGTACTTTAAGATATCATACCCGTTCATTCCCGGCAACATGACATCCAAGATCGCAAGATCTACCACTTCTTTTGTCAAATAATCATAAGCATCCTGACCGTTATCAAAATCTACAAGATCATATTGATAACTTTGTAATGTCAATTTTAATAACTGACGGATGTTTTCATCATCTTCAACAATCAAAATTTTTGGCATCTATTTGCCTCCTTTTAAAATTTTTCTTCCTCTTCTACAACATACTTGGCCAAGTTTTCTGCATGGTCACTGATACGTTCATAATCTGATACAGAATCCAAGAAAATAATTCCTGCTTCAACTTGACACTTTTTATCGATAAGGCGCTGAATATGACCTTCGCGCATCTGATCTTGCATCTTGTCAACTTTCGTTTCATGTTTTTCAACTTTTTCAATTTTAGTGACATCAAGATCAGCGCGTAAATCAAGTGCCCATCTTAAAGTTTTATAACACTGATTGCTAATAATTTCAATATCATCTTTTGCACTTTGTGAAAAAGCATCTTCTTCAAGATCTTTTGCCATATCGGCAATATTACGACAATGATCACCTATTCGTTCTACATCACTGACAGCTAAAAGAGCATGTTTTACCTGCAACTGCTCTTTTTCACTTAATGTTGAAAGATCCATCAATGAAATAAATTCAGAGAGCTGTCGTTCATATTCATTGATCTTTTTTTCTAGATCATATATTTTGTCAATATTTTTCTTTTCTAATAATGCATCTTTTGTATATGCTATACTTTCCAATGCTAACTGGCCCATCTTTTCAATTTCACGATTTACACGAACCAATGCAAATGAAGGAGTTTGTAATAAACGTTCGTCAAGTTTAACCAATACTTCACCTTCATTTTCACTTGCTGCATCACCTTCAACACTATCTTTGATGATAACTTTAGATAGGCTAACAAGTTTATTTGCAAATGGGAATAAAATGATTGTAGTACATACATTGAAGCAAGTATGAAAGATAGCCAATTCTGTACTGGTCACATTGCTCATAGCCAAATCTGGTCTTGCGATAAATATAAACCAACAAATAGCTCCAAAAATAATAGCTCCAATAAAGTTAAATAACAAATGAATTACAGCAGCTCGTTTTGCGTTTTTGTTTGCACCAACACAAGAAATGATGGCTGTAACACATGTACCAATATTCTGACCCAATGCAATGAAAACTGCAGAACCCCAGTTTACAATACCGTTCATTGCCAATGCCTGCAAGATACCCATTGAAGCAGAAGAACTTTGAATAATACCGGTAACACCTGCACCAACCAATAATCCTAAAATTGGATTATTTCCAATAACTGTAAATGCTTGTGAGAAAATTGGTGAATCTGCATATGGTTCAATTGAACCAGACATCGTACTCAAACCTAGGAATAAGATACCAAAACCAACTAAGATGTTTGCTCCATCTGTAACTTTTTCCTTTTTGGAAAACAGCATCATTCCGACACCGACAACCAATAGAATTGGCGCAAAGAAATCTGGTTTCAACAAACTTCCCCATTCAGACATTGAAACAAGCCATGCAGTCATTGTTGTACCAATATTGGCACCCATGATTACACCCACCGCCTGTGATAGGTTCATGATCTGTGCATTAACAAAGCCAACTACCATAACCGTAGTTGCTGATGAACTCTGAATGATTGCGGTAATCAACGCTCCAACCAAGACACCTAACAATCTATTATTAGTTAATAGACCTAACAGTTTACGTGTCTTAGAACCAGCCGAATTCTGAAGACCCTCCGCCATGATCTGCATACCATAGATGAACATACCAAGTCCACCAAAGAACAACATAATGTCCTGCAATAAATTCATTGTCATATACTTTCCCCTTCTTAGCTTTCCTAACCTTTATTTAATACAGCCTGTGCTTTTTTCATAGACCGATATACTAAATCTCGTTTCTTGTCTAGAACAAGTTCAAAATCTCCAATCAACTCTTCGACATGAGCGTTGAATCCTTTTTTGAATTCGTAAACCCCATAATCATCGGCACTCTTGTCAAAAATGCCACTTGTTCCATAGAAGTTATATCTTGTCATATGCTTATCTAAAGCCTTCTGTATTTGTCTCCATTGGATCGCATATGGGCCCATAAATTTCTTCAGATTTTCATCTGAAGCGCTCAATAAATATATTGCTTCATTATTCTTCCAAACAAACATAGCGCCTGCTAAATATAATTCAGATCCATATTGTTTTTTAAGCTCATTTGCTTCCTGAATCTTTTTCGTTGTAAGATCGATACCTTCTTGAGCTACCTTCAACTTTTTTGTAAATTTCTTAGAATTTGGTAGTTCTTCCAATTTTTTTTCAATCTCTGTTTTTTCATCTATATAATCTTGTCTTTCCTTTGTAAGACTTTCCTTCAATTCTTCTACATTAAGACATGCCATAACCAGTTCAATCGTATCTTTCCCAAACAAATCGTGCATATCTTCAAAATAAGATAATGGATAACTGTCAAAATGTCTTCTCTTTGATGTAGCATCCAACATGTCCTTAAATAAGTAGAAATCCTTCTTTTCTAGTGTCTTTACATGAATTGGATATTTTAAAGATCGATTGATGCTCCAGCGTGTCTGTTGATCCATTTCCTTTAACAGGGTCGGTGCATCTTTGTCTTTTAGATCCAGCACCATTGTCCATCTTGGCTCTGTAGTAATATCAAAGCCTCGACTAAATCCTTTATGGCTACACCCCAAATCAATAAATGTATCAATGATTTTTTGATTATTGAATCCACTTTCAACAAGGTTGGCATCTTTATCTCTTTGAACATATTGCACATATGGATTGAAATGTAGATATATACCATTTTGCTGCTGCAGGTCTTTTTTTAGCTCTGTCACAAAAAAACGTAAGAGATCTTCGTTGGTATAATCAATCAAGAAACCTCTTAAAGCATGGTAAATATACATCTTTCCAATTGTTGGATAACCTATGATACAACTTGCCGCTAAGATCGTGTCTGCTTCTTTGACACCGACAAATTGTAAACTACATCCTTGTTTTTCTTTATATATACCCATTGCACTTGTTTGCCAAAAAGTGCTGTCAGGACATTTTTCTTCAAAAGAATCAAATTCATCCTTTGTTAAATGAACAAATTTCATGTTTCTTCCTCTTTCTACTCGCAGAAATATTCTAACACGATTTACATATATAGACAAAAACATTAAGTAAATTTGATGATTGTTAAATTTATTTTACATTAGTTTTTTTACATATTTGCTAAAAAAGATGCGCAATGACAAATTTTACCAGTTTTCTGGCATAATTGGCTGTCTTTTGACAAAAAATTGAACTAATTCAGCTTTAGTGTCATACTTAGTTTGAACAAATATAAACATTGGAGATGATAGAAATGGATATACAAAAAAAATGAATTTTATGTTTTAAAGGAGGTCTCTATATGTTTAACATTCGTAAAATGGTTCGTGTTCTTCCAATTACGTTTATCTTAATGTATGCATTAGGCGTATTTGGAATTCTAAGTGGTGTGTCATTACGCAATGATACTTTGATCCAAACATCGCAATTATTCTGCACATATTCAATTATTCCATCTTTTATCGTAACATTGATTTTTTCATTCATTAACATTGAAAACAAAAATACGAAACTGCTCATCTATTCGATCTTATTTATTATCTTAGCTGTCGGTCTTTTCATTTATATCCAGAATAACAACTATGAATCCATGGAAATGATGCAGAATTTCATTTTATTTCCTATTTTATTCATTTGTGTTTTATTGATCGTCTTCTATGAAGTTAAATTTCTTAAAGATTGATTTTACCTTTCTTCCATATAAAAAGATAGTCAGTTTGATCAAGTGACTATCTTTTTTTGTGTCTTATTTTTCAATCAATGATTCATTCCAGTGTTCGTTTGGTTCAACACCTAACAACTCACATACAGTTGCAGCAATGTTACTTAGACCAAGATTGTCTTCATGTTTTAATTTAACATCTGCACCATATACGAAGAATGGAACACGATTCAAAGTATGAGAAGTCTTAGCTTTTAAAGGAGCTCCTTCTTTCTTAGGTTTTTCATACATTTCATCCGCATTACCGTGGTCAGCTGTTACCAATAAGATACCATTTACTTTATCAACGGATTTGATGACACGTGCAAGAGCTAAATCGACAGATTCAACACCAATGATCGTAGCAGGAAGGCTTCCTGTATGTCCAACCATATCTCCGTTTGGATAGTTAGTACGTAAGAAATCATATTCTCCACTTTCGATTGCAGCACAGAATTGATCTGTAATTTCTGCAGATTTCATCCAAGGACGCTGTTCGAATGGAACAACATCTGATTTGATTTCTACATAAGTTTCTAAATTCTCATCAAATTTCTCGCTTCGGTTACCATTCCAGAAATATGTAACATGACCAAATTTCTGTGTTTCGCTGATTGCATATTCACGAATTCCGTGCTTGCAAAGTTCTTCAGTCAATGTGTATTTGATCTTTGGTGGTTCTGTCAAATATTTATGAGGAATGTTAAGGTCTGCATCATACTGTAACATACCAGCATACAATACTTTTGGATTCTTAACACGGTCAAATTTATCAAATGATTCATCTCCATCAAATGCACGAGAAAGTTCTAATGCACGATCCCCTCTAAAGTTGAACAAGATAACACTATCACCGTCATCAATTGTTCCAACTGGCTGACCATCTTTGGCAATAACAAATCCTGGAAGATCCTGGTCAATAACACCTAGTTCATTACGATATGTTTCAATCGCTTCTGTTGCACTTTCAAACTGACGGCCTTCACCCATTACATGAATATGCCATCCCTGTTCTACCATAGACCAGTTTGCTTCATAACGGTCCATGGTGATCTGCATACGTCCTCCACCGCTGGCAATGCATGCATGGAAATTATCATCATTTAATCCAGCCATGAAGTTCTCAATATCATCAATATATGTCAATGCACTTGTTTCTGGAACATCACGTCCATCCAATAATGCATGAACACGTACTTCTTTGATTCCTTCTACTTTTGCCTGTTCAATCAAAGCTTTTAAATGATTAATGTGAGAATGCACGTTACCATCTGATAACAATCCGATAAAATGCATCTTGTGATCTTTTGCGTTTTCAGCCAATTCTTTCCAAGTCTTTGAATTAAAGATCTCTTTTGATTCGATATTCTCGTTAACTAATTTGGCTCCCTGAGAATAAATCTGTCCACATCCAATTGCGTTATGACCTACTTCTGAGTTACCCATATCTCCATCTGATGGCAATCCTACCGCAAGTCCGTGTGCACGAATTGATGTGTTAGGACAATTTTCCCATAAATAATCTAATGTTGGTTTGTTAGCTAAAGCTACGGCATTTCCTAGATTGGATTCATTGATTCCAACACCGTCCATAACTACTAAAATAACCGGTCTTTTTGTCATTTTTTTTATCCTCCATATTATCGAAATAAATATACCACTTATAACTTTTAAATTCAATTTTAAACACTGTTGTTTAAAGGCTATTTTACGGATACTTTCCTTCTCTTTCCTTTTAATTCTATAACTTTTAAACGAAATACAGTTGTATTTTTAACAGGCTTCAAACTAAATGGAAATTCAGAAACATGATAATGTTTCATCAGTATCTTTAATCCCTTTATTTTTTTATCTTCACTTACTATTTCAATGAATCCTTTTCCAGTCACACTTTCATATTCCATCGTACATGACATTTTTTCATCATTCAATACGAGCTGATGCGCATGATCCATTTCAAATGTAGCTCTATTATCTTTTTGAATCAGATCCAGTTTCTTACCTTCCTTGGCACAATGAAAGTATAGGTATAGCTGTCCATCTTCTATATCCATTCCAAAATTTAATGGAACCAAATAAGGATAGCCTTCATCGTTTAATCCTAAAACCAGACTGTCGCACTTTTTGATGATTTTTACAATTTCATCAAATTCTTTGATTTCACGATCTCTTCGACGCATTTTCCAATCCTCCTTGATAACTTTTGATTCTTTGTACTAAAGTCGTCTGACGAATTCTTTTTTGTTTTAACTTTACCTGTTTTTCAAACAAAGGTTGATTTCCAATCAAGATCAATTCTTTTTTTGCTCGTGATACGGCTGTATATAAAAGTCGTTTTTCTAACATATATCTTGCGTTTGGTTCTACAATACAAATCACGCTTTCATATTCAGACCCTTGGGCCTTATGAACACTGATACAATAAGCATGATTTAGATAATATAGAAAATCGCTGGAAAAGTCGACGATCGTATTGCCAAAATCAACGCTTATGACATGATTAACCCGATCAACTGTATCAATTGATACAATGGATCCAATATCCCCATTGTAAACATCGTCGTCTGGCAAGTTTTTCAACAACATGACTTTATCCCCTTCACGAAATACTGTAGTTCCAACACGAAACTGACTTTTGGAATTCGATTGTGGATTGTATAAAGCCTGCATATACACATTGATCGCATCGATACCGGCAACACCTTTATACATTGGCGCCAAGATCTGTAGATTATCCATATCTTTATTGCGAACGATTTCATCCAGACATTCCATAATATCTTTGGCATCTCTTTCAATAAAAGTGACCCCATCTTCATAGAAGCATCTTTCCTCTTTACGAATTTGACTTGCCAAGGTTATGATTCCAGATCCTTCGCTTTGACGGAAAATCTTCTCTAGATGAATGATTGGGCAAATATGGCTTGCAATTAGATCTTCAAAGACCTTTCCCGGACCTACACTTTCAAGCTGATCTTCATCCCCAATTAAAAGAATTCGACAATATCGTGGCAATGCTTTTAATAACTGAGCGAATAAATGAGTATCTACCATGCTAAACTCATCCACAATCAAAAAATCAATTTCTAATGGATCGTCCTCATTCTTGGCAAACGTATTATCATCTTTATTCCATTGCAACAAAGAATGAATCGTTCTTGAATCACAACTTGACAGCTGAGCCAAACGCTTGCTGGCACGTCCGGTTGGTGCACACAATTGAATCGTTGCATCTGGAAAAAAAGAACGACAGATATTCAAGATTCCTTTTACAGTCGTTGTCTTACCAGTACCTGGGCCTCCATTTAAAATAAAAAAACTCTTTTCAAAGAACAAACGAATGGCCTTCTTTTGTTCTTCATCATATTCAATCGCATAACTAAACTCGACTTCTTTGATTTTTTGTTCCAATTCCATTTCATCAACTGACTCAACTTCAAAGATATGCTCAAACAGATGGCTTGCTATCGAAATTTCGTCATCATACAAACTAAAAGGATAGACTTTCCCTTCTTCTATATGAATGCTTTTTTGAACAGATAGCCGCTCTAAAGAAGCTTGTATATCTTCATTTGTGGCGCCTTTACATCTTTCCATTAAACTGACTAAAGTGATATACGTATTTCCGCTCATCATTGCAAGCTGTCTAGCTGTTTCATAAATATAGGCATCCAGCCTTCGATTATCATTTTTATCAATCTGAAAACCATCTGCTAATTTTAAAGCCGATTTATACCCAAATCCATAAATCTCATAATATGGTAAAAAACAATTCTCTTTTAATGTATCTAAAACCTTATCTTTATAAGTATCTTCCAATAAGCGAATCTTTCGATCATCCAAACCAAATTTCATCAACTGAATATAGGTATCATTAAAGCCTTCAAATTCTTCAATACCTTTTTTTATGATATCGATACGCTTTTGATTCAATTTTGGAATTTGATACAAAATCGAATAATCTTCCTTAATTTGTTCCAAACATGTTTCGCCTAACAATTCATAAATTTGCCTGGCTGTTTGTTTACCAATTGTAGGAAATGCATCGGAAGATAAAAAGTGTATGATCGCATCTTCATGCGTTGGCAATATCTTCTTATAAGATTCTATCTTAAACTGCGTACCATATTTAGGATGACGAATATACTCTCCACTTAATTCATATTCCTGATCTTCCATAGGATCAACGATGCGTCCAGCACCAGTAAATAAATGATAGGTATTTGTCTGTGAAAAACTGGCAACTACATAGTGCGTTTCCTTATTTTCAAAAATGATATATTCAAGTTTTGCTAAAACGCTATCCATTGATACGCTCCTGGTATGTACTCAAAATCTTTCCATTTAAATCCTGTCCATCTACATAGACTTCTTCAATAACACCACCGCCAATACATTTAAAACCATCATAGAATACGGCTTCCTGACCAATGGTTACACTAGCAATCTTTTGCGGATATCTCACTAGTGCAGTAGTTTCATCAAGGACTTTAAGATAAATGTCCTGATCTGGTTGACGATATCTAAATTTACATGTGCATTTTTCAGGAATTTCGTTTTTATCTTTAACGATCCAGTTAATTCCTTTGACAAGACAGGAGTCAGAATACAACCACTCTTTATGCGTATGATGACAGACAAATAGAATATTCTTCTGTACATCTTTTCCAATTACGAACCAAGGCCCTTTTTCATGATCGATATTCAGACCTTTTCTTTGTCCAATCGTGTAATAAAGAACACCTACGTGTCTACCAACAACCTTGCCTGTATCAACATCTACGATATTCCCATCCTGACTTGGTAAATAATTAGATAAGAATTGTCTAAAATTTCTTTCCCCAATGAAACAAATTCCCGTACTGTCTTTTTTTGTCGCAACACTTTCTAAATTTAGTTTTGCAGCAATTTCTCTGACTTCTGGCTTAGTTAGTTTTCCTAATGGAAACAATGTCTTATGCAATGCAGCAGGACTAACCTGGCATAAAAAGTATGTCTGATCTTTGTTAGTATCGGCTGCTCTAGTAAGGTAAGTAAATGAATCTTCTGTCATATTGGAACAATAATGACCAGTGGCAACCATATCAAAGCCCTGCTTCATCGCATAATCAAAGAAGGCATCAAACTTAATATATTTATTACATAAGATATCTGGGTTTGGTGTTCGCCCCTTTTCGTATTCAGATAAAAATGTTTTAAACACATAATCCCAATATTCTTTTATAAAGTCTACTCGCTGCAAAGGAAGATTTAAATGCTCTGCCACTGCCTTTGCATCTTGATAATCTTGCTCCTGTGGACAAGTATCATCTTGAATCGTAGGATTTCCTGCGATATCACCGTTGGCATAACTATCCCAGTTACGCATAAAACAACAGGTAACATCATATCCCTGCTCTTTTAACAAATAAGCCGCAACAGCTGAATCGACTCCACCACTTAATCCTACTAGTACCTTCATACGTATCAACTCCTGCCTCATATTATAGCTTTTGAAAGAAAAAAAGAAAATGCCAATTAAGCATTTTCTTCAATAAAGGCATTATATGTCTCATCGTCATCACATACGATTTCCAAGACTCTTTTTCCATTCTTCATCGTTGAAATAATACGACTTGAAAAATCATTGGATGTGCTTTTGATCATCAATTCAACACCATCGGCAATTTTATATTTTTTGGTTCGCTTATTTTCAATTGAGGATGGTACCGTTTTAAATTCTGTATCAAAATGTTTTCTTTCAGGCAAAGCCAATAAACAATCCTTGATGACTTCTTTATCAATTTCAGTAGAAACCGGTTCATATTGATCGATCAATTCTTCGACATAATTTGAATAATTTAAATCTTGAGGTGTATTCATCGTGTTTTGAATTTCATTCGATAAAACCACATAATCCCTAGGCGAACTAGTCTTAATTGCACTCTTTAGTTCATTATCAATTGCCTTATACGCATTATATGTGTTAAATGCATCATCTCTTTTTTCTTCCAGCTCTAAAAAAGAAACAGTCCAATATTTAGCCTTTGTATCTGTATAAACAGAAACATCATTAAAAACAACATGATCATTGATTGAATACATATGATAAACAGCAAATTTCCAGATACTCTTTTTTTCCGAAGAAAAACCACTATTTCGATGCAGACTTGTTCCATCATACCATTCACTATGTTCTACTTTAGTCAAGATATATTCATATTCATCATCAGAATTTTGTACAAGAGCTTGTACAAGACTTCCTCTTTTAACCTTTGATCCCGTTGGATAAATTTTTGCCTGCGCTAACTTTTCTGACTCCAATAACTTTAAAGCTATTTTATCTGAAAGTTCATTACGATACTCTATATCCGTATCGTTTACAATTCTTTGAATACAGTCTGAAATCAAATCCTCTTCATGCATGATTACATATGCTTTGGCTTTTTCATTATGATTTGAAAAATCAACAAAATCATTAATAAAACTATCAAAATCTTCTGAGATATCATTTCTTACTGTACGCTCATTATCTACATCAACTAAATGAAATGATTTATATAATATGTTCATATTGTATCTCCTCGAAGTATTATAACAAACTTTACATTTAAATTGTCAAAAACATATGTTTTTCCATTTAATCTAACCCATTAACATAAACATTAATCTTTCATTTTCCCTAAAATTATATATTCGCTAAAAAATTCTATATAAAAAGGTGGTATAACCCACCTTTTAAACATTATTTATGATTTTTTCTTCTTTTAGATAAAATACCAAATCCTGCTAAACCTCCAGCAGCAACCAGTAATAAGACGATCCATAATCCATATTTATTCTGTACCCCTGTATTCGCGGATTCCGTCTGACTGGAGTTTTCCTTATCTTTTACCGTAAAGTACGCTTCAACACTACCGGTATTAAACTCAAAACGAATTTTATGTTTTCCTGCTGATAAAGTATCTAGGAAAGAAGGTTTTAAAGTAAGGATCGTACTTCCAGATTTGATATCATAATCTGTATCCTTTAATTCTTTTCCATCTACAAGAACTTTCTTGAATTCTTTGATATCCGTATCAATTTTAAAAGTCAATCCTTCTTTGCTTCCTTTTGTCCATTCTTGGTTTGCACCACTAACAAATTTCGGAAGTTTCGCAATGATCGTATCTTCTAAAGTAATTTCATGTTCCGCTTTTTCATCACTGAAATATTTATTGCATACTTCACAATACCAGTATTCTACATTTCCAGCTGCATCTACTGTTGGCTTTTTCTCGTCAACTTTTGTTAGGTTATGCCCTGTTGCTGGAAGAATCGTTTCTTCTTGTTTCAATTCCTTTGTTAATGCTTCGTCCTGGAAATACTTTCTACAAGCTTCACAATACCAATATTCGATATTACCTTTTTCTGTACAAGTAGGATCTTTTCTTTCCACTTTGATAGCATTATGTTTTACATTGAACTTCACATTTACTTTTGTAGAAACAGATTTTCCATTATTTGTACCAGTGATTACAATATCTTCTTCGTAGCTACCTGCTAAAAGACCATTCTTAGGCTGTACTGTAAATTCTGCAGTTTCTCCAACATTCAATTTCGCCTTAGATAAAGTTCCAACATCAAATGATGTACTTGATGGTTGATCCAAAGTAATTGGTTGGTTTCCATCATTTGTGATCATAATAGTCTTAACTTCTGGTGTATAGCCTTCTATTGCATCCGCAAAGCTTATATCACCACTATTTTGGATACTATAAATCGGATCTACATCTTTAACAGTAATCGTTAATTCTTTACTTACACTTCCTACATCATTGCTTGCAGTTACTGTAAAGATATATTCACCTGGAGCTGTAGGTGTTCCAGTAATTTTACCGTTTGTTGATAAATTCAATCCTGTAGGTAAATTTCCATCAGTAACATTCCATGTAATTGGTTCAGAACCATTTGCTGAAAGAGAAGTAGCGTATTCTTCATTTACTTTTCCTTCTGGCAAAGATGCTGTTGTGATAGATGGTGTATATTTTACTGTACCTGTTATCTTATCCTCTCCATTGAGAGTTCCGCCATTAACAATTACCTTATTGTTTCCTGTATTCAAGCTAGCTCCATCTTCGATGGTCAGGCTCTCGCCCTCGCTGATGGTGATGTCCTCCTGCAAGGTCACATCGCCGTACACGGTGCCGCTCTTGTCATCCCAAATGATGCCTCCGGTGCCATCAGACCCGCTGGCTTCAGGCTTCAATTCAGGAGCCGAGCCTGTTCCGTCCTTCGTTGTTATGATGTTCGAAGCCTTGACCATAGCGTTTCCGCTGACATTCAGATTAGCTACTGCAGTGGCATCATTTACATTCGAAAGAAAATGAATTCCATTTGCTTCACCACTAGCCTGCAAACTGCCGCCCTTGACCTCAATGGTGAGGCTCGGACTACCGGTCTGACTTGTGATCAATCGGACACCAGAACCGCCGACCTGACTCCCCAACGCTGTAACACTTGCTTCTTCAATCGTCAAATTAGCACTGTTTTGGGAGGACATAAATATTCCTATTCCATTACCACTGTGACCAGACACAGTTAAACTGCCGGAGCCACTGATGTTCAGTGAAGCAGATCCCCCACTACTACTAACATCGATTCCATACATTCCGGAAACCTTGTTTTCTTCCTCTAAAACGATATTCAGTGATACGGGACCTGAACTACTCGCCGCGTAGATCCCGGCGCCAGATGTGTTTACATTATTATACACTCCTTCAATGGTCGCATTCTTTAGGGTCAATGTGACGGTGCTGGGGTCGTATTTAACAGTCCAATCGTTGTCACTGCCCTCTATCAGGCTACCATCTGTTGAACCTGTTTTTAAGTAGGTTGGCGTATCACCGCTTGTAATCTGGTAATTGCCAACATTAAGACTACTAGGCGCGCCTTCTGCCGCCGCCAGCGCCGTGATAGTAGTGTTAGGTACAAGTCCTACTACTAATAGGATTGCTGTAAAGATGGATACTACCTTGTTCCATATTCGTTTCTTCATTTTCTTTCCTCCTTCTTATCTTTTATGTATGCTTTTAAAGATGAACGTATCGCATTTAGCTGAAGATTTAAATATTCTTCATCTTCGAATAAAGCATAATGTACACATGCTCTAACAAAGATATAGGTCATTCCTTGAATATAATCAGCTGGCATTCCTAATTTGTTTGATAGTTCATTGGCATATTCTTTATAACGGACATTGACGCCTTTAAAGAATTCTTTTCCTTGTTCTCGATATTTAGGACTAGAATAGGCCTGATACATGAATCGATATTTCTTTCCATGAAGTTTTGCTGTAAGATATGGCATTTCATTTAAGAAACGTTCGATATCTTCAAAACTCGCAGGAGCTTTTGCCATATATAATAAGTTATGGCTTAAATTACTAAATTATCTTTTAAACCAAGTGGTAGATAAATCCTCTCACTTGCGATAACATTCAATTCAGCTAAATTAAGCATATTTCTTTTTATTATTTTTCTAATTTAATTTTACAAGAAAATTTTATGCAATTCAATAAACGATGGTTACTTCTAAAATCACAACTTATAAAATGAAATTTAAGTATCGATGATAATAAATAAAAAAAGTGAATCCTTGTGGATTCACTAAATTTAATCTATATTTTAAGAAAATCAAAATATTTTCTATTTTTTCAAGCAATGGTGCCCGAGGCCGGACTCGAACCGGCACGGTATCGCTACCGGTGGATTTTGAGTCCACTGCGTCTACCAATTTCACCACCCGGGCAATTGCTTACTTATTATATATAATATTATTCGCTTTTGCAAGAAAAAAATGAGCTGAATTCTATCAACTCATTAAATTAATATGTCGCATATACATCCTGGGCATATATTGTCTCAATATCACTTTCATTAATGTAACTGCATTCAGCCATAGCCTCTAAAACTTGATGCTGTCTAGCTTTAGCTTGTTGGAAATGATCTGACAATTGATAATTGCCTGGAGATTGTGGAAGCCCTGCTAATAAGGATGCTTGTGCTAAGGTCAAATACTGTGGTTCAACACCAAAGTATCCTGTGGAAGCTTCATAGATTCCAAAATGATGATCACCGTAATTAATGATATTCACATATAGAGCCAAAATTTGATTTTTCGTGTATTTAGATTCCAGCTCTTTGGCAATAAACATCTCAACTAATTTTCGATCTAGGGTTTGTTCAAACATGCCATATAAGTTCTTGGCTACCTGCTGAGTAATCGTAGAACCACCACTTTGTGCTAACTGTGGAATTACTTGAGAGAGTGTACCACGGGCAAGCCCAATATAATCAATTCCTCCGTGCTCATAAAAGCGTCTATCTTCAATGGATACGGTTGCGCGAATCAAATCAGAAGGTAAATCTTCATAAGGTACAAAAGTAGGACTAGACTGTACTTGTTCCACAACGGTTTCAACTGGAGCTTGAGAAGTTATTTCTCTATATCCTGAATATCCTCTAACACCTAAGAATCCAGCTAAGCCTAGCAGGAGAATCAACAAGAACACGATTAATCTTATTAAAAATTTTTTCATTCTATCACCTGATATAAGTGTATCATATACAACTCATAAACAACATTACAATGCTGTAAGAATAAAAAAAGCAGGGGCCCCTGCTCTTTTTGAAATTATCTATTCTGATTGACTGATTTCATGATCTGACGAATTTGTGCTTCGCTTGGTTTACGCCCCATCTGTAAGAACATCGCACGAATCATTTTCTCATTGATTGGTGGGTTTTCCTTCAATTCTTTTTCAAATTTTCTCTTTGTCCAAAAGAAAGTAGCTACACCACCTACAACTAGTCCAATAGCAGTATACATAAGTGACTGTAAAAAATCCATATGTGCCAACCCCATTCTATCTACTTGAATATTTTACTATTATTTTTACATTTTGGCAATAGTTTTAGAAACTTAACTATCCCTTGTTTTTATCGTTTCATTAAAGCTTTTACGTTCTTTTTAACTTTGCCAAAACTGGTTTTATACGATCTGAAGATTCGACTAAAATAACAGAAATAAAAATCAACAAGCCCCCAAATACCATCGTCAAAGTTTTCTCTTCATGCAACAAGAAATATCCAAAAATATTCGCAAAAAGGCTTTCTGTACATAATAACAAACTTGCACTAGAAGCATCAGTATATTTTTGTGCCAATGTCTGCAGCTGGAAAGCAAGCCATGTTGCGATACAAATCATATATAAACAGCTTAAGATCACATTAGTATCAATGCTTGTTGGAAAATCTTCCAAGATCAAGGCAAAAGGAATTGATACAATTGCCGCTGCACTCATCTGGATCGTATTGATCACTGTGGAATCACAATTCTTTGTCGCAAACTCTAAAGAGATAATCTGACTAGCAAAGAAGAATGCACAGATCAATGACAACAAATCACCAAAGGAAAAATGAAATCCATCGGAAGACAAGGAAAGACAGGCAATTCCAGCTAAACAGATAAAGCTGGCAAACACCTGAATTCCCATTGGTTTTCGCTTAAACAAAAACCAGCTAATGTAAGGAACAAGAACTACATTCACTGAAGTTAAAAATGCATTTTGTCCTGTGTTGGTCAAATCAAGACCAAATGTTTGAAAGGCAAAGGCAAGATACATCAAAACACCTGATATCGAACCTTTGATCAAAGCTTCCTTTGTTACCTTTAATTTCTTTACTTTAATTACGATCCAGCTTACGATAGCCGCTCCAATAAAACGAATCATTAAAACAGAGAAAGGATCAAAGGCTTCTAGAGCTCCTGCCGTTGCCAGAAAACCTCCACCCCATATAGCAGCTACTAATAGACAAATCAAATTTGCGGTTTGCTTGCTCATGCTTCTACCTCAAAAAGACTGACCTGTTCAATTTCGTCTTTATCCGTATTGCTCCAGCTTCCTGAATGAATCATTTCCAAAGATGATGGGATTTCAAATTCTTCCACTTTTCCAAAAGGAGAAGAGAATGTAGAATCACATGACATTAAAGAAACTTCCTTAGCTGCAAAACGAACCAATTCATCATGTTGGAATTCGATTACATCATTCAATTGTTTAGACAACAGACGATCAATCTTAACTGGATTTGATTTTACAAGTTTACAGATCCTGTTCCCTTTAGCTGGTCGTTTTACCTGTGCTATATCACTTGCCTTGATGCGTTTCATCTGAGCTGTATCACTAACAACAACCAGTTGTCCATCTAGATTCGATACTACGATCATATCAGCTACATGATCATCTTTAACAAGGTTAATTGCTTTAACACCTTTTGAACGACAAGACACCTGAGGAACTTGATCTACAAGATATGAAAGGGCAAAACCTTGTTCACTAGATAAAATAACCACATCATCTGGACTATAAGATAAAGCTACGCTTACCATCTCATCCAATGAACCTATTTTCATGCAAACCATGGTCTTATTGGAACGCGATACCTGCAATTCTTTTAAATTTGTTCTTTTGATCATACCAAAGCGAGAAGCACACAAAACCTCTACACTTTCATCAAAAGAAGACAGAAGGTATGCCTGAATGATCTTTTCACCTGCATCCATCTTGATATAGCTGCTTAAATGACTTCCCAAATCTTTCCATTTTGCTTCTTCAAGCTGATACACAGACAAATATCCATATGTACCTCGATTGGTAAAGAATAATAAAGTATCTAATGTGCTCGCTGAACCATATGTCACAAGTTTATCACTGTCTTTATGCATGCTTAAAACATCATTTGACGCATTATAAGAACGCATAGAAACGCGTTTTACATATCCATCGCGCGTAATTGGAACGATAACTTGTTCATTGGCAATCATCGCTTTTTCATCAATCACGATTTCTTCAACTTGATCAACGACCGTAGACAATCTAGGAGTTACAAACTCCTGATTGACTTCTTCCAACTCTTTGATCAACAAGTCATCTAGAACATCTTTATTCGATACGATGGCTTCTAATTGTTTGATTTCCTCTTTTAAGATCTTATATTCGCTTTTTAGTTCTTTAACATCTGTATTGGTCAAGCGATACAAACGCATGACAACAATAGCTTCTGCCTGTTCCTGCGTAAATTGAAAACGTTCGATCAAATTGACCTTGGCATCCTGCTTATCTTTTGATTTTCGAATGATGGCAATGATCTCATCCATAACCGAAACAGCTTTGATCAAACCTTCCAAGATATGAGCACGTTTTTGTTTAGCATTTAGATCATAACGGCTTCTTCTTAATACAACATCTTCTCTATGCGCAATAAAGGCATCTAATGCCATAGCTAAAGACATCTGAACAGGAGCTTTATTTACGATAGCGATGACATTGTAGTTATATGAAATCTGCAAATCTGTATTTTTATACAGATAATTCAAAATCTGTTGATGTGCACTGTCTTTTTTAATATCAATAACAATGCGAAGACCAGTTCGATCGCTCTCATCTCGAACATCTAAGATTCCATCTATCTTCTTGTTTAAGCGAATATCATCGATCTTTTTGACCAGTTGTGATTTGATGACTTCATATGGAATTTCTTTAACAATGATCTGCTTGATCGTTCTAGTTTCTTCAATATCGACTTTTGAACGAATCATCACCTTACCACGACCCGTTTCAAATGCCTGACGAATACCATCAATTCCCATAACGATTCCACCGGTTGGAAAATCTGGCCCTTTGACAAAGTTCATAAGTTCATCTAAAGAACAACCCGGATGTTTGATTCGATAAATTGTTGCCTTAATAACTTCATTTAAATTATGTGGTGGAATATTGGTTGCATACCCTGCTGCGATCCCTGTGATTCCGTTTACCAGCAAGTTTGGATATCGCGCCGGCAAAACCGTTGGTTCCATCTTTTCATCCGAAAAGTTTGGAGCCCACTCAACTGTATCTTTTTCTATATCCTGCAATAGATAGTTACTGATCTTAGATAATCTAGCTTCGGTATATCGCATAGCTGCTGCTGGATCATCGTCAATTGAACCATTGTTTCCCTGCATATCAATTAAAGGATTGGCAATTTTCCATGGCTGAGACAAACGTACCATTGCATCATAAACGGAACTATCTCCATGTGGATGATAATTACCAATCACATTACCAACTGTTTTGGCACTTTTATGATATGGTTTGTTATATGTATTTCCACTCTCATACATCGCGTATAAGATACGACGCTGCACAGGTTTTAATCCATCTCTTGCATCCGGTAAAGCACGTTCTTGAATAATATATTTAGAATAGCGGGCAAAACGATCTGCCATGATATCTTCCAAAGAATTTTTTAGGATCATCTGCTTAGCTTCTACTTTCTTTTTCACGAACGCACCTCCTTAACATAATCATCTTCTAAAGTAAATACAACATTATCTTCGATCCAACTACGTCTTAGATCAGCTCTATCCCCCATTAATTCGGTAACTCGTCTTTCTGCCATACGAGCATTTTCGATCGTAACACATAATAAAGTTCTTGTTTCTGGATTCATGGTCGTTTCCCATAACTGAGAAGCGTTCATCTCACCAAGACCTTTGTAACGAGTGATCGTATATCCATTTTTTAATTCCTGTTTCTTTTCATCCAATTCTTCATCGGTATATAAATAATACTCTTCTTTTCCCTTGGCAATTCGATATAAAGGCGGCAAGGCGATATACAACATCTCATGTTCGATCAAATCGCGCATATAGCGATAGAAAAACGTCAATAATAAATTTTGAATATGAGCCCCATCATCATCGGCATCGGTCATGATGATAACTTTGTAGTAATTAGAATCCTCTGCCTGAAAACTTGGACCAACACCTGCACCCAATGCATGGATAATGGTATTAAGCTCTTCATTTTTTTCAATCGATTCAATTGAAGCTTTTTCTGTATTTAATACCTTTCCTCTTAAAGGCAATATAGCCTGATACTTAGAATCTCTTCCTTGTTTAGCACTACCACCAGCTGAATCCCCTTCGACAAGATACAATTCTTTTCTTCGTGCATCTTTGCTTTGAGCGCTGGCTAACTTTCCAGAAAGCACTCTTTCCGTTTTTTGCTTTCCTTTTCCTTTACGAGCTTCTTCTCTAGCTTTTCTTGCTGCATTTCGAGCACTGGCTGCCTTTACGATCTTTCGCACGAGTGCATTCGCTGTTTCTTTATTTTCTTCTAAGAAATAACGCAAATGTTCACTGACAACCGATTCAGTAGCCGGCTTAGCTTCTGGAGAACCTAATTTTTCTTTTGTCTGCCCTTCAAACTGCAAATATTCTTCAGGAATTGTTAAGTTAATGACCAAAGTTAAACCTTCTCTGACATCATTTCCCTCAAATCCTTTATCTTTTTCCTTTAAGAAACCATTTTTTCTCGCATATTCATTAAATACCTTTGTGAACGCAAGCTTAGCTCCAGTTTCATGACTTCCTCCATCACGTGTACGAACCATGTTCGTAAAAGAGAAAACATTCTCCTGATATTCATCAGTATATTGAAAACAGCCTTCAACTTTGATTGAGTTATATTCTCCACTAAAGCTGACTGGATCATGCATTGGCGTATGATCTGAGTTGATCTCTTCAATAAAAGCTTTTAATCCGTCTTCATATTGATATACATTTTCACGTTTTTCTTTACGAAGATCGGTAACGATCATCTTTAAACCTTTTAATAAAAAGGCATCTTCCTGAGCTCTTTCACAAATCTTAGAAAAAGAGAATGTACAATTTTTGAAGATCTTTGAATCCGGCAAAAATGTAACCGTACTTCCAGTACGATTTGTTTTTCCTTCACGAATCAACTTACCAATCTTTCGTCCACCATCCTCAAAAGTCATAGACCAAACATCTTTTCCATCATGGACAGTTACTTTACACCATGTACATAACGCATTGACAACACTGGCACCTACTCCATGTAAACCTCCAGCATTACGATATCCTCCCTGGCTTGTAAATTTTCCACCGGCATGAAGCACAGTAAAAATAACCGCCAATGTGCTCATTCCGGATTTATGTTTTCCTACTGGCATTCCACGACCATGGTCTTCAACCGTTACACTGCCATCCTTATTCAATGTAATATGAACCTGGTTACCATATCCATTCAATGCTTCGTCAATCGCATTGTCAACAATTTCCCAGACCAAATGATGTAAACCTTTTGAATCTGTAGAACCTATATACATACCTGGACGCTTTCTTACCGCATCCAGTCCTTCTAAAATCACGATACTTTCTTCGTTATACTGTTGTTTTGGCATGAAATCAATCCTTTCACCTAATGATAGATTATAGCGAAAAAACTAGTAGTTTTCAAAAAAAATGGAACTCAGTTCTTTTTGAATTCCATTTATCGAAAATTTAAATTATTATTTTATTTTTTTAAACCCAACTTAAATAACTTAAAAGAACACATATAAAGAAAGTAACTAAGCTAACATATTTTAAAAATCCTTTTTCTTTTTTTTCTGACAGATATGCAATTAAATAATTTAACCCTACACAAAACCATGCAACACTGATTCCTATTCTTGAATCAATCCAATTCATAAATGTACCCAGTGCAAATACAATAGCAAATACCACAAAAAAGATACGCAGATTGCGATAATAATTGTTCGTCATATCAATCACTTTTCCCACGAACTTCATCCAAAAGCTTTTTAATTTTACATGCTTCTTTATGATCCTTACTTTGTTGATCTGTTTGCATCAAAACCGGATCTAAACTTACATATACACCAAGAATTGCGTCATCTTTCATTTCAATCTTTAATCCAACATACATTTTAGGCTGAAATAAGCCAATTACGGTAGAACCTTCAACAATTTGATGGAGGAATGGTTTGGTTTCTCCTCTGAAATTAGCATGTTCGTTTAAAACATCACATTCTTTGATATCAGCTATATTATATGATCCTTTTGTTCCATCAAGTATTTCAAATGTTTTATTCTCTGTGTCAATCACTATACTTCTAAATTCATGTTTCATGATACTGTCTCCTTTTTTATTATTATAACTTATATTATTATCATTTGTTTTAGCATTGGAATTATTTACATCCCTATTGGAATTTTCAGTATACTAGACTTCGACATATAAAAAACACTATATAATTCGCTTGTTTTCTGTTAAAATATGACTGTTCGAGGTGAATGATTATGATGACTGTATTATGTATTATATTAGGCTATTTACTGGGATCTATCCCTTTTGCCCTGGTAATTGGCAAACTCTTCTACAAGACCGATATCCGCCAATATGGTTCAGGAAATCTAGGTGGAACAAATGCAGGACGCGTTCTAGGAAAGAAAGCTGGTATTTCGGTTATCGTTCTAGATGTCTTAAAAGTTGTCTTAGCTGCAGGTCTTGCATCCTTGGTCAGTGAACCAGCTGCAATATGGACAAGTCTTGCCTGCTGTATTGGACATTGTTATCCTATCTTTGCTCATTTCAAAGGTGGAAAAGCTGTTACGACCATGTTTGGATTCTTGATTTCTACATCTATTTTTATCTTTCAGGAATTCAGCTATTTCTTAGTCCCATTATTTATGTTCTTGATCATCCTTTATTTATTTAAGTATGTATCACTAGGCAGCATCTGTGCTTCTGTTTGCTCAAGTCTTTATATAACAGCACAATTGTTATCTTTAGATGTTAATAATTTATTCATTATCCTTGCGAGCTGGTTGATGACACTTCTAGTGATCTATCGCCACAGCGCAAATATTAAACGTATCCAGGAAGGAACTGAAAACAAAGTCAGCTGGTTATAAGATTGCACCCGTTTGGGTGCTTTTTTTATGTCATGTTTTTGTCACTTTAAACATATACAATGAACATAGGTGAATGAAATGACAAATTATATGTATTATGACTATGCCAATAGTAAAGTCGCAAAAATAAAAGAAGATAAAATTGAGTATGAAAATGCTAGAAGCATGAAATCATATTTCGATAAACAATGTTTAGAAAATGGATCGACCTTAGAAGGAAGAAAACGCTCATTTATTTATTTGGTGCATAAGAAAAAATATATTCCTATAACGATATCACTTTCTCCATTAAGAATCTACTTCCCCATTGCTCCTATCAAAGATCCTTCCTGTAAATGGGTGAATTTTTCTTCGATAAAAGAGATCCTATACCATAAAAAAACATGTACCATCATTTTCTATGACGATACATGTCTTACATGCAATAATCCTGAACGAATCAAAGAAAGCATTCATGCAATCTATCGCTATTTAAATATACTTAATATTTACCCGCAGCTCCCATCACAGCCTGAGCAGCCATGAGAACAACTTGAGTTTTTATGTGCCTGTTCGTGTCTTAATGTGTTGATGCCCTGGCCTTCAACAGCAATCATCGCACCATCGTCCAAATCGTTTACTCCCACAAAAGAAACCGCTGGAAATGGTTTTTCAAGATAATTCTTAAACACAGATAAAAACTCTTCTTTATCTTTTAGATTTTTAAGATATACAGTAAATTTAACAACATGATCAAATCGCAAATCAAATTCACTCAATACTTCCACGATTTCATTACAAACCGATACAGCCTGTTCTGTAATGGAATCACCTTTTCCAAGTTGAGCACTTAAATAGAAGAAATCCCCTAATTGAACAATGCTGGAAACGCAATCTTCATTTTCTTGAAGACTCCCCGAATTTAAAAATACGTTCATACTCTTGCCTCCTTGTACAAAGATTATACATAATCTTCTTCATCTTCCAAAGTATTTTGCACTAAGATCTCACGAGGTTTTGAACCATTGGCCGGCCCAATAATACGATTTTCCTCTAAAACATCGATCAAACGAGCCGCTCTAGCATATCCAATTGAGAATTTTCTTTGAATCAATGATGTGCTGGCTCTTCTAGATGTAATGACAAATCGTTTCACTTCTTCATAAAGTGGATCAGCACACTCACTAGCTACTTCTTTGCCCATATTCTGCAAATCTTTTAGTTGAATGAAGGCATCATCATAATGTGGTTTAGCCTGTGATTTTACATATTCACAAATTCGATTTACTTCTTCATCTTTGATATAAACACCTTGGATACGTTTTGGACTTGTTTCTCCATTTGGAAGATACAACATATCCCCATTACCAAGAAGCTGTTCAGCGCCAGCTTGGTCTAAGATCGTTCTTGAATCCACAGCCTGACTTACCGCAAAGGCGATTCGACTTGGAATATTGGCTTTGATCACACCCGTGATAACATCCACGCTCGGTCTTTGCGTTGCGACAACTAGATGAATACCAGCAGCACGAGCTAACTGCGTGATCCTTTGAATGCTGGCTTCTACTTCTTTAGCGGCCACAAGCATAAGATCAGCTAACTCGTCAATAATTACAACAAGACGAGGCAATGGTTTTAGATGCTCATCTGGATGATTTAAGACATATTCGTTATATGCCTGTATATTTCTTACCCCAAGATTTCCAAAAAGGTCATAACGATGGTCCATCATCTCCACCACGACTTTTAAGCCTTTATTTGCTAGATCACCATCTGTGATAACAGGAGCTAATAAATGAGGTACATCATTATAAGGTGTAAATTCAACCTTTTTCGGATCGATCAAGATCATCTTGACTTCATCTGGTTTCGTTCTTAACAACAAAGAACAAATAATGGAATTTACACACACCGATTTACCTGAGCCTGTAGCTCCGGCAATTAATAAGTGCGGCATACGATTCAATTCGCCATATACATTATCTCCAGTTAAATCCTTCCCCAAGCAAAACAGCAGTTTTTTGCTGTCAAATTCTTTAGGGATCGACTGCATCAATTCTTTCATCTGCACTGGTGTTTTTTCCACGTTTGGAATTTCAATCCCAACTGCACTCTTACCTGGAATTGGCGCTTCAATACGAAGATCAGTTGCGGCCAATGCCATTTTAATATCATTTGCTAAATTACTGATCTTGCTGACACGAACACCAAGTTCAGGTTTAATCTCAAATTTGGTTACACTCGGTCCAATATGAATCTGAACCAGCTTGGCATTTACACCATATTCATACAAGATATCAATCAATTTTTGACCTTGTTGTTTGGCAACCGTGGCATTTGTTGATGTACGTGATTTACGTTGAACACTATCTAAGATCGATAGTCTAGGTAAGCGGTAATTCACATAAGGATCCTCTTGCGTATCAACATAGCTAACCGGCACTGAATCAATATGCTCTTCAATTGACTTTTCTTCTTTTTTAGGTTTCGATGCACGTTTTTTTGAAGTTTCTTTTTTCTTTGGTTTCGGATCATCTGCTTCAATGATCTGAAAAGAAGGTTTATTTTCTTCGAGATCAATAAAATCATTATCGACATCTACAAATACAGAATCAGTTTTTCCTTCATGAATCGGTACATCTTCAATCTTGGTTTCTTTCTTCTTCTCTTTTTGTTTAGGTTTTTCTTTCTTTTCACGCTTTATGAAATAATCATAACCAAATAAACAAATTGCCAAGACAAAGAATAACCCTACTACAAGATATGTCCCTGTATAGTCAAACAACGAACCAAAGATTCCTAACAACAAACCACCAATCAAACCGGAGCGTACCGGCATTGAATCAAATAAGATTTCAAAGGTATTTTCAAATACATTTGAAAAATTGCTCCATACTGGATCTGGCCTTGTTTGAATAATGGCTTCTAGTGTCATCCATCCCAACAGCAAAAATATAAGTCCAAAAATATATTTTTTTGGAATCAAAGATATGTCTTTCTTTATGATTACATATAGACATGCCAGGATCATCAAAATCAATACCGCATAAACTACATCTCCAAAAAAATAAGAAAAGAACTGAAAGCAAAAATTGCCGACAATTCCTAACTTACATAGTGCTATCACACTTATCGCTATAACGCATAGGCTTGCGCACATCTTAAAGAGATAAGATTGCATCAAGCCTGTGTTACTTTTTTTATTTTTGTTTGTGGTTTTCCTTTTTGTCGTTTTTTTCTTGGCAGCTGCCATGAACACCACACTCCCTTATCCTAAATTACTTGTATTGATTTCTAAGATAACCGGTAAAACCATCGGTCTCTTTGCGGTCTGTTTAAACAAATATTTGCTGACTTTATCACGAATCTCTGTACGAGTCGTTAAATTATCATATGTCTTATTGGCAACCGCCTCTTCAATCGTTTTTTCCATGATCTGCGCTACATCGCTAGTGATGTATTCCGCATCACGTAAATAGATCAAACCTCTAGTTTGAATATCTGGACCATTTATAATTTTCTTTGTAAAGGCATCAAGTCCGATTGCTAAGATCATAACTCCATCTGTAGATAAGATTTCACGATCCTTCAATACGACACCAGCCATATCCCAGTTCTCTTTTCCATCAATCATGATATCGTGAAGTTCTAGTTCCATCGAACAAGATTTCAATTTACCATTTTCAAATGTTGCAACCTGTCCATTATCAAGAATTAAGATCTTGCTAGGAGAATATCCCATTTCCAATGCAATTTCTGAATTCATATGCAACAAACGATATTCACCTTTGACAGGAATATAATATTTTGGCTTCATCAAGAAGATCATCATCTTAAGATCTTCTTTTGATGGGTGCATGCTCAATACATTTTTATCAAGCACGATGATCTTACCTTCTTCTTTATAAATATCATTTTCCATGCTCTTGAATTCTTGTTCCACACCTGGAACGACTGGAGAAGCAATCACGATCACATCATCGGAGTCAAAATCAATTTCATCCACTTCGTTATTGGCAATGTTGCTGATCATTTTAAACAATGATTTACCCTGGCCACTGCAAATAACAACAAGATCTCGCATGTCGTTATCCAAGCTCTTTGGATCTACGATCAATTCTTTTGGAACCTCATAGCCAAGTTCTTCTAAATAAGAGACCAATTCCTGCAACTCTTTTGTATAGAATAACATCCTGCGATTGTATTCGATACAACAATCAATGATTTCCTGAATTCGATAAACACTTTGCGTATATACACTAATAAAAATACGGGAATGATCATGCTGTTCTAAAACCTGAGACAACCGTGGGGCAATTCTATGATTTGGTGATGTATGACCAGTACGTTCTGCCCCCTTGCTTTCCTGCAACAAGATAAATACGCCTTCATTACCTAATTCTGTAATAGTACTGAAATCACCACGATACTTATCATCCAATGCATCATAATCTTCAATGAACTCACCAGAATAAACGATATATCCTTGTGTGGTTGAAATTGCAACTCCAAATGTACCTGGATACGCATGCGTTACCGGGAAGAAGATGACTTTGCGTTTTCCAATGCGTTTATGATCATTTCGCTTAATTGGATGAATCTTGATTCCTGTTATTTTTTCTTTTCTTAATGTCTTTTGAATCATTTTGGCAGTTAGTGGAGATGTATAAACATCCACCTTGATCTGCTTTAATAAATATGGTAAGGCTCCCATGACATCATCATGACCATGCGTTATGATAACACCAACGATTCGGTCTTTATTTTCCAATAAATAAGAAAAGTCTTGAATGATAAACTCAATACCTAATGATTCTTTGGCATCTGGAAATTTAATTCCAGCTTCTATGATGTAGATCTGATCGTCTACTTCAATACAGAGCATATTTTTCCCGTCTTCATCCAAGCCCCCCAGGGCAAAGATGCGAACTTTCTCTGTCAGTGAAAGATCTTTTTTTGTTTCTTTCATATTTCCTCCATTGATTATATTTTTCTTATTGTTTTTCAATATTATATCATACTACTCTTCCATCAAGGGAAAATGTTTTACCTGTTTCGATCAGAACATCTACAAAATCGCCCGGCTGAATATTTTCACCAGTGAAATTAACCAGTTTATTTGTATCTGTATATCCAGAATATACATGGTCATCTTTTTTCGAAAAGCCATCTACCAATACTTTAACAACTTTTCCTTCATATGCCTTGTTCTTTTCCAAAGCATATTTGTTCCACAATGTGTTTAGTCTCGCAAGTCGTTCTTTCTTTGTCTCAAAGTCAATTGGATCTTCCATTCTAGCTGCCGGTGTTCCTGGACGAGGAGAGAAGATAAATGTAAAGGCATTATCAAACTTACATTTCTCCATGATTTCTAAAGTATGTTCAAATTGCTCATCACTTTCATTTGGAAATCCAACAATGACATCTGTAGAGACTGCAACACGATCGATCTTCGTTACGATCTTATTAAAGAGTTCCATATACGATTCACTTGTATATCGACGTCCCATACGTTTTAATATCTCATCATCGCCTGACTGTAAAGGAAGATGGACAAATGGCATGATATTATCGTATTTGGCAATTACATCAATCATATCATCGCTGAAATCCCAAGGATGGCTCGTCGTAAAACGAATTCGAGGAATACCAATCTTGGCAACTTCTTCTAAAAGACACGCAAAATTCATATTTGGATCGATATCTTTTCCATAGGCATTCACATTTTGTCCCAACAATGTAATTTCTTTGTACCCTTGATCATATAATTCTTTTACTTCAAATAAGATCTGATCCATGGTACGGCTGCGCTGTTTACCACGTGTATATGGCACGATACAATACGTACAGAACTTATCACAACCATACATGATATTTACCCAAGCCTTATGTTTGCCAAAACGATGTACAGGAAGATTTTCATAAACTTCCCCTTCTTTAGAATAGATCTTTACGACACGTTTCTTTTCAAACATAACAGAATATAACATTTCTGGTAACTGATGGATATTGTGTGTTCCAAACAATAAACGAACTTGAGGATACTTTTCTAATAACGTATTGACCAAGCCTTCCTCTTGTGCCATACATCCACAAACACCAATCACTAAATCCTTATTGGCACGATAAAGACGTTTAAAGTTACCAATTTCACCCAATACTTTTTCTTCCGCATTTTGGCGAATTGCGCATGTATTGATCAATATGACATCTACATCTTCAGGTGATTCAGATTTTTCAAACCCCAATGAATCTAAGATGCCCGCTAATGTTTCAGAGTCTCTTTCGTTTGCCTGACAGCCATATGTAGAAATATAATATTTCTTTCCGTTTCCAATAAATTTTGCGTTTTCTGGAATAATAAATGAGTCAATACGTTCAATAGTATTTTTTGTACGAACCTGAGCTTTTTTAAGATTCGGTAAGATCCATTCTGGACGTTTATTCATAATTTTCTCCTTTTCTAAAAAAAATAGCCAAGCACATAGGCCTGGCTTTAGTATTCTGTTTGAATCTTCAATTACTGAGAGATAGCGCCAACTGGGCAAGTACCTACGCAAGAACCGCAGTCAATGCAAGTACCTTCGTCACAAACAGATTTTCCTTCGTCATCCAATGAAAGAGCTCCAACAGGACAACCACCTACACAAGCACCACAACCGATGCAAGCATCTTTATCAATAGTAACAGCCATTTTAAAAATCCTCCTTTAATTTAACTTGATATTAGTATAATCGTTAAATCAAAGTGTTTCAACCCCAATAAGTTAGCACTAGCTTACCAACTAATTTATGAATCCAAACATATCGTTTGTTTACAGCAATTTCTTAAACTATTTAGCCAATTCCTGAGCACGAATCTCACGAATAACATTGACTTTGATCTGACCAGGATATGTTAATTCTTCCTCAATCTGATCACGAATTTCTCTGGCAATCTTAACACAAGATAAATCATCTACTTGATCTGGATTTACCAAGACGCGAATCTCACGACCTGCCTGAATCGCATATGCACTGTTAACACCTTCATAGCTTGTAGCAATCTTCTCAAGATTTTCAAGGCGGTCAATATAAGCCTGTGCACTTTCTTTACGAGCACCCGGACGAGCTGCACTGATCGTATCCGCTGCAATAACTAAATGACTTGTCAAGAAACGAGGTTCAACTTCTCCATGATGTGATTGGATCGCATTCAATACGATTTCTTTTTCACCATGTTTTTTACAGAATTTGTAACCAAGTTCAACATGCGAACCATCCTGCTGTTCAATATTCAACGCTTTACCAATATCATGTAATAAACCAGCACGTTTTGCCATTTGCTGGTTCAACCCTAATTCAGCAGCCATGGCACCAGCCAAATAAGCAACTTCCATTGAATGCTGCAAAGCGTTTTGTCCATAAGAATAACGATACTTTAATGTACCAATCAACTTAACGATCTCACGATCAATCTTTCCAATACCTAGTTTGAATACTGCATCTTCACCAGCCTTGATGATTTCTTGATCAACTTCCTGCTGGTATTTTTTAACAACTTCTTCAATACGCCCTGGTTGAATACGCCCATCACGAATCAAATGTTCCAATGCCAAACGAGCAATTTCACGGCGAACCGGGTTAAAACATGTGATCGTAATTAAATCTGGTGTATCATCGATATTTAACTCGACACCTGTTGCCTGTTCAAAACAACGAATATTACGACCTTCACGTCCAATGATACGACCCTTCATTTCTTCTCCAGGCAGACTTACAACGCTCACTGTACGTTCCTGTGTTTCTGTCTGAGACATTCTTTCAATTGCCAACGCAATGATATTTTGCGCTTTTTGCTGCGCCGTTGCCTTTGCTTCTTCTTCTTTATCTTTGATATAAGCAATGGTTTCGTGTTCCATTTTCTTCTCAACGACTGAGAATAATTCTGCCTTAGCATCCTGGCTGGACATTTTTGCAACATTTTCCAGCACTTCGATCTGTTTGTCGATCTCTTCTTGTAATTTTTTCTCTTTTGCCTCTAAAGATGACAGTTTATCAGCAGCTTTCTGCATTTTTTCTGACACCTGGCGTTCTTTTTGTGTCAAAGCTTCATCACGAAAATTCAAGTTGTCCTCACGGCGCAATAATTTATTTTCTAAATCCATTGCTTCCTGTTTTCTCTCTTTGATTTCTTTTTCAGCTTCGACGCGTAGATCATGCGCCTGTGTTTTTCCATCTAAAACCGCTTGTTTGACCTTTGCTTCTGCTTCAGTCTCGGCTTTCTTTAATAACTGTTCTGCTTTTTGCTGATCTTTATTTAATCCTGCTTTAGAATATGCCACCATAGCAAGTATCCCAATAACAAGTCCTGCGACCCCAGACAAAGAGACTGTAAGTAAATCCATGTTACTTCCCTCCTTATCAAGTTTCGGTAAAAACCAAAATAATTATACACGAATGGCCTTATAAAGTCTATTTAAATTATTAGAGGCGCATTCTTTCCATCTTCTAGAACGTAACCCATTTTTCTAAAAAGTGTATTTTAATTTTTTACATTTCTTATATCTTTTCATTTATATTTGATATAAAATTTAAGTAGATAATATACCTAATAAACAAAAGGAAACGAGGTAAAACATACATATGAATAAAGATATATTTTTAAACTATTTAGAATTAGTCGTAATAATAATATCTTTTGCCTCTTTCTTATACTGGCAATACAATTATGCCTTGATCAACTTTGGCTTTTTCCTCTTCATCCTAGCTGCTGATTTATTTATTTTCTTTATCATTTATAACTATATCAAGAAGAATATTCTTACGCATAAATCTTAATAAAACATTAATATCGATTCAATTGATTATATCGTATGATGAAATTGAAAGAAAACATAATACCAGAAGGAGGTCTATTATGAACTACATCCAATATGAAATCAAAGACGGACAGTTAATGACGCCTAAACCTATCGCCATCCATGACATCAAGAATTTGGAAGTAAAGATCTTACCAGCTAAAAAAGATACGTTTGATACTATCTTGAACAGCATCGCAACCATGGCTTCCTCAAGTTTAGCGAATGGAGACGAACATGTATTCGTCGTGATCAATATAACCTTAAATTCAAAGGAAACCATTACGCTTCCTATCCATAAAGAATATGTTGTTCGAAACAATCTTGACTATCATGACGCTGTTAAACAAGCTAGAAAACTAATTGAAACATTGAAAAGAGGTAAAACTATGACTAAAGAATTTGAAAATATTGTAATCGATCCTAAAGAAAGAAAATTTAAGATCATTGATGGAACAACTGGTGAATACTCTTTAGATGATATTGATACTATATCCATTCTAAATGAACAAGCTTCTTTCAAAGGAAAAGGGGAACCATTCTTACACCAGGTTTTAGGTGGTATAACATTTTCAAGCGGAGCTATGGAACCACAACTCTATGTCGGATTAAAGATCACAATGAAAGATGGCAATAAACTTGCTCTTTATGTTTCTAAAAAACCAGTAAACTTTAACTCTGACATCTATCATCACGATGTAAAAGAAGCACAAAATATCAAATCATTACTGAATAAGGCAGCTTAAAAAGCTGCCTTTAAAAAAGCCATGGAAAGCTCCATGGTTAATTAGAATATAAATGTCAATAAAACGATTGCTCCTAAAATGATACGATAATACCCAAAAATCTTGAAATCATGTTTTTTGATATATCCCATCAAGAAACGAATAACTAAGATTGAAACAACAAACGCAACCAGCATTCCTACAATCAAGATCAAAAATTCCATCAATGAAAAACTTAATCCAAAACGAACAATTTTTAACAAGCTTGCCCCAAACATAACAGGAATAGCCAAAAAGAATGTAAATTCAGCGGCTACGGTTCTTGATACTCCAATCATCAAGCCTCCAACAATGGTTGCTCCTGAGCGTGATGTCCCAGGGAAAATTGCTGCAATCAACTGGAAAACACCAATAATGATCGCATCTTTATATGTAATTTGTGATAATGTATTGACTCTTGAAGGCTTGTTCACATTTTTGTTTTCGATGATGATAAACGCAACCCCCACAACGATTAACATAACCGCAACGACAAATCCATTATATAAATGTTCGTTCAACCAATCATCAAACAACAAACCAACGATTGCAGCAGGAACACAGGCTACGATAATCTTTAACCATAAGATCAAAATATCCTGCTTTACCTTAATTTTTTCATTTTTACGAATCCTAAAAGGAAAAATCTTGTTCCAATACAACAAGACTACCGCCATAATCGCCCCTAATTGAATCACGACCAGAAACATATCCCAGAAATCTTTGCTGACATTCATTGGCATATATTCTTCTAAAAGAATCATATGACCGGTAGAACTAATTGGAAGCCATTCTGTAATTCCTTCTACGATACCGTAAAGAATTGACTTCAGTATTTCTATCATTTTAAATCCTCTATTCTTTCTAAAGAAAAAAACCAGGTGCCCCTGGTTATTTTACTTATTTCTCAACGATTTGTTTGCCGTTGTATTCTCCACAAGAACACATTTTATGAGCAAGTTTGTATTCACCACAGTTTGGACAACGTGTTAATGTTGGTTTAACTAATTTGTAGTGAGTTCTACGTTTTGCTTTACGTGTCTTTGAACCTCTTCTCTGTTGAACAGCCATACTAGCACCTCCTAGTCATCATCCAGTTTGAAATCATTTAACTTTTCCCATCGTGGATCGATCTTTGGTTCTTCTTTATCCTGATCAGATAACAATTGCCATCCATCACCTTTTGGATATTGATCTCGAGGCAAACGAGTAATGCTCATTGGAGCCTCATAGATAATGGCCTGAAAGATTTCCGGATTGATATCCACTGTATCTTTCTTTACCACGATGATATCTTCGTCATTCTCCTTAATTGGATCAAACGAATACGTTTCTTGCGACTTTGTGTCAAATGCAACCTCTAAGTCTTCCATCGTTATGGAATCTAGAACGATCATCACACCGTCCAAATCCAAATCTGAGAAAACCAGAGATCTATGGTCAAACTGTAAAGTACCTGTAACATGTACCTCTGGAATGGACTTGACTTGAGTATGATGAAGTAGATCGTTCTCCTCAACCGCAATCCACTCATCAATTTCAATGATTCCGTTTTTTGCGTTTAAAAAGTCTTTTTTCGTAAATTTCACGATCTTCACCTCATGTCGCATTTGATATTATAATCAAAGACAATAAGAAAGTCAACAATAAGAAAATACTTTTCTATACTGAAAAAATCGGGTGATACCTTTTTAAAAGTATTGTGTTGTCCTTTATTCATTGAAGCATAGATTCTTCTTCAGAATTTAGAATTTATAAAACATAGGGTAAAAATAAATGTATAATATCTCTATAAACTGGAATTGAGATTTCATGTATTCCAAGGAATTTAATAATTGTTATATTTTATTATCAAATATCTCTCAAGCCCTTGAAAACACTAAGTTTATCGCAGGTGAGCTTTCCCTTATTGTTTCCCTTGTATTATATTGTCCCACCAGTGTTTACGAACTCTGATAAGGGCAAATACAAGGGCAAGAAAATCCTATAAAACAGTATAACACAAAATTAAAACGACATGGTGAACTGATTGAAATGCTTCTATTTTTTTAACAAATGATTGATTGAACGATAAGGAGATTTGATACGATGAGAACGATATTTGCAGAATACAATCCACACAGAAACAGCATTGATGTATATACCAGTGCTGGCTATATGCTCCGCATTGACTGCTGGGAAGCAGAAAAGAATTTAAAAACAACACCTGGATCAGATTGTGCATTAAATGCACTTGCTATTGATGAACCACTTGAATATGCAAGATTGTATCTTGATGGAACGATGCAAATGTGGGTAGATGCGGAAGATTCCTTAGAAATTTAATTCAAAGATAAATAAGGGACAAATAACCCTTTTAGATTTATTTGTCCCTATTATTCTATATTTTTTCACTTCTGACAATGCAGATGAAACTTTTAAATTTGGTATTTTCCAGTATCATTGTTCAGTTTTTTTCACCAGACAGGGCACTGTATCCATATTGTTTGTATGTATTTTCCCCTGTTACTCAATCATAATTTCCTTGATAGAAATCTTCTTAATTTTTTCAGAATATATATACATCATAATTTCATAAATCGTGATAAAACAAGCAAGAGAAATAAGCATAGTAGGAAAGTCAAATTTATACGTAGGTACACCCTCGACATCCTTAAATACAATATCCACCATAAGCCGAAGCAATCCATACTGATATACTGTTCCGATTATAAAGCCAATATAGGACAGCGGTCTGTATCCTCCTAAAATTGCCCTGCAACATTCTTTCTGTGAATAGCCGAATACTCTCATCATAGCAATAGTTTTTGTATTTCCGTTTATTACTGTAGTTATAGCAAGAAACAGAGTTGTAAACGCTAATACAAGTCCGATGACCAACATCATCACACCCATCATTTCACTTGATAAATCTTTCATACTAAACGACATTTGTGTCATAGCTGAAAAGCAAAACGAAGCAAAAATAATGAAGAATACAAGTGCCTTTTTAGATTTCAAGGTATTCCTTTTCAAATACTCTACAAACGACAATTCACTGCTTTTTTCGATTCTATGATTTGGTGTTTTAGAAGCAGTTTGCATATTATCTTTCAAAAGCAGCAACACAGGTTTTTTGAATTTGTACCAGGCATAATAAACTGAAAGTGCCGAAAAACACACAGTCGGCAATACCACAAAATAAAATAAAATGCTTGGATGAAAATTGATAGTTATCTCAGGAAGCATTTTATCTTCATTTTGTAGAGCGTAAAACCACGGCATTATAAGAAATGCTCCTGCATATCCGGTTACAGTTCCAATAAATATACTAATTCCGAATACCCAAAAGCTTTTTGCAATTTTGATATTTGAATATCCCAACGCCTTTAATATCCCAAGTTCCTTCTTATGCGTGTCAATATAATGCTTAATATAAAACAACAACATAACAATCGCAGTTAAAAGCAAGCATCCGCCACTTACAAGGCAAACGACTTTTGCGGTAGAAACCTGAGCATTATAAAAAAACATTGATAATTCAGATGTAATTTCACTCTCAATTAATCGAATATCAAAATAAAAGTTCAGAAACATTGTACAAACAAGAACAGCACAACAGGCTATAATGGAAATACCGATGAGTTTTGAAACATTTTTTATTCCAACGAGCATACCATCACCACCCTATCTCATAAGCAGTCTTTTGTGCTTCATTTGTGTAAATTTCAGATATTTTTCCGCTATTCATTTTTATAACTGTGTTTGCCATTTCCGCAATATTCAAATTGTGCGTTACCATTACAATCGTAAAACCATATTCCTTTTGAAGTTTACATATATAATCAAGAACCTGTCGTCCTGTTTGTTCGTCTAATGCTCCTGTCGGTTCGTCAAGAAATAATACTCTCGGTCTTTTTGCCAAAGCTCTTGCAATAGATACTCTTTGCTGTTCGCCACCCGAAAGTTCGCTGGGATATTTATGTAGTTTTTCTCCGAGTCCAACCGCTCTAATGACGTTTTTATAATCTTTATTATTTGCTAAATCAGCACCCATTTTTACATTTTTATCAACGCTCATATTGGGTAGCAAATAATACTGCTGAAAAATAAATCCGACATTTTCCTTACGAAATGAAGTTAATTCATTATCAGAAAGTGCTGTAATATCCTTTCCGTCATAAAACACTTTACCGCTGTCAGGGCGTTCAAGACCTGAAATTACATTCAAAAAGGTTGACTTGCCAGAACCAGATGCGCCGAGAATAACCACAAAATCATTATCCTCAATATCAAGACTGATGTCCTTTAATACTTGGAATCGGCTTTCTCCGTTTTGGTAGGATTTTATTATATTTCTCGCTTTAATCATTATTTTCTCCTTCCTTCAGCTTTTTCAAAATACTCATACATACCTCAGTAATCATTGTACTGATTTCTTCGTCTGTAAATCGGCACATTTTTGTGGCACAAAGCGTTGCAATTCCGTGTGTATATATCCAAAGATGATGATACAGTTTTTTCCCAGCTGCCTTGCAAATTTTGTAATCATCTTGAATTGACAATAGAATTTGCTCATAACTTTCATCTATCAGCGGAAGTACACCAGATAAGTCAGGAATTTGTTTTTGCTCCGTCATAAAGAGGAGTTGAAAAAGCTTAGGCTCATTAACAGCGAAGAGAATATATTGTGTACCCACCCCTTTAAACGGGTGCTCTGTTGTTAGTCCTTTATTGACATATTCTTTATACAGAGCTTTAGCAGATTTAATCATATCCTGCTGAACCTCCTCCATATTTTTAAATACAGTAAAAATGGGTCTTGCCGAACTACCGAGATATGTTCCTAACGCTCTTGAAGTCAAAGCCTCATATCCGTCTGCCCTGACAATATTTAATGCGGCTTCAATAATTTCTGCTTTTGTAAATTTGGCTTTTGGTGGCATACTTTATCTCTCCTTTTACTAAATCGCTTGTTTTAAATCAGCTGATTTAATTATAATTGAAGCCCACCTGAAAGTCAATAAGGCGGCAGAGATTAATTCCTTCAGCCTTATTGACTGCTTATGAAAAGATGATTTCTTCGTTCATAATATCCCAATTGCTACACTTTGTTGTATTGCGTTATGCGTTTTTCCAGCCCTTGCTTTTACCATTATGAACAGTCAGGGCAAGGGGAACATAGTGTGAAATCATATAAAGGGATAAAGCGAACACATTACAATGAATCCTTTGTTTTCAAGGATTTTGTAGGATTTTATTAAAATGCAAAGAGATGTGATTAAGCACATAAAATTGTGTGTTTACAATCGGATTTTTAATAATATCCTCTTGCTTCCCGCCATCCCTTTACATACCACCTGATTCCAACATATACCAGTTGCACGAATAATAAGAGAAATAGCAGATTGATTGGCAATGCTGTCTTTATCCAATTCCCAAAGTAGATAGCTGTTGCCATGCTTATAAGTATTACCATTATGGTAATCATGTCCCAACAGTATTTCTTATATAGACCTACAATCTTTATTCCGATGAATGCCAAAAATATTCCCGCACCCACCAGACATCCACCGCAAATCAATATTCTTATCAGCCAGTATATAATTCCGGCAATGACAGGATTGGATATTCCATTACTAATCTGTGCCACATTCTTTCCTATCAGTGCAATCCAGCCAGCAATAGTCTGTGTGAAAGTTCCGATTGCATCAAAGAATATTCCGCAATCAGAAACAAATACCTTTGACTGTATCATCTGAAAAAGAGTAGTTGATGCGGAATACCATATCAGCAGAAACATCAATGCTTCATACATAGCTGTTTTTGCTTTATATCTGCCTGCCATTTTTTCTCTCTGCGTATCATACCTTTCCTTCGCTTTCAGATAAGCTGTGTGGTTACAATTCCTGCACTTTTGATAGAGCACCGACTTTTCAACCGGTATCTCTATTTTTTTCTGATGGGAGAGTGCATAATCCCGTTCCTGTTCTGCCTGCCTTAGCTTATCTCGACATTCCTCTATCATGTCCTTTGCGGTAAGCGTTTTCTCTTTCTCGCTCTGCAACAATTCTTTTGTTTTCCTCAAGTCGTTCTTTAAGGCTTGAATGTTCCCTGCTCTGTTCTCGCTGTTTAACCTCTCGTTCAAGGTCAGCGATTCGTCGAGCTGCACTTTCAGTTCCCGGATAGTCCTGTCTTTCTGGTCGAGTTCTTCCTGCATCTGCTCTGTCAGCAGAAGCAACTCTTCCAGTTGATCGTCGCTCTTTGAGTTTCTTAATTCGTTCATCAATCGACCTTCCTTTCTCTAATTGCTGTTCAAGTTCAGTAATTCGCTGTTCTGTTTCTGCAATAGCCGGTTCTCGCTGTTTAATTTCTGTGCCAATTCCTGCCATTGCTGATTTTCGTCTGTGAGCTTCTGTATCTGGTCTGTCTTTTCTTCCAGAAGTATCAACAGTTCTTCTGTATCCGGCAAGATTTGAAGCAGTTCTGATAATTCGCTCTCTAATTGCTGCAATCGTTCTTCCTTCTCCTGAAAGCACATCAGCTTCTCGTCCTTTTCCTGTATTTCCTGAAGCATCTCTGCCATGATATTCTGCTGTTCCTCTATCTGTGTAATCATTGCTTCCATCATGGGAATTACTTCTTTGCTTTCTTCTAATGTCATTCAACCACTCCTTCCATATTGACAATGCACCGGATACCTTACCAAAGGTTGTGATTACCTTTTGCAGTAGTGCATTTTGTTTTTTAATCATCTGGTTTTCCTCTACCTTCCATGAACCATTCCATATCTGTCCGGTGAGATATTT
>NZ_JAQLXG010000008.1:0-81628 GCF_028321995.1 Faecalitalea cylindroides
GAAGTTAAGCACTTCATCGGCGAAAATAGTTGGGCCTGCCCCTGCGAAGATAGCTTGCCGCCGGGTCCCTTTTTTTTTGCCTTTTTAATGATTCTAGATTATTTTTTTGTTATACTGTAAAAGCTGATAGGATGGTGTTTATGTATATTTCAACGATTCATTCTTTAGAAAGCCTTGAAAAACTTAAAGAAGCAGGAATTGATGCCGTTATTATAGGTGTTCAATATTATTCGATTCGTCATTGTATTGAAGTGGATAAAACAAACTTAAAAGTATGGAAAGACAAATGTAAAGAATTAAATATCAAGTTATATGTTAATTTTTTGAGAATGTGCTCTGAAAAGGAAATAGAAAAGGCGAAAGAATGGATGCAAATATTTAAAGATATTAATATAGATGGTATTTATTATGCAGATGAAGGCATTTTATATATCGCACAGGAAATGAATATCCAAAATAAACTTATCTATCAACCAGAAACTTTGGTTACTTCCAGCATGGATGTAAATTTCTATTTGGAACAAGGCATACAGGCTGTCAGTCTGGCTCATGAGATGAGCTTAGATGAAATTATGATGATTGCTCAAGCTGCTGATCATCTTGAAGTTTTAGTAAACGGCTATTTTTCTATTATGTATTCTAGAAGACCTTTGATTTCCAATTATCTAGATGCGATTAATTCAAATGCTATTAAAGAAAACAAACGTTACGATTTAATTGAAAAAACACGTGTTGAGCGAATGCCTATTTATGAAGATCATGCAGGCACACATATATTCAGTGCCAATCCTATATCTTCTTTTGAACAAATGGATTCATTAAAAGAAGCAGGAATCAAGCGTTTCCGTATTGATTCTATATTTTTCGATGATGGTTATACGATTCAAGTTTTGAATGCATATAAAACAAAAACGAATTTAAATATTGGTTGTGATCGATGGTATCATGAAACAACGATAAAGAAAAAGGAGGGGCAGTAATGAAAAAGATAGAATTATTAGCTCCTGCAGGAAATCTTGAAAAGGCAAAGATTGCGATCCTATATGGTGCAGATGCAGTATATATTGGAGGAAAACAGTTTTCATTGCGTTCACGTGCATCTAATTTCTCTCTTGAGGAAATCAAAGAGCTAGTTGATTTTGCCAATGCACATGATTCTCATGTGCATGTCACAGTCAATATGCTACCACATGAAAACGATACAGATGGACTACGAGAATATTTATTAGATCTTGATCATGCGGGTGTTCATGCAATCATTGTGGCAAGTCCAGCTATCATGACTTTGGCAAAGGAATTAAACTGTTCTTTTGAGGTTCATGTGTCTACGCAACATTCATCTACGAATTCCAGTGCTGTACGATTCTGGAAGTCTAAAGGAATGGATCGCGTTGTTTTAGCACGAGAATGTCAATTGGACGAGATACGACAGATTTGTAAACAAGATATATTACCAATCGAAGTTTTTATTCATGGAGGAATGTGTATTTCTTATTCAGGGCGTTGTGTCTTAAGCAATCATATGACTTTGCGTGATGCCAATCGAGGCGGATGTGCACAAAGCTGTCGTTGGAAATATCATTTAATGGATAAAAATGAAGAGATCTCAGATCCTTCCAATCTTTTCTCCATGTCATCAAAAGATCTACAGGCAGTTGATTATATTGAAGATTTCATCAACATGGGAGTAGCTTCCTTAAAAATAGAAGGACGCATGAAGAGTGCATATTATTTGGCAACTGTTGTTTCAAGTTATCGTTATTTGATCGATAAGATTTATGAGAATGGTCATGCGACACAAAATGATATTGATTATGTAAAAAAAGAGATTGCCAAAGCAGAGAATCGACCAACTGGTCCGGGGTTCTATCAAGGGCTTCCGAATTATAAAGTGCAATTATACCAAGATCATGATGAAACAGTTACACAGGAATATGTAGCAATTGTACTGGATTATGATGATAAGTCATCTATTGCGACATTACAGGTGAAAAACAATTTTATGCCGAATCAGATTATGGAAATTTTTGGGCCAACAATTCCTTCTACAAAAGTTATGATCAAGGATGTTTATGATGAAGATGAAAATCTTTGTGAAGTATGTAATAAACCAATGCAAATTGTTCATACAAAATGGACGGGTCCGATTGAAAAACACGCAATGATTCGCAAAATTCGTGTTGTATAAAAACACAGTATATGAGAGAATATACGAGTTGAAAAGAGGGACAATATGAAATTAAGTAAGAGTTTCTTTTATACATTAAGAGAAAATGCAAAAGATGAAGATAGTGTTTCCAGCAATTTACTAGTTCGTGCTGGAATGATCAAAAAAAGCTCAAATGGTATGTATATGATCATGCCTATGGGCAAAAAAGTATTAGCCAAGATTGAAAATATCGTTCGTGAAGAAATGGATGCAAAAGACGCTCAGGAATTATTGATGCCTGCTTTGATTCCGGAAGAAGTTTATATTAAATCTGGTAGACGTGAAGTGTTTGGTTCAAATATGTTTACAATGAATGATCGCTATATGAAACGTTATGTATTAGGACCTACACATGAGGAATTATTTGCTGTTGCGGCAAGTATGGATGGCAAGAGCTATAAAGATTTCCCTTATAACTTGTATCAGATCCAAACTAAATTCAGAGATGAAACACGACCACGTTATGGTTTGATTCGTGTACGCGAATTTATAATGAAAGATGCTTATACTTTTGATATCGATGAGGCTGGCTTGGATGAAGCCTACGCAAAGATGTATGATGCATATTGTCGTATTTTTGATCGAATGGAATTAGAATATAAGATCGTAAAAGCAGATACAGGGGCTATGGGTGGTCTTTTAAGTGAAGAATATCAGGCTATTTCAGGTATTGGAGAAGATATCGTTGTTGGATGCGAAGGTTGTGATTTCTCCAGCAATTTGGAAATCACAGAAGTTGTTGATACCTTACAGGATTCTCAGGAAGAAGAACTTGAGATTCAGTTAGTTGAAACACCAAATGCGAAGACTATTGAAGAAGTGGCTGCTTTCTTTGGCAAAGAGCCTAAGGATTTTGTTAAAACGCTTCTTTATAATGTAGATGGTAAAATTGTAGCTTTCTGTATTCCAGGAGATCGTGAACTAAATGAAACGAAAGCTTTAAAACTATTGAAAGCTAACGAGATGGAATTAGCATCTTTTGAAGATGTTGAAAGAGTAACGCATGCGCGTGTTGGTTTCGCCGGGCCTGTTGGTTTGGATTGCCCAGTATATATGGATCGTATGATCAAACATATGAAGAATTTTATCATTGGGGCAAATAAAAGCGATCATCATTATGTAAACGTGAATCTATCTGATTTTACACCAGAACTTGTAGCTGATCTATGTCAAGTAAAAGAAGGGGATATTTGTCCTGTATGTGGTAAACCATTAACATTCCAGCATGGAATCGAAGTTGGTAACTTGTTTAAACTGGGTACAAAATATGCCCAATCAATGAATCTATACTACACAGATGCAAACAACCAGTTACAGCCAGTATGGATGGGAAGCTACGGTATTGGATTGGAAAGATGTATGGCGGCAATCGTTGAACAACACCATGATGATAAAGGTATTATCTGGCCAAAAGAAGTAGCACCATTTATCTTATCAATTGTACCTATTTCTTTAAAAGATGAAAAACAGATGGAAATTGCCAATGATCTATATAACTATTGTACAAAGAATAAATACTCTGTATTACTAGACGATCGTAATGAAAGACCAGGAGTTAAATTCAAGGATATGGAACTTATTGGTATCCCATACCGCATAACAGTAGGACGTAAAGCACAAGAAGGCATTCTTGAATTCTCTAACCGTTATACAGGAGAAAAAGAAGAAGTTTCAATTGATTCAATCAAATCTATGATTGATGAATTATATAAGGCCTAAACGGCCTTTTCTTTAAAAAAAAGTTGAAAACGCTTACTGTATCATTATTGTTTACATTTGTTCATAAATCGTGTATCATTCGCATATAAGGAGGAAATATATAAAATGGATAAAAAAATATATCTAACAAATAATCAAGTAGTATTGAATTACAATAAAGCATACCCTAAATCAAGAGAGGTATTGTTGAAATCAAATACATTCAGAGTGTATCTACAGCACTTTATCAAAACACAAGAAACTCTGTATCCTGAGTTATATAACTATTTAACACAGAATGGAAAATATGATTCAAAAGAAGCCGCAAATAAATTCAGCAAATGTTTGAGAATGCTGTCTATTTTTAATATGGATGAAATCGAATCTGAATATTTAGAAGATAAAAAGAGTCTTTTAACTGTTGTACGTGAAATCTATAAAACATGGAGACATTTACAACGTTTTGCGTTTATCAAGAGCGATAGTTCAGATGACTTTGGAATCAATACTTTAGTACGTAGAGATTCTGAAATGAATGATTTGATCTTACGTACATATCGTTTATTTGAAGAAAGAATCATGGATCGTCCAAACTTGGTGTATCGTCAGATTCAGGCAGGTACAAATGCTTGTTTTTCTATTCATAACAGGGATAGTATCTGGTCAGAGCATTACAGTGCGTTAAAGGATATTCCGATTATTGACCATGTTATGTTGCGTACACCAATGATTCTTCACCCAAAATCAAGTAAACGTACAGGAACATTTACAGAAACAAAAGTTGATCCAATGACTTATTTTGAGGGTGATTCAGAGTCTTTCTTCTGTTTCCCATGTAAAGTCGGTAAATTACTGTGTTTTGTATATTTTAATGCTAAATATACTGCCAGTGCTTTAAGTATGGCTAACTTATTTGAGCTTGCGACAAAAGAAGAAGCGAATCAAAAACCAGATTTGGTTTTATTATTTGGTAATCCAGATGGTAAAGATGCAACTGAATTCTATTATGATGAAACTGAAAACATTTGGCTTGGTTGTATTAGTGATGATCCAAGAATTGAATATTTTGGTTATTTAAAGAAAATGTGTCTAACATTGCACAATCTTGCCGCTATGCAACAAGGATGGTTGCCTATTCATGGAGCATTTGTTAATATTACATTAAATGATGGTCGTAAAAAAGGAATTATGTTGATGGGAGATTCAGGTGCTGGAAAATCTGAATCAATTGAAGCCTTGAAGAGTGTAGGAAAAGATGTTATCAAAGATATTGAAGTGGTATTTGACGATATGGGAACAATTCATATTGAAGATGGTATCCCTTATGGACAGGGAACAGAAATTGGTGCCTTTATTCGTCTAGATGACCTTGATCCAGGAACTCCTTATCGTGACATGGATCGTTCTGTGTTCATGGCTCCGGAAAATCCAAACTCTCGTATGGTTACACCTGCTGCATCTTATGATGTTATCACTACTAACCACAAAATTGATTTATTTGCTTATGCAAATAATTATACAAATGAATTTGGTCTTAAGAAGTTAACGGTAGAAGAAGTAAAAGATACTTGTGTCATGGGTAAACGTATGGCATTAGGTACTACACAAGAAGTTGGAATTAGTACTACTTACTTTGCAAATCCATTCGGTCCAATGCAGAAACAGGAACTTTGTGAACCATTGATTACTAAAGTATTCAGTTCATTAGAAGAAAATGGAACTTTTGTTGGAGAAATTTATACACATCTAGGATTTGATAAGACTAATCGTCACGGCCTTGATATTGCGGCACATCAATTATTAGAATTTATTACAAAATAGAAGGTGATATCATGTATGAAAATACGTATTATCCACAAGAAACTTTGCGTAAAGCATTAACAACTTCGTTCGTGTGGATGGCTTTAGGGCTTTTAGTTACAGCTGCTACATCTTATCTATGTTATTCAACTGGCTGGTATTTATGGATGCTGACATCTATGCCTATGATTGGATTGCTGTTGTTTATTGTGCAGATTGGACTTGTATTTGCGTTTCAATCAGCTATGCAAAGATCTACAGCAACAGGAATTAAAGTATTGTTCATGGTGTATGCCGTAACGTTTGGCATTTCTTTAACTAGTTTGTTTTATACGAATAGTCAAGCTCAATTAACTGCTGCATTCTTAATTAGTGCTGTATATTTTATCTGTCTTGCTTTTATTGGATTAACGACAAAGAAAAATCTGAACAGCATAGGAATGATATGTGTTATTGGTTTAACTGTTTTGATTATCTCACAAGCTGTAATGCTTTTATTTGGTGTTTCTTTTGATACACGAATGATTTCTATTGTTGGATTGTTATTGTTTACGGGAATTACAGCCTGGGATATACAACGTATGAACAAGATCTTGTATCTCAGCAATGGGGATGTAGTGAGTCAAGAAAAAATTGCTATTTACATGGCTTTGGAGTTATATCTTGATTTCTTAAATATTTTCTTATATATCTTGCGTTTATTGGGATATAACAGAGATTAAAAGATTTGAGGAGTGTTTACTCCTCTCTTTTCTTTCCAGGAGGTTTTATGAAATTTTGTTTTGATTGTGATGACACACTTTACGATTTATCATATCCATTTAAAAAAGCATGCAATGAACTTTTAAATATAGATGAAACATATGATTTAGAGTCCATGTATACAATATATCGCAGCTGTGGAGATGAAATCTTTGATAAGATTCAGGATGGATCTATTTCTATTGATGAATCAGGAATTTATCGAATTCGTCAAATGTGCAAAATCTACCATATTGATGTTGAAGAAGACTTATATCGTGAATTTCAAAGAGTATATAAAACACTTCAAAAAGAAATATTTATGAGTAATGTTTTTCATGATTTTTTTAGATCGACAATATCAGAACTTGCGATACTGACAAATGGACAGGATGAACATCAAAGAATGAAACTTAAGGCATTAGATGTTTTTAAATATTTTAAAGAAGAAAATGTCTATACTAGTGGTCAATTAGGATTTGCCAAGCCTGATCCGAGGTCGTTTAAAACGATGTTTTCGAATATGAAAGAGAACATTTCAGATTGGTATTATATAGGGGATAATTATACAAACGATATGGAAGGAGCTAAAAAAGTTGGAATGAAAACCATACACTTTAATCGTCATCATGGCTTAGAGGGAACAAGCAGTGACCATGTTGTTTATAGTGAAAATGAATTGGTAAATCTGTTAAGAAAACTAGAAAAATAAAGATTTAGATTTTGATGAAATTATAAAATTTTTATTTGCAAGCTGTGTTATAATAGAATCACTAAAAGGGGATCAGAATGGATAGAATTATTCTAGAATTAAAAAAGTATAAGAATATCATAATTGGTATTGTTGTTGTTTGTGTTGTTATTGTTACGCTTTTTTTGTTATGGCCAAAGCATTCAACAAATGGTGTAGATTACATTAAAGAGTCTGAATCTAAGGATCCTTCAGCACTTTCTGAACAGTTAAGCGAAAGAAGGCTTGAAGAAAGAAAACGGGCTATTCAAGATGGGAAACTGGATGTATTTGGCTTGTTTGATGATTATTTGATTTTAGGAGATTCAAGGGCAACAGGTTTTTACTTGTACGGGTATTTGTTGGAAAGTCGTGTTTATGCTTATAATGGAGCTACGATCTTAAATATTGATGAGTGGATCGATTCGATTCAACAGTTACAGCCACAGAATATCTATATCGCTTTTGGCATGAATGACATAAAGAATAATTTAAACAATACCTCAAATGGCAGTTATTCACAATTATTGTCCGAACAAATCAAAAAGATTTTAAATGTATGTCCACAGGCAAATATATATGTGAATTCGATTATTCCTGCCAGTCAAAGTGTTACACAATCAAATAGTGATCTTTGGTCTCAAATTGATGTCTATAATGCACAGATCCAACAAGCTTGTCAAGATAATGGATGGACTTATATTGATAATTCTTCGTTGGTACAAGATCAAAGTGAACCTATCTATGAATCAGATGGTATTCACTTTGTGTCCTCTTTCTACGAAAAATGGGCACGTAATATCATGGGGGTTCTATAATGAAAAAAAGATTAAATGAAAAATTGGATATTCTTAATATCTTAAAAGGTTTGATCATTGGATTAATGTGTATATTCTTATATTTTACTTTTTCAACACCACAGGCATCGACAAAAGATTTTACAAGTGTTCAAAACGGAATGTTGAATAATATTGATCTTAGTACGATGGAATTAAAAGACAATATCTCAATCAAGAGATTTTTGGATTTGGAACCAGAGATGTTTGAAAATATTATTTATTATAAAAGTCAAGATGCATTAAATGCAGATGAAATTGTGCTGGTGCAATTCAAATCATCCAATGATGCTAAAACATTTGAAGATAAGATGAAGGCTAGGATTGATGAACAGACTAATATTTTTTCCGGATATGCACCTGAGCAGGCGGATAAATTAAACAATTCGGTCATTGATATTCAAGTTAATTATGCATGTATGATCGTAAGTCAAGATGCTAAGACGATCCACGATCAATTTTTACGAAGTTTATAAATAAGGGGGAAAGAGATATGATTTTTAATAGTTTAATTTTTATATTCTTTTTTCTTCCTGTTTCATTAATTCTTTATTATTTAACGCCTTCTACCTATTTTAAAAACATCGTTCTTTTGATAATCAGTTTGTTATTCTATTCATGGAATGATCCAGTCACATTGATCTTGTTGGTTTTATCAATCTTATGGAACTATATAAGCGGGATACAGATAGCAAAAGAAACTAAGCATAGAAAGTTAATCATTGTTACTTCTATTGCTTTCAATGTCCTGATTTTGTGTATATACAAATATATCGATATGGTCGTTCCTTTTGAAATTGATACTTCTCATGTACCAATTGGATTATCTTTTTTTACTTTTAGTGCAATTTCTTATTTAGGTGATGTTATCACTAAGAAAGTGGAACCACAAAGAGACATCGTTTTATTTTCCCTTTATATTTGTTTCTTTGGCAAAATATCTAGTGGTCCAATTGTAACTTACAGCCAGATGCAGTCTCAACTTAAGTCTCGTATAATGAATCGTGCAAAATTTAATGCAGGTATGGTTTTATTTATAAAAGGATTAATAAAGAAAATTATCTTTGCTGATCAGTTTGCTCTTGTTTTTCAAGCTTTATCTGGTAATGATACTGTATTAGGCACCTGGTTATATGCGATTTCTTATGCTTTACAGCTTTATTTTGATTTTTCTGGCTATAGTGATATGGCTATTGGTATTTCAAAGATGTTTGGTTTTGATTTTGACATCAACTTTGATCATCCTTATATGTCCAAAACAATTCAAGAATTTTTTAGACGGTGGCATATTTCATTGGGTAATTGGTTCAAAAACTATGTTTATTTTCCATTAGGAGGAAGTCGTGTCAATAATACTTTATATGTACGCAATATTTTGATAGTTTGGTTTTTAACAGGTATTTGGCATGGGGCTAATATCACTTATATTATATGGGGTTTGTATTTAGGATTGTTTGTCTTGATGGAAAAGTTCTTTCTTAAAAAAGCATTAAAAAAGCTTCCAAAGTTTATCAGCCACATTTATACACTTCTCGTTGTATTGATTGGTTGGGTATTTTTCTTTAGTCCATCTTTACTAAATGCATTTGATACACTTTTAAGAATGTTTGGTGTTGGGGCTTCATCTTTTATGAATTCAGACTTTTTGTTTGTATTTACTAGTTATTTAGTTTTGATTGTCTTTGGGATTTTCTTTACCACAACAATCTATGATAAGCTTCAAATTTTTTCTTACAATCATCTCAAAAATAAAGGTGTCATCATTACATCAGTTGTTTATGTTGTCTTTTTCGTCGTTTGTATTTCTATGATGGTTGGTAGTACATATCAATCATTCTTATATTCTGCATTTTAGGGAGGTGAGATCATGAAACAAAAACGTTCCGAGATTACTGCTCGCTATATTGCACGAATTGTTTTTGGTCTGATGTGTGTTGTTCTTATGATTAATATACTAGCTCCTGATAAGGCTACTTCACAGGCGGAAAATCGAAGCTTACAGACTTTTCCAAAATTTGATTCTGAAGATGTATTGAGTGGTCAATTTTCTCAAGAATTAAACAATTATGTCTCGGATCAATTTGTTGGAAGAGATAGCTTGATTCACATACGTTATCTATTGAATAAATTGACCGGAGTCAAAAAGATTAATGATGTATATCTTGGAAATGGTACCTTGATTCAAGAAAATTCAGCAATCAATGAAGAACAAATGAATCGTAATATAAATGCAATCAATAATTTCTGTATCAATCATCAAGTTCGTTCAGGTTTTTTATTGGCACCAAATGCCGCAAATATTCAATCAGATAATCTTCCTGCTTATTCAAATACTATAGATCAGGATGCACAAATGGACCAAATCTTTAGTATGTTGGATACTTCTATCACACAAATTGATGTACGAGATACATTGGATAAACATAAAGATGAATATTTGTATTATCATACAGATCATCACTGGACTTCTTTAGCGACTTTTTATGCGTTTCAACAACTTGCTTCTAGTTTTGAACTGGGGGAAGTAAAAAAATCAGATTATACTGTATATCAAGTCAGTGATAATTTTAAAGGAACTTTGGCAAAAAAGGTAGGTAGTGTAGGAATCCAGGATGATATTGAAATCTATGTTTCTGATAATATAAAGGACTATGTCATGATGGATGAAAGCAATGGAACAAGAACTTGTTCGATTTATAATTCAAAAGGATTGGAATCATCTAATCCGTATGATGTTTTTTTAGGGGGGAATACAGGACTTGTGCAGATTGAAAATTTAAATGACTCGGATCGTCATTTATTATTGATCAAAGATTCTTATGCCAATAGCATGGTTCAATTTTTATTGCCGTATTATCGTACGATCACGATTGTTGACCCACGCTATTTCTACGAAGATATTGAACGAATTTTTAATCTAAACTTAATAACAGATGTTTTGTTTTTGTATAATACAAACACCTTTGTACAAGACACATCGATTGCCGATGTTCTAGAATAAAAAAACCTCGAATTTTTCGAGGTTAGAAATTTTCGATTTCTTTGATTAATCTCTCAACGATTTTATCTTGAGGGATTTTTTCTATGATCTGACCTTTTTTGATTAATAATCCTTCATTGCGTCCTCCAGCAATGGCTATATCTGCATGTTTTGCTTCACCAGGGCCATTCACTGCACATCCCATGATAGCAACGGTGATATTTTTATTGACAGTTTGAAGATATTGTTCCATCTCATTAACAACTGGTTCCATGTTCCATTGAGTACGTCCACATGTTGGACAGGCAATTAAGTTTGGTACGTTGTTAATAAGTTTACATGATTTCAAGAGCTCTTTGACAATTGGGATCTCTTTTTCAGGACTTCCATTCACACTAATACGAATCGTATTTCCAATTCCTTCCAACAACAATGTTCCTAAGGCAAGGGAGCTTTTAATAGCACTGGTCATTGTCGTTCCAGCTTCAGTTACTCCTAGATGAAGAGGATAATCAAATGTTTTAGCGGCTAAACGATAAGCTTCGATGCATAATAAAGGATCACTGGATTTAAATGATAGAACAGTATCATAGAAATCAAGTTCTTCTAAGATTTCAATATGTCGTTTTGCACTTTCAATCATACCTTCTGCAGTGGGTTTACCATATTTTTCGTGAATGTCTTTTTCAAGTGACCCACTATTGATTCCAATACGAATTGGAATATTGTGTTGTTTACACGCCTGGACAACAACTTTTACATTCTCTTTTGAACCGATATTTCCTGGGTTTAAACGAATCTTATCAGCACCGGCTTCAATGCAGGCAAGTGCCAATTTATAATCAAAATGAATGTCTGCAACTAGAGGTATATGAATATTTTTCTTGATTGTTTCAATCGCTTTAGCATCTTCCATATCCATACAGCTGACACGTATAATCTCACAGCCCATTTTTTCCAAATTTAAGATTTGTTCGATAACTTTCTGAGCTTGTTTTGTTGGAATATTGCACATAGATTGAATATAAACATGATTATTGTGACCAAGCACAAGATCTTTTATCTTTACTTCTCTAGTCTCTGTTCTTTTCATAAGAATACCTCGCTTCTAAAAAGAGTATACTATAAGTTTTTTTAAATTGCTCGTTTTTCGTGTATAATAAGTAGTAAATTCAAGGGGGATGACGAATGGCTTTATTTAAACGTAGGTCCATGCGTAAAGTTAAAAATAAATCAAAAAAACCAACTATAGTGCTTGATAAGACCATTGACCACCGAGTTATGCTACTGGCAGGAGCAATTGTTATTTGTTTTTTGATCTTGTTTATTCGTTTGTTGTATATACAAGTTTTCTCGTACGAAGACTATACGGCTAAAAAAGATGACTATACATCAATCAAACAATATGTTAGTGCACCACGTGGGGAAATATATGATTGTAAAGGGCGCGTTTTGGCTAAAACAGTTATTTCGCATAACATCGTATATACTTCACCTAATAACATGACTATTGATGATTATAAATTATATGCAGAACGTGTCGTATCTGTTTTTGATATTGATGTTGATTCATTTACAGAACGGGATAAAAAAGAAGCCTATATGACATATTTATCTTTAAATGACGATCCCAATGCATTATTGACAGATAAAGAACAGGAAGAATATGAATCTGGTGCCTGGGGAAGTGATAGCGAGAGTATTCGTTATGGCTTGATGTATGATCGTATTGGGGATGATGAGCTAGAAGAGATGGACGAAGATACATTAAAAATGTGTATCGTTTATCAACGAATGACTACAAATTATTCTACCGGACAGGAAAATGTTATTTTGGAAGATGTGAGCGATAGTGATGTAGCGTATTTAGTAGAACATAAGACAGAATTTCCTGGATTTGATGTAGATTTCGGTGGATGGAAAAGAGAATATCCATATGGTGAAACATTGTCTGATGTTTTAGGTACAGTTACAACAAGTACAGAAGGCCTTCCTGAGGAATATTCTGATTACTATCTTCAAAAAGGATATCAATATAATGCTCCTGTAGGGAGATCTGGTCTTGAATACCAATATAATGATGTTTTAGCAGGTATAGCCGAAGAATCAAGAATCACTTATGATTCCAACGGTTTGGCAAAAAAAGAAGTAATTCGCCAGGCTCGTAAAGGGAATGATATTTATTTATCGATTGATATAGATCTTCAACAATCTCTCGATACAACACTTAAAACTGTACTGCAGGAAAATGGGGGAACCGAAAGACGTGAAAATTTCTATAGCTTATTCATGTGTATGATGGATCCATATACAGGAGAAGTTATCGCTTTATCTGGTTATCAAATGGATCCAGATACTCGACAAATGACCTATTTTGCCAGTGGAAATTACATGAGTCTTGTCAATCCTGGTTCCAGCATCAAAGGAGCTACAGTTTATATGGGACTAAGTGAAGGAGTGATTCAGCCTGGGGAAGTAATCAATGATGAAGTCATGAATATTGCTGGACAGGAATTTGGATCATATCAAGATCATGGTCCGGTCAATGATATCCAGGCACTATCCGTCTCAAGTAACGTCTATATGTTTAATATAGCGATTCGATTAGGGGGAGGAACTTATCAAGAAGGCGAACCTCTGAATATTAGCAATGTCTCAGGAACATTTGACAAGATGCGAAGTTATTATTCAATGTTTGGATTAGGAAATATAACAGGTCTTGATGTACCAGGAGAAGTCACTGGATATATGGGGGTTGGACGAGAGCCAGGTATGTTGTTGAACTACTCAATTGGTCAGTTTGATATGTATACACCAATTCAGTTGTTGGAATATGTTTCAACGATTGCAACCAATGGTTTGATTTATCAGCCTAAATTGATGAGTTATGTGATGGAAGTAAATAGTGAAGAAATCGTTTCCGTAAATGAATCTGTATTAAAGAATACTTTACCAGAAGAAAATAGTGAGTATTTATCGCGCGTTCAACAAGGTTTTAGAGCATGTGTTGCGGATGGAAATTGTGGTGTCTTACAGGATTTCTCAGTTCCAGTTGCAGGAAAGACAGGAACTGCGGAAGTTAATGAATGGACAACAGCGGCCTTTGTTGGCTGGGCTCCATATGAAGATGCTGACGTCAGTTTTGCGTGTGTGGCTCCAACTTCAAGTATCAACGATCAAAGCGTAGCCCCTAATATTTGTACGACCGAAGTTGTACCACAGGTACTTCAAAGATATTTCGAATTATACCCACAATAAAACAAAAAACGAACTTGTCAATGAATAGCGGAATATGTTATACTCAATCAGTAAATGTGAGGAGGACAGACCATGAGAGATCGTATTACATTTAAATGTTCTGTTTGTGGAGAAGAAAATTACATTGGTACAAGAAATAAAAAGAAACATCCTGAACGTATGACTATAAAGAAATATTGTCCAAAATGTAATCAGAAAACGGATCATAAGGAGAAAAAATAAAAAAGACCGATTATGGTCTTTTTTATGTATTGTTTATGAAGATCATCACAAGAGCATTGGGACCGGTTCAAGCTAATTGTTACCTATTGATTCAGGATGGTCATGCGTTAGTCATCGATCCAGGTGCTGAGTTTAAAGATTTAGATCGTTTATTAGAAGTAGAACATGCTAATTTAGATGCAATTCTATTAACGCATGCCCACTTTGATCATATTGGCGGAATTGATTCCATATTAAAAAATCATGATGTGGATGTCTATGTCAATCCACATGAAGTACAATTTTTAATCGATCCAGATCTAAATGGATCAAATGCATTTTTTACCCATGTTGTCAGTCATGCAAAGCCTAGAACTTTCAAAGAAGGCTTGATGACAATTGGCGCTTTTGATGTAGAGGTATTTTTCTTTCCGGGTCATTCTATTGGTTCAACTGTCTTTAAGATCGATGACAAACTATTTACTGGAGACTTTATTTTCCAAGGATCTATTGGAAGGATGGATCTGGAAACTGGTAGTGAGTATGCGATGTTTCAGTCTTTAAAGAAATTTATACAGTTTGATCAAAATTATCCTATCTACCCTGGACATGGACCATCGACAACTTTGGATTTGGAAAGACGTTGGAATCCATATCTGCAAAATTAATCGACGAAAGTCGATTTTTTTTGTCTTTTTAGAAGTTTCGATTGTATTAGATAATAGGAGGAAGTGAAATGGAAGAACTCTTATACAGTTTGATACAGCTTGCTATTGAGCATAAAGCCAGTGATATCCACTTTATCGTCAAAGAAGATCATATGAATATCCAGTTTCGAAATGATTTGGGCATGGAAAAGATCGAACAAGATATTTGGGATAAGGGTGTGTTTGAATATATGAAATTCATTGCCGGTTTTGATTTAACCAATCCTTTATGTCCTCAAAGTGGACAATTTTCTGTGCAGTTAGATGCAAAAGAAATCTTTTGTCGCTTTAGTGTTATTGTGAATCAATCGATTCAAACAGGAGTCTTGCGCTTATTGAGGACTAATCCATCAATGGCTATAGATCAGCTTACGCAAGATTCCAAAAGTATTTCGTTTTTAAAAAGTTTAACAAATTGCAGACAAGGTCTGGTTATTTTTTCTGGCCCAACGAATTCAGGCAAGACGACCACGTTGCATGCAATATTACATGAGATTGCCTGCAAGGACCAATATAATGTCATAAGCCTTGAAGATCCAATTGAAATTGAGGATGAATTGTATTTGCAGCTGCAGATCAATGAAGCTATGGGTTTTACATACGAAAAAGGAATTGAGGAATTATTAAGACATGATCCGGATGTGATTTTGATTGGTGAAACAAGAAATGCCTATACTGCCAGGATGGTCATACGAGCCGCTTTAACAGGTCACATGGTCTTTACTACTTTACATGCCAAGAATGCTTTGGAAAGCCTTCATCGTTTATTGGATTTTGGTTTAAGTGAGTATGATCTAAAAAATACTTTAACAGCTGTGATTTCCCAACGTCTTTATAAGACAAAGGATATTTTTAGAAAGGAGTGTGTATATGAAATTCTCGATGCCCAAGCACTTGATCATGCGATCGAAAAACACGAATATCCAAAGGAACACAGAAAATTGGAGGATGAGATTCAAAACGCTGTTGAACAAGGATATATCTTTGATCCGCAAGCCCAGTTCGACATTAAAGATTTCCAAAGATGAACTCGTAAAGATGAAGCTTTTATTAGATCAAGGATTAGACACCAAGACTGTCATCCAGCTCTGTTTTAAAGAACAGGATAAAATCATAACCAGATTAAAAAATGGAGAAGTTTTGATTGATATTTTATGTGATGGTCAAACTTTAAAACTCTTTAAGATCCTTCATGTTTTGGCTAAGCACATGTCTTTTAAACAGGCTTTAACGTGTGCAGAACGAATTGATAACAGTTCAAATACGATTTCTTATCATTTTTTCACAAAGATTGCCTATCCGATCTTCATCTTTTGTTTTGCCTATTTCATGATCCTATTCTTTTCTAGATCAATCATTCCTTCCATGATGGTGTATTCAAATGGTGAGAATAGTTTTCTACTATTGGATCTTTTGGAAATCTTGTTTACTTTGTTGTTTATCTGTATGGTCGTCTTGCTGGTATTGATGTTTATGTATGTAAAAGTTCCTGTTTTTAAAGAAAAAATCATTCCGTATCTATTAAAAAACAAGATATATCAACTGTATGTTACTATTCAATTTTCAATTGTGCTTGAGTCTTTATTGGCATCGAATCTTACATCAAAATCCTGCTTTCAAATATTATCGGAAATGAATTACTTTAAAGAAGTTCATTGTTTTGGAAGCCGAATCTATCTGGAACTTTTAGAAGGAAAGCGATTGGAAACGATCATAAACACGATTCCTTTTGATAAAACATTCCTTGTTTTCTTTAAGATTGGGATGAAGAGTGCAGATCTAGTTACAATTTTAAAAGTGTATTATGAACAGGCCATTAAATCTTTTAAAACGATCGTTAATAAGCTGATCGTTACGATGCAGGTGTTTTCGTATAGCTGTGTAGGTATTTTAGTATTAGTTGTATATCAGATCATGTTGTTGCCGCTGAATATGTTAAATACGATTTAGAAAGGAATAATGAAAATGCAGAATAAAAAGAATGGATTTACTGTCTTAGAAATGATGATCGTTATGTTAGTAATTGCCTTATTGTTATTGATCACATTACCCAATATCCAACAAAAAGAAACAATCATACGTGATAAAGGGTGTCAGGCTCTTTTAGATATTGTTGATTCACAAATTATCTTATATGAAATAGATAATCTAACGACACCTACAAGTGTACAGGAATTGATTAATGAAGGATATTTAAAAGAAGGACAAGATCGATGCCCAAATGGCGAAACGGTAGTGATTGTAGATGGACAGGCAAGTACACAGTAATGGTTTTACGATGATAGAAAGCTTGATCGTACTTTTGATCGTATGTGTATTGTCCATAGGAATATCACAGAATCAAAATCAATCGAACTTAACTATCTTTATGGAAAAGTTAATGTCGTATTGTGTTTTGATGCAGGAGAAAGCATTCATAGAAAAAAGAGAGACCCGTGTTGAGATTTATGAAGATCATGCTGTATTTGATGGAAAATATTATGAATTTGATGAATCCATTGCGTGTGAAACTTTAAGTTTTCACTATAATGCTAAAGGAAATATCTCAAAGGCAAATACTTTAGAGTGTCATGATCAAAAAGGTACAAAAAAATTGATCTTTCAATTAGGAAGTGGGCGAGTACGAATTGATTAAGAAAAATGGTTTTATTTTAACAGATGCGTTGTTTGGATTATTTGTTATGATCTTATGTGCAGGAGTTTTATTCAGTGTTTTTAAGATCGTAGAAGATGATTTTGGTTATTATGTGGATAAAGAAATCAATACCCAATGGTTTTACCATGATTGAAGCTTTGATTGCGTTATTTATCAGTTTGATCGTATCTTTTTGTGCGGTAATCTATTTAAGAACATGTGTCCTTTTTATCAACTATCGTCCAAATCATCAAGATCAGTTTGCCATCTTGCAATTACGTCAGATTGCAGCGGTATCCAAAGATAGAGAGGTAAAAGAAAGGACTTTATATATGATATATGAACATGAAAAGATACGAATCGAATTTGATCGCAATCGCCTAGTTAAACGAGATGGATATGAGATCTTGATGGAGAATATAGAATATGCAGAATTTTTTGAAGAAGATGAAAAAATTTATTTGCGATATCAAAAAGACAAGAAAACATTCTCGGTTCAAATCACATAATGGATATGCTTCCTGGTTAGCTTTAATTTGTTTTGCGCTATTGTTGCAGATCATATCATTAATGTCTATCTATGTTTTAAACTCAGCATACCTAATCCAGGCAAATCGTCAATCGATTGTTGATCTATCGTGTATTTCGCATGCAAAGATGATGATAGAAAACAACAACCTAGTTCGTCGATGTAATTATGCGGATGATCAATTGATCTTAAAGAAGATAGAAGAAATCAATGGACATATCGTGATTTTCATAGATGAAAATACGTATATTTCGTGTCAATATGATGATTTGGAACTAAAGGTATTCTATGATGAAAAAGGAATCAGTGGCATTGACTATTTAGCTAAAATCTGATAAATTCTTATCAGATGATTTTGAACCAGAGTAGTAAAAGATTCTTTGAATTTTAGAGAGCTGATGTTTGGTGGAAATCAGTATTCAAATCCTTTGAACTTGCTGGGGAGTCGATAAGTAATGTTATCCGTATTTCTTGCGTTAAAAGAAGAAAAGGGCATAGAGAAATCTATGAACTAAGGTGGTACCGCGTTAATAACGTCCTTAGATGAGGACGTTTTTTTATTTAGGAGGAAGAGAAAATGAGCTTTGACCACAAAGAAATCGAAAAGAAATGGCAGAATTACTGGGATGAAAATCAGACTTTCTATACAGATGTACATGATTTTTCTAAGCCAAAATACTATGCATTAGATATGTTCCCATATCCTTCTGGAGTGGGTCTTCATGCCGGACATCCTGAGGGTTATACTGCAACCGATATCGTATGTCGAATGAAAAGAATGCAAGGATATAATGTATTGCATCCAATGGGCTTTGATAGCTTTGGTTTGCCAGCTGAACAATATGCGATCCAGACAGGAAATCATCCAGATGGATTTACAAAACATAATATTGAAGTCTTTACTAAACAATTAAAAATGTTAGGTTTTAGCTATGACTGGACCAAAGAAGTATCTACTTGTGATCCGGATTTCTATAAATGGACTCAGTGGATCTTTAAACAGCTATTTGAAGATGGTTTAGCTAAATGTGTAGAAATGCCAGTTAACTGGTGTGAGGAACTTGGAACCGTATTAGCTAATGATGAAGTAGTTGATGGAAAAAGTGAGCGTGGAGGCTATCCTGTCGTTCGCAAAAACATGCGTCAATGGGTCATCGATATTGTAAAATATGCTGATCGTTTGTTGGAAGGCTTAGATGAGATTGACTGGCCTGAATCCACAAAGGAAATGCAGCGTAACTGGATTGGAAAATCAATTGGAGCTCATGTTGATTTCAAAGTTGCTGGTCATGAGGAAAGCTTTACTGTCTTTACGACACGTTGTGATACTTTGTTTGGCGCTACATATTGTGTTTTAGCACCAGAACATCGTTTGATCGATATGATAACAACAGAGGATAAAAAAGTAGAAGTAGAAGCGTATAAAGCAGCTTGTGCGACTAAATCTGAATTGGAAAGAACACAGTTAAATAAAGACAAAACGGGTGTATTCACTGGGGCTTATGCAATCAATCCTGTAAATGGAAAAGAAATTCCAATTTGGATTTCCGATTATGTATTGGCATCTTATGGTACAGGGGCTATCATGGCTGTTCCTGCACATGATACACGAGACTATGAATTTGCCAAGAAATTTGGTATTGAGATCATTCCTGTATTAGAAGGTGGAAATATTGAAGAAGAAGCATGGACACAGGATGGTGTTCATATCAATTCCGGATTCTTGGATGGATTAAATAAAGAAGATGCGATCAATGCGATGATCGATTGGTTAGAAGAACACAACTGTGGAAAGAAACATGTGAACTATCGTTTACGTGAATGGATCTTTGCCCGTCAGCGTTACTGGGGAGAACCAATTCCTATCGTACATATGGAAGATGGGGATATGATTGCCTTAAGTGATGATCAACTACCTTTGATCCTTCCTGAACTTGAAGATTATTCTCCTAGCAAAACAGGAGCTAGTCCACTTGAAAAAGCGGATTCCTGGGTCAATGTAGAAATTGATGGTAAAAAAGGAAAACGCGAAACAAGTACTATGCCAGGCAGTGCGGGAAGCAGCTGGTATTTCTTGCGATATATCGATCCACATAATGACAAAGAATTCGCCGATTATGAATTATTGAAACACTGGATGCCAGTCGATTTATATATTGGCGGTCCAGAACATGCGGTTGGTCACTTGTTGTATTCAAGAATGTGGACAAACTACTTATATGATAAAGGATTGGTACCTGTTAAAGAACCTTTTAAAAAGCTTGTTCATCAGGGATATATTTTGGGCGCAAACGGCATCAAAATGGGAAAACGTTTCCCTGAATTTGTCGTGAATCCAAATGATGTTGTTGAAAAATATGGTGCGGATACCCTTCGTTTATATGAGATGTTTATGGGACCATTGGAAGCCAGCAAACCTTGGAGCGAACAGGGTGTTGAAGGTTCACGTAAATGGTTGGAACGAGTATATCGCTTGATCGTTGAAAGTGGTAAGGTAACTGAAGAAAACGATCATGAATTGGATAAAGTGTATAATGCGACCGTTAAGAAAGTTTCGAATGATATTGAAACACTTAGTTTAAACACAGCCATTGCGCAGATGATGATCTTTATTAATGACGCTTATAAGGCAAAAACACTTTATAAAGGATATGCCGAAGGATTCGTTAAACTATTGTCTTGTTATGCACCGCATTTAGGTGAAGAAATGTGGCAAAAATTGGGACATGATCAATCTATTGCTTATGAACCATGGCCTACATATGATGAATCCGTTCTAGTGGAAGAAAATGTAACCATTGTTGTACAGGTAAACGGAAAAGTTCGTGGTAAATTTGATGTTCCAGTTGGAACACAGGAAGACGAATTAAAAGAAAAGGCATTGGAACTTGAAACAGTAAAACGTCAAATTGAAGGAAAAACAATTCGCAAAGTTATTGTTGTTAAAGGGAAGGTCATTAATATCGTCGCAAACTAGTATAAAATTAGAACCTCAATGCGAGGTTCTTTTTTATCTTATTATATTGAAATGATTCAATTTTCTATATTGCCTTTTAAAATTAATCATGTATAATAAGCATATCGCAACGAAGAGAAATAGTACATAGGAGTTCGTGTGTAGAGAAGGACTGGCTGGTGAAAAGTCTTGATTGAGCCTATGGAATACACCTTGGAGCTTCATTATATGACGTATACCTGCGTTAAAGGTTTGAGTGCATGTGAACATACATGAAGTAAGGTGGTACCGCGTTTATAACGTCCTTATTAAGGGCGTTTTTTTATTAGGAGGAATGAATATGAACCTGTTTGAAGAATTAGAATGGCGAGGCCTTGTAGATAATATTACAAGTCCAGAAGTAAAAGATGCGATCAATAATGAAAAGCTGACATTTTATATTGGGACCGATCCAACAGCGGATAGTTTGCACATTGGACATTACTCTTCTTTGTTAATGGCAAAACGTCTTGAAAAACACGGACATCATCCAATTATGTTGGTTGGTGGAGCTACTGGATTTATTGGAGATCCAAAGGCAACTGGTGAAAGAAATATGTTGACCCAGGAAACCCTTAAGGCTAATTATGATGCCTTGCATGCACAAATTTCAAAGCTTTGGGGATTTGAGATGGTCAATAACCTGGACTGGACCAAAGATATTTCTGTGATTGATTTCTTAAGAGATTATGGAAAGTTTTTTAACGTTAATTACATGATCAATAAAGAAACTGTTAAAAAACGTCTTGATACAGGTATCAGTTATACAGAATTTTCTTATATGATCCTTCAGTCTTTAGACTTTTTACACTTATATCAGGAAAAGAATTGCACTTTGCAGATTGGTGGACAGGATCAATGGGGAAATATTACTTCAGGTCTTGAATTGATTCGTAAAAAATGTGGAGCGGATGTTAAATGTTATGGTTTAACAATGCCTTTGATCACAAAAGCGGACGGAACGAAATTTGGTAAGAGTGAATCTGGAACAGTATGGTTGGATGCAAGTAAAACATCTCCTTATGAATTGTATCAATTCTTATTTAATACTGATGATCGTAAAGTCATTGAATACTTGAAGAAATTGACTTTCCTTACAAGAGAACAAATTGAAGAATTGGAAGTTTCTTTGCAGAATGAGCCACATAAACGTTTAGCACAGAAAACACTTGCCAGCGAAGTTGTACGAGATCTTCATGGTCAGGAAGGCTTGGATTGTGCATTAAAGATTACTGAAGCATTATTCAAAGGTAAGATCCAAGAGTTAACGGATGATCAAAAATTAGATGCGATCCGCAACATGGAAAAACTTCATTGTGAACAGGGAAAAACACTGTTAGAAACATTGGTGGAAAGTGGAATTGCGTCAAGTCGTCGTGAGGCAAGAGAATGGATCAAAGGAAATTCAATCATGGTCAATGGTACGAAGATCACAGATCCAGATTATATGATGACTCCAGATAATCATTGTGTATGCGTAAAAAATTACTCTATTATTCGTAGAGGAAAGAAAAACTATTATTGTCTTGAACTAAAATAGGATCGTCAATGCGATCCTATTTTTTGTAATATTTTCCCTGCCAGGTATTTCGTCTTACCATCTCTTTATCAATTTCATTTAATACGATGGTTTTTTTGATCGTCCATTGCGGTTCGATCAAATCATTTGCCATACCATCTCCGGTGAGCCTTTCAATGATCAGATCCGGTGGTAAAACTTCCAATTGTCGAATTACGATATCCACATAGTCTTCAATTGATAAAAGGGAAAATTTTTCATTAAAAAACTGTAATGCCATCTGTGTACCCTGTAGTATATGCAACATATGTATTTTAATCGCATCCGGCTTGCAGTTGGCAATCCAGCGTGCAGTTTCTAACATCATTTCTTTGGTTTCATATGGCAATGAATTCATGATATGAACACAGGATTTGATCGAGGTTTGTTTTAATTTATTAACAGTATCTTCAACGATCTGAGTAGAATGTTGCCGATTGCACATTTGCATCGTTTTTTCATGAATGCTTTGAAGACCCAGCTCGATCCAAACTTCTTTTTGTTTGGCTAGAGAATCAAAATAAGCAAGCTTTTCATCATCAAGACAGTCAGCACGAGTCGCAATCGAAATACCGGTAACTGTAGGATCTTTTATAAAAGGATCATAGATTTCTTTTAAGGCGTCTAGATCTGCATAGGTGTTGGAATAAGCTTGAAAATAGGCAAATCCAAGACAATCAGGCCATTTAGATCGCATTCTTGTTAAGCCTTGCTGGTATTGTGTATTTAAATCTTGAAAGAAGGCAAGGATACTATCACCAGACCCTTTTGCGGAACAAAAAGTACAGCCATGATTGCCTTTGGTTCCATCGCGGTTTGGACATGTAAATCCAGCATTCAATGGTACTTTTGCGACCTTTTTGTGGTATTTTGTTTGAAAATAATAGTTCATCGTATAATAACGTTTGTTATCTGAAGAATAAGGATATGGATTGTTATACATGTAAGATCACCTTTGTCATTCTATCATAAAACTTTTCATAATTTACATATATTAATTTACTTTTACATATGTTATATTATTAACACGCACGTTAAGGGGACAAATGGAGCAAAGGGAAGTAGGAGGCTCATCATATGTCAGACATTGCGAAGAAACAGAAGATAGACTCAATTGATTATGTAGTAAAAGTATCAAAACGAAAAGGTATTCGCATGAGCATAGCTCCAGGGGGTGAGTTGGTCGTACATGCAGATCCCTTTTGCAGCGATGATACAATCAAACAATTTGTGAAACAATATACCGATAAGATCAAAGTACAAAGTCATTCAGGGATGATACGATTGTTTGGAAAGAGCTTTAAAATAAAAAAGGCACAGGGGCAGACCAATCATATTACAACATGTGAGGATGAAATCATTATTCAAACAAAACCGAGTGCTGATGCAACATTGGTGTTTAAAGAATTTTTAAATCGATACGCAAAAGAAGTCTTTGAGGATATTATGGATATGACGTTATTACGCTTCAAAGAATATTCTTTAAATAAACCAACTTTAAAGGTTCGTACGATGAAAAGAAGCTGGGGAATCTGTCATCCAGAATCTAATTATATTACTCTTAATTTTGAATTGGTTCATTATCCTGTTGAATTTGTCGAATATGTGATTTGTCATGAATTTGTTCATCTTTTAGAGCCAAATCATTCAAAGCAGTTTTATGAAATATTGTCCAAGGTCATGCCAGATTATAAACGAAGACTGGATTTAATTGAAGAAGGTAAAGAAAAACAGTATCTGATGTAAGTTTCAGATACTGTTTCTTTTATAATGTACGTCCGATCACTTTGGCAATCACTTTACCTTTTTCAACTAAGGCTGCATATTTTTCTGGTTTTAAGCTCTGAGATCCATCACTCCATGCATTAGCAGGATCATCATGTACTTCAATGATCAATCCGTCTGCCCCTGCAGCAATAGCAGCCAAAGATAAACTTTCAATCAGTTTCCAATCTCCAGCAGCATGGCTAGGGTCAATGATAATAGGCAGGTGTGTTCTTTCTTTAATAATTGGAACAACGCTAAGATCTAATGTATTACGGGTATATGGTTCAAATGTACGAATTCCTCTTTCGCAGAAGATAACATTTGGATTGCCTTCAGACATGATATATTCAGCAGCCATGATCCATTCCTGGATCGTATTGGCAAGTCCGCGTTTTAAAAGAATTGGTTTCTTTGTTCGTCCAACGGCTTTTAATAAATCAAAGTTTTGCATATTTCTGGCACCAATTTGGATCACATCTACATGTTCTACGAATTCATCTAGATGCTCAACGGCCATTAATTCAGAAACAATTGGTAAACCAGTAAGTTTTCTTGCCTTGTCTAAAGCTAAGATTCCTTTGGTTCCCATTCCCTGGAAAGCATATGGACTTGTTCTAGGCTTGTAAGCTCCACCGCGTAACATACATGCACCTGCATCTTTAACTTGTTGAGCGATACGACAGATTTGATTTTCGCCTTCAACGCTGCATGGTCCGGCAATCATAACGATCTTATTTCCACCAACTTTGATTCCGTTGACATCAACAACAGTATCTTCAGGATGGAACATACGGTTGGCAAGTTTGTAAGGCTCGGCAACTCGCTGTACATTAAATACGATAGGGTTGGCTAGTACACTTTTTTCATCCACCTTGCTAGTGTCTCCAACTAACCCAAAGACATTATAATTGGCTCCTTGAATCAAGGTTACCTGTAGATCCATATTCTCGAATTTCTTTAATAATTTATCAACTTCCTGTTTTGGTGCTTCTTTCTTTAATGTAATAATCATATTCATTCACTCCTTTATTTAAATTTTTTATATAAGTTCTTATTCTTTAAACTTTCTATGCATATCTGCATCGTTTTTTGAATCGTTTTTTCGTTTTTTATTTTGATATCGCAGGCCTTTTCATAAAGATCCTTTCTTTCTTTATACAGTGTATGGATTCCTTCTTTTAGCTTAGGTCTAGATGGATCATGTCTAATGAGGTTGTCTAAAGGTCTATCTAGATAGATAATGATGCCATTTTGAGATAAGGCTTCAATATTTTCTTTTCTAAGTATGATTCCACCTCCACAGGCAATGACAACATTGTTTTTGATACAGTTTTTAAATGTTACCTGTGTTTCAAAGTTGCGAAATCTATCTTCACCATATCTTTCAAATATTTCGGCAATCTTCATTCCCGCTTCTTTTTCAATCTCTTCATCAAGATCGATCCACTCTTTATGCAGGTTATTGGCAAGCTGCCTAGATATCGTTGATTTACCGCAGCTAGGCATTCCAATAAAAACTAAATTGCATGTTTGTAAGATGATCGTGTCAACCAACGAATCTAGATCCATATCTATTTTTTGATTGAGAAAATATTCGGCTGCATATTTGGCTTGTGCCACTAACATGAGCAATCCGTTGGTACAGCGAATGTTTAATTTTTTTGCCTGTTGGATCAATTTTGTATTCAGTGGATTGTATATCGCATCAAAGACAAATTCAAGATTTGTAAAAGGCGAAAGATCTATAGGGGATGCATTGGAATGCATGGCCATCCCAACTGGAGTGGCATTGATCAAGATATCAGCATCTAAATAAGATCTTTGTACATCTTCATATGTGATACATCCTGGATATGGTTTGTAATAGACGATTTGCACTATAGCAGCCTGATGGTCTTTACAAACAGCTTCAAAAGCTTTGCTGGCGCCGCCTTTTCCTAAAATAAGGACTTTTTTATCTTTTAGATCGATATCAAAGTGTTTAAATGTTTCAACGATGCCATCATAATCTGTATTGTGTCCATAGAGTTTTCCATCTTTGTTTACGATACAGTTACAGGCCTGAATGGATTTGGCTTGTTCATCAAGGTGATCGCAGGCTTTAAAGGCAATTTCTTTATAGGGAATCGTCACATTGATTCCTTTAAAAGGATGTTCTTTAAAGTACTCTACGATATGATCCTTTGAGATCTCTTTTAAATCGTAATGATAGTAGCCAAACTTTTCATGAATCATTTTTGAGAAGCTGTGTCCTAGATGTTCTCCAATTAATCCATATTGCATAAAAACTCTCCTTCTTGAAAAAATAAAGAGCATCTCATGCGTGAAATGCTCTTGTATAAGCCTCAAAAAAAGAATCAACACATCGTTTGATTTTTCTTAAGGAATTAGATTGTAAATCGAAAACTAATATATTTTTTCATGAGTGCATTGTAACCTATTTACATGTTATTTTCAAGGTGTTTTCATAATTTTTTTCAAAATTGTGTTAAAATGATTTTGGTGAAGATTTATGAAAATAATATGTCCTTTTTTCTATTTAAATTTAAATGATGCTCTTGAAGAGTTAAAAGCGATGAATGAAAGTGCGTGTGATTTGATTGAGATTCGTCTTGATCGTGCCAAGGCATATAAGATCGAAGATCTAATTCAACTTGTAGCTCACGCAAAGAAAAAATGCATTCTTACACTTCGTAGTAAACAAGATGGTGGAGAAGCCGATATGGATCATGCGGTTTATGAAAAAAAGATCATTGAGCTTTTTCAAGTTCCGGATGTGATCGTTGATTTGGAGCTTTTACATTTACAACATTTTCAAGATACAAGGTTTAAGCAGTATCTGGATCGCTGTATCATCAGTTACCATAACTTTAACAAGACACCAGATAATCTAAATGAAATTTGGAAACAGATGGATATCTATCAGCCATATATTGAAAAAGTTGCCTGCATGCCACAAAGCAAAGAAGATGTTTTAACATTGTTGTTGTCTTGTTATGAGCATAAGACAATTTCAAAAAAATGTGCGATTTCCATGTCTGATATGGGTATGATTTCTCGCATCATAGGTGAAATGTTTGACAGCGAATATACTTTCTGCAGCCTTACCACATCCAGTGCGCCTGGTCAATTACCTTTGGAAAAGATGGTTGAATATTTGAACATTTTGGATTGATAAGGCACGAAATTGTGAATTCAAGAATATTGGTGTTATAATCTAATCAGAAGAACAATATAGCTAAGGAGGTATTCTTATGAAAGTTAATATTGTCGGAAAAAACATTACAGTTACACCAGGAATCTCTGAAAAGATTCAAAAGAAATTAAATACTTTAGCGAAGTATTTTATCATTGGAGAAGATGATACAGCCAATGTATTGGTTCGTACGTATCCAACAAAACAAAAAATAGAAGTTACAATTCCAACTAAGCATGCGATCCTGCGTGCTGAAGTTATAGATGATGATCTATATAGCGCTATTGATAAAGTTGTTGATAAACTTGAAGACCAGATTCGTCGTCAGAAGACTCGTTTAACAAGAAAGAATAAAGAATCTTTGGCAGCAGCTTTTATCGATCATGAAATCTTCAATGAATATAATGAGGAAGAAGATGAATTAGTTAAGACAAAATCGATTGTTCCTGTTGAAATGAGCCTTGATGAAGCAATCATGAAAATGGAATTGTTAGGACATGATTTCTTCATTTATACAGATGATGAAACTGAGAAGATCGCAGTTGTATATAGACGCCACAATGGTGGATATGGATTGATTGAAACAGAGTAGTTTTTCATTGATTCTACTTGAATATTCATAGAGGTTGTGTTAAATTAATATCGATAGAAACAAAAGGAGTGGGTAAAACCACTCCTTAATTTTGGAAAGGAAGAACGAATGAATCTAGATATTCTTAAAGAATGGATCGAGCCAGTATTAAATGAAAAAGATTGTGTGCTATATGATATAGAATGGCTGACAAATCAAAATCCACCTATCTTGCAGATTTCAGTTGAAAAACAAGATGGAACAATGGATCTTGATACATGTGCTATGTGTAGTGATGTAATTGGAACTCTATTAGATAATAAAGATTGGTATACGAAAGAATATATGTTGGAAGTGTGTTCTCCAGGTGCAGAAAGAGAATTGAAGACGGACCAGCAGCTTCGCGATGCGATTGGTAAATATGTATACGTTAAGCTTATTGATCCAAAACAAGGTCTTGACCAAGTATTGGGTGATCTTAAAGAAGTAAATGACGATTCGATCATAGTTGCGTATAAAGAGAAGACAAGAAATAAGACAATAGAGATCGATCGTAACAATATTAATGTGATTATGACAGCGGTAAAATTATAAGGGAGATAAGTATGAAATTAAAAGTAGACACATTACAGAAAGCTTTGCAGGGAATTGAAAATGATCGTCAATTATCAAGTGAGATCGTAGAGGATGCTTTACGAGAAGCATTAACCAAAGCCTACAGAAAACACATTGAAATTCCAGATGCTTATGTAGAAGTTGTTATTGAAGACGGTATCATTCACATTTATCATCAGCGTAAGGTCGTTGAAGATGTGGAAGATGATGAATTGGAAATTTCTTTGGAAGATGCAAGAAAAGTAAACAAGAACATCCAGCTGGATGATTTTGTCAATGAAGAAGTAGACTTTACGACATTTGATCGCGCAGCTGTTGTTTTGGCAAAAAATGTCATGAAACAAAAGATTCGTGAAGCTGAAAAGGCACAAGTGTATGAAGAATATTGCGATAAGCTTGATGAAATGGTATTGGGTGTCGTTGAAACTGTTGAAGAAAAGTTTGTGATCGTCAACATTGGGAAAACATTGGCAATGTTAAAAAAATCACAACAAATCCCAACTGAAAAATACTATGAAGGACAGAAATTGTTGGTTGTCATTACAGAAGTCAACAAAGAAACAAAAGGAGCACAGGTTTTAGTATCTCGTGCAACACCAGTGTTTGTACGTCGCTTATTTGAAAGAGAAGTTCCAGAGATCTATAATGGAATTATAGAAATCAAAGCAATTGCCAGAGATCCAGGTGAAAGATGTAAGATTGCCGTGTATTCTCACAATGAGAACATCGACCCTATTGGAGCTTGTATTGGGCCTCGTGGATCACGTGTCCAAACGATCATCAACGAGTTAAACGGAGAAAAGATCGATATCTTTGAATGGAGCGATAATATCTCTGAGTTGATTGAAAATGCATTAAGTCCAAGTGAAGCTGTTGCGGTCATTCCAAATGAAAATGTAAAAGATGGTTTGATCGTTGTTGTACCAGATTCTCAATTATCCTTAGCAATTGGTAAACGTGGTAAAAATGCTCGCCTTGCGGTTAAATTATCAAATCGTAAGATCGATATCAAATCAGAAAGTGAAATGCAGGAATTAGGTATTGATTACATGACCATTGCTAAAGAACTTCAAGAAGAATATGAAGCGAAAAAGGCAAAAGAACGTGCGTATAAACAGCAGCAGAAGATTGAGGAACTTAAACATTCTGAGATTGAAATTGAAAATGTGGATGTAGCTGATTTTGACTACGATGATGATATCGACACAACAACTTATGAAGAAGCTGAAGGTCCAATCCATCAGAATACAACAACTCTATTTGAAAAAGAAAGAGAAACAGAATTAGATGAGATGGAAGAAGCAGCTCGTATTGCCAAAGAAAAGCGCAAAGAAAAAACAGCTGCCGACATCAAAGAATATACTTCTAAATTTGAAAACTTTGCCGATGCCAGCAATAAGAGCGAGCAGGTAGTTTCAAAACCTAAGAAGAAAGTCGAAGAAGCGCATATAGAAACAAAAGACGAACAAAAAGAAGAAGAGCTTCAGAAGAAAAAAGCTATGTTTGAACAGATGAAGCCAATCTATTCAGAAGAAGAGTTAGCAGAAATCGAAGAGGCAGAATATGAAGAAGAAAATGCCTGGGATGATGATGTTGACTATGAAGAATATGATGAGTACTACGATTAGAGGTAAATATGAGAAAAATACCAATGAGAAAATGTGTTGTTACACAGGAGCGTTTTCCTAAAAAGGAATTAATCCGAGTTGTAAGAACACCAGAATCAGAAGTTGTCGTGGATCTAACTGGGAAAAAGAATGGGCATGGTGCTTATGTTCAAAAAAGTGAGGAAACGATCTTGAAAGCGAAAAAGAATAAAGCATTAGCCAAGGCTTTAGAGACTGAAATTCCCGAATCGGTTTATGACGAGCTATTGGAGTTAGTTCGTGAAAAATAAGGCTGTATCTTTGATTCAATTTGCCTTTAAAGCAAGAAAAGTTGTTTTGGGAGATGCTTTAATTCCAAGCATCCAAAAAACAACGGCAAAGCTGGTTTTGATTAGTAAAAAATGTGGTCAAAATCGCAAAAAAAAGTTAAAAGACAAATGTACATTTTACAATGTCCCATGGCTTGAAGTTGAACCAGAATTATTTGATCAGATTAGTCATCGTTCATTTAATTCTTTGGCGATATGTGAAGATGGCTTTGCTAAAGCCATTATGGAAGAGATGAAAGGGTAGGTGACTTTACATGCCAAATAACAATAGACCAAGAAGAAAACCTAGTAAAAAAGGACCTAATAAATACAAGAACACAAACAGTGCTCCTCGTAAAGTTGAAGCTGTAAAAGAAATTACATATAGTGATTCTTTAACAGTTGGTCAGTTGGCAAATTTACTCCATAAAAACAGTTCCGAAATAATTAAATTCTTGTTCATGATGGGAAATATGTCTACGATCAATACCGTATTGAGCGATGATGACATTGAATTGATTTGCATGGAGTTTGGTGTTGAAGTTCATAAAGAAGTGATCATCGACGAAGATGATATCGAAGAACAAATTGGCAATATCGAAGAAGATGATTCGAAAATGGTTCCAAGACCTCCAGTTGTGACGATCATGGGACATGTTGACCATGGCAAAACAACATTATTGGATACGATTCGTAAAACCAATGTTACAAGTGGAGAATTTGGTGGGATCACACAGCACATTGGTGCATATCAGGTTTCTTTAAAAGGACGTAAAGTTACTTTCCTTGATACACCAGGACATGAAGCATTTACGGCTATGCGTGCTCGTGGTGCTCAAGTAACTGATATCGTTATTATTGTTGTTGCTGCAGATGATGGTGTCATGCCACAGACAAAAGAAGCTGTTGACCATGCTAAAGCTGCAGGTGTTCCTATTGTTGTAGCAGTTAACAAAATTGATAAACCAGGTGCCAATCCAGATCGTATTATGTCAGAAATGGCAGAACTTGGTATCATGCCTGAAGAATGGGGTGGAGATACGATCTTCATGAATGTTTCCGCAAAGCAGGGAACAGGAGTTTCAGATTTGTTAGAAACAGTGCTATTAGTTGCGGATATGGCAGAATTAAAAGCAAATCCAGATCAGCTCGCCAGTGGTACGGTCATTGAGGCAAAACTGGATAAAGGTAGAGGTCCTGTTGCAACTTTATTAGTACAAAGGGGTACATTACATTCTGGTGACAGCATTGTTGTAGGTACTTCTTATGGACGTGTTCGTAAGATGACAAATGACAAGGGAATGGAAATTAAAAAGGCTGAACCGAGCTGTCCAGTAGAAATTATAGGTTTAAATGATGTTCCTAGAGCTGGTGATGTGTTCATGGCTTACGATAACTATAAAAAGGCACAGGAAATTGCTTCTCATCGTCTTGAAAAACAAATCGAAAAAGAGCGCAACGCAACAAGCGCTATGTCTTTGGAAGATCTTGCCAAGAAGATTGATGAAGGTGACGTAAAAGAAATTAATGTATTGATCAAAGCAGATGTTCAAGGTAGTGCAGAGGCTTTAAAAGCAAGTATGGAACGATTAGAAGTTGATACAGTACGTGTGAATGTCATTCGTTCCACTGTTGGTACGATCACTGAATCTGATATCTTATTAGCGAGTGCTTCAAATGCGATTATTTATGGTTTCAACATTCGTCCAAGTGCAGCAATACGTAAAAAAGCGGAAGAAGAAGGTATCGAAATTCGTCTTCATAACATCATCTATAAAGCTTTGGAAGAATTAGAATCTGCTATGAAAGGTATGCTTGCTCCAGTTTATGAAGAAGTTGTTATTGGGCAGGCTGAAGTTCGTCAGATTTATAAAGTTTCAAAAGTTGGTACAATTGCCGGCTGTAAAGTTGTAGATGGGCACATTAAACGTGACTGTAAGGTACGCTTGATTCGTGAAGGTATCGTCATTTATGATGGTAAACTTGGATCCTTAAGACGCTTTGAAAACGATGTTAAAGAAGTTCAAAATGGCTTTGAATGTGGTATGACAATTGAAAATTATAATGATATTAAAGTTGATGATATCATTGAGGCTTATGAAGATCAGGAAGTGTAATCATGACAGTTAAAAATGAAAGACTTGATATGATTCTTCAAAGAGAAATTTCTAATATTCTTCAGTTCGATTTAAAAAATCCAAAATTAGGGTTTGTAACTGTGACAGATGTACAATGTACTAGAGATCTTTCTCAAGCTAAAGTTTATGTAACATTCTTAGGAAAACAAGAACGTAATGATGCCGGAATGAAGATTTTAAAACAGTCAAAAGGTTTTATTCGCTCAACTTTAGCAAAACGAATGACAATCCGGAAAATGCCAGATCTTATTTTTATTCAGGACACAAGTCTTGAACAAGGAAATCGCATTGAAAGAATATTAAAAGATATACAGTAATATGAAATACCATGTCTTTGTATTCATTACAAATGACATGGTTTTTTAATATCTTTAATATTTTGACACATATATTAATACATACTTGAATAAAATCAGGACAGGAAATGATTTGGTTAAAGCGTCATTATGATAATAGATTTAGATTCATCTGAGTGCATTACTATCATAGAAGAATGAATTGAATCATCTTTTCGAATGATTCAAAGAGGGGGTATGAGGTGAAAATAATAAGATTTCTTATTAATTATGTAGCAACTTTGAGCTGTATGTTTTTTCGGTAATACCGGTTTTTGTGGAATCTACTTTGAAGTTTGTACTTAACAACAATGCTGGAATAGGCACTGGTAACTATGATGTTTAAAATAATGGTGGAGAAGGAATTTATCTAGGAGGTACCATTAATATGCGTACTGTTAATTCTGGATTTATTGTCAGAGGTATTTTTAATAGTAAAATAAATTCGATCACAACAGGTGATTTTGGATTGAAAATGAATAACCAGGGTTTAACTTTTAGTAATTTAAGCTATGCCAGTTAGGAATTATATAATCAACCAAATCAAATAATTTTGCGTATTATTCAGATGGTGTGTTTACTTATAAGCAATCTGATATTTCTTCTTTAGCCCAATATAATGGTACATATTTAGTTATGCCTTGTAATACAGTTTATCATTTTACTTTGACCCCTGAAGACGGATTATATCTTCCTTCCATAATCACAATTACTAAGGTAGGACAAGAACTGATTGAAGGTGCAGATTATACATATAATTTTTCAACAGGATATGTTTAAATTGATGATTCTGTGATCAATTATCCATTAGTTTTGGATGCCAATGCTCCGCAAGAAATCCCTCCAACAGAGGTTAATGATCTTCCAACGATTGAAGCAGATGATAAAGTGTTAGCTGTTGACGCTCCTTCGAATCCTTTAGAAGATGTAATAGCTTACGATACTGAAGATGGAACTTTGATTGAACAAATTATTGTTACTAATAATACAGCAGATAAAAGTCAACCTGGCAAATATGAAGTAACTTATCAAGTAACGGATGTAAAAGGTGCTTTCACTGCAAAGACAAAAATGGATAGTGATACAACAACGATTGAAAAGGATAGGACAGATACTAAGAAATATGATGTGAAAACAAATAAACAGAAGAATATGGTAATGAGGATCATTATATTAGCAGCAGTTATCACAACTGTTTTCCTAGTTTTAGAAAGAAGAAATCAAAATAACAAAATAGCTCGTACGATTACATGTACGAGCTTTGTCTATATTTCTAGATGTTTTGATTTTAAACGTAAGTTAGAATATTCACGAAGAGCAGAATAAAATAAGGCAAATACTGGAACACCCAAGAACATACCTAAAACACCGAATAATCCGCCACCAATTGTAACAGAAAACAAGATCCAGAATCCAGACATACCTAATTTATCGCCTAATACAATTGGTTTAATAACATTACCATCAATTTGTTGAAGGATTAGGATAAATATAGCGAAGATAAGTGCAGATATTGGATTGATCAACAACAATATGACAATTACAGGAATAGCACCTAGGAACGGTCCAAAGACTGGGATCAAGTTGGTTACTCCAACAATAAGTCCAATCATTGGTGCATATGGAATTTGAAGGATCAAGGTTCCTATATAGCATGTAATACCAATGATTGTAGAATCAATGATATTACCAACAATGTATTGTTCAAAAACTGTTTTAACATCAATGATCCAAAAATTTAATCCTTTTGCAGTATCTAGATTAAATATAGAATAGTTTAATTTTTTGATTACTCGGATGAGTTTTTCACGATCTAAAAGAATGTAGAAACCACTCACAACAGCTAGAATGAAATTAATAATTCCGCGGACAAAACCATAAGAGTAAGTAGCTAGTTTTGGTAATGTAGATGTAACTGTACCAGTTAAAGTTTCAACAATACGTAAATTTTCTGTCCATAGTTGGATATCTTGAGTTGAAATATTCAAAGAATTAGCAATAGTGTATGCATAGTGTGTAAAATTCTCTGTATAATCACTGATATTTTGAGCAAATGTCAAGATGGAATCAATAATACTAGGTATGATTGTTGCACATAGTAAGGCAAGAATAACGAGAACAATCAAAAATGTCAATAATGTTGACAACAAGCGCTTTTTACTTGCGGAAAACTTTGAATTCTCGAATAATTTTTTCTCCAGCCAATTTTGTGGATTATATAGTAAGAACGCTATCGCTACACCAAAAACAAATGGAAAGCAGATCACAAGAATTGTATTCACAAAGTCTTTGATTTGTTCGAATTGGTTGAAAAACATAAATAGTAATAAAGGAATGATCAATGAACAAGAGTTCACAAAGATCCTTTTTTTCATTTCTTCTGTAATTTGAAATCGCATAAAACACCTCGGGGTAATTCTATCATATATGGAAAAAAATGTCTTTAAATACTATAATAAGTTTATGTTAAAAATAATTGAAGGAAACATCTCCTGTAAGGCTGTATTAGAGGAACAAAAACGCAGATGTGAGATTCTTTATGTGGATAAGAAAAAAAGGACAAAAGATTTTGCGTATATTATCTCTTTAGCGAAAAGACAAGGTGTTAAAGTACAGACTTGTACAAGAGAAGTGATTGATGAAATTGCCACCGGAAAAACGCATGGTGGGATGATTTTAAAAGCCGACAAACGTGAAGATTCTTTTTTACAGGAAAAGATCGAGGGTTTTTTGTGTTATGTAAATGGAGTGGAAGATCCTTATAATCTAGGTAGCTTGATTCGTTCTCTATATGCTTCTGGATGCAACGCATTGATCTTACCATATCGTGATTGGTCAATGAGTGAGAACATCATCTTGAGAGCCAGTGCTGGTGCATATGAAAGGTTACCGATATATTTTATCCATTCGGATGAAGAATTGGTCGAGTATGTTCATAAATACGAAATTCCACTTTATTGTGCATATCGCAATCAGGCAAAAGCGCATTATGAGATAAAGTATCCGAATACTTGTTGTGTGGCAATTGGTGGAGCCTTGCGTGGATTAAGTGCAAAGATCGTTCAGGCCTCCAATCAAAATATTGTGATTGAATATGGACGAGATTTTAAAAACGCACTAGATACGCCAAGCGCTACAGCCGTGATTGCCTTTGAAATCATGAGACAAAAGAAAGGAGCTAACAATGTTAAAGTACAATAAAGAGGAGCTGGTAAAAATAGCGGTAACTGGATGTGTCGATCATCCAAGAGTAAAAGGGTATTATGTAGGATATGATGGAAAAGGTCGCATGCCAATTGGAACCGGAGGTATCGTCTATTCGCATGCAATCGGTGATTGCTGTATGAATATTGCTGGTGATCATATTGAACCAGGAATTTCTCTTGCCAATCCATCCGACAAAGAAAATCATGCTTTAGAAACATTTGCCTGTGTAGGAAATGAGGCAAAGATCATCAATGGACCAATGAAATCAAAAACAGGATATGTAACTGGAACACATGGTGGTGTTGATCATACAATGGTTTATATGGACAAAGAAATTTTGGAAGAAATGGATTCTAATGAAACGATTCTTGTAAAAGCATATGGGCAAGGGCTAAAGCTATTAGATTATCCAGAAATCCATATGATGAATATTGATCCAGATTTATTAATGGCCATGCCAATCCTTGAAGAAGAGGGAAAAGTATCGTTTCCAGTTGTGACAAGTGTTCCTAGTTATTTGATGGGTTCTGGTTTAGGTTCCTCTACCTTGATGGAGGGGGATTATGATATCATGACACAGGATGAAAGAGCTAACGAGATTCATGGACTCAATGATCTTCGTTTTGGAGACTTTGTTGCGATAATTGATCATGATTGTCATTATGGACCGCATTATTATAAAGGAGCCGTTTCTATTGGTGTCGTTGTACACAGTGATTCTTTTACCAGTGGGCATGGTCCAGGTTTATGTGTAGTTGCAACATCAAAATTCGGAAATATTACCTACAGGATTGAAGAAGATGCCAATCTAAAAACATATATGAAGCATATCAAAAGAAGTGTTTAAGGATATGCTTCTTTTTTATGAATTCAAAGGTATTTATGTTAGAATATTTTTATGAAATTGATCAATGTATACATAGAACATTTAACCTTACAATTGAACCAACTGTTTACTTATGCATGTGATGAACCAGTCCAAAAAGGGTGTCGTGTCAAAGTGGATTTTGCCCATAGAAAATGTATTGGATTTGTTCAGGAAACAGATGTAAAAAGTGATTTAAAAAATATTAAACCTGTTCTAGAAGTCATAGATAAAGAGCCTTTATTAAATGAGGAATTGTTAGATTTGGCGCAATATATATCTAAACGATATGTATGCAGTGTCATTAGTGCTTATAAGACAATGTTGCCACCAGCCTTAAGACCTAGCAGCACGTATAAAAAGATTATCTATGAAGATCATGTTTATTTATCTAGTTCTACTTTACCTTTAACGAGTAAACAGGCCAACGTGTATGAAGAAATAAAAGATAAACTGCCAATGAAGGCCAGTGAATTTAGAAAACTGACAAAGAGCTTGGCAAAACCATTGATTGAAAAAGGATATGTTAAACTAAGAAAACTGCCTAAATCAAATGATGTTTTGCCGTCCTATATAGAGGATTCAATTCATGAACTAACTCTTGAACAAAAAAATGCAATTGAAGAAATCGAGAACTCAAACGATTCGTGCTTTTTATTACATGGAGTGACTGGTTCTGGAAAAACAGAAGTTTTTTTACATTTAGCGCAAACTGTATTAGAACAAAACAAACAAGTTCTTTTTTTAGTGCCTGAAATTGGATTAACACCCATGATGATCGAGCGTGTCATGGCACGATTTCAACGTAAAGTTGCCATTTACCATTCTCAGTTAAATGATCAGGAGAAATACGAGCAATATTGTTTGGTCAAAGATAAGAAAGTTGATATTGTGATTGGTACACGATCTGCTGTTTTCATGCCTTTTGATAATCTAGGTTTGATCTTAATGGATGAAGAACACGATATAAGTTATAAACAAGATTCCATGCCTCGCTATCATACACGCGATATTGCGTTATGGCGAGCTAAATATCATGGTTGTAAAGTAGTTTTATCCAGTGCTACCCCAAGCCTTGAATCATATTCACGAGCTTATAAAAATGTATATCATTTGGTATCTTTGACAAAACGCATCTATGATCAAATGCCAGAAATTCACTTAGTGGATATGAAAGAAGAAAGAAATCAGTTTGGTTTGTCTCAAAGATTGATCGATGCAATCCAAAAGACATTAGATAAAAACGATCAAGTGATTTTGTTGTTGAACCGAAGAGGTTATTTGCCCGTTGTTCGATGCAGCAACTGCAATGAGGTCATGATGTGTCCAGATTGCGGGATTGCCTTGACATATCATAAATCTAATGATTCTTTAATGTGTCATTGTTGTGGTAATGTATATCGCTTTGATCATACCTGCCCTAAATGTCATTCCCATCATTTTTTTCAAGTCGGTATGGGTACGGAAAGACTTGAAGAAAATATTCAAATGTTATTTCCAAATGCCAATATTGTACGAATGGATGCAGATAGTACAAAACGAAAAAATGCTCATGCCAAGCTTCTAAAAGAGTTTGAACAGAGTGGTGATATTCTACTTGGCACGCAAATGGTTGCTAAAGGTCTTGATTTTGAAAGAGTGACTTTAGTTGGCATCTTACAGGCGGACAATGCTTTGATTCACAGTGATTATCGTTCCTGCGAAATAGCTTATCAGATGTTAGAACAGGCAAGTGGACGAAGTGGACGCGGTGTAAAAAAAGGGGATGTATATATTCAGACGTATGATCCCGGTCATTATGTAATGCAGTCCGTATTAAAACATGATTATCTTGGTTTTTTTAGAAAAGAAATGAGTTATCGTCATTTGGGTGTTTATCCACCATATGTTTTTTTATGCTGCATCATTTATTCGCATGAAAGTTTAGAGAAAGCTATGGATGTAGCTTTGTTGGGAAAACAGTTTTTATCCCAGTTTAAAGTATTGGGACCTTTAGAAATAAATATGCGTCAAAGACAAAAACGTGTTCGCTTGATCGTAAAATCAAAAGATGAAACACAGTTGAATCAAACGATCTGGAAATTAGTCGAGTATCATCGATCTTTAAAAACAAATGTTAAACAGGATATTAATATGTATCCTTTGATCTTGGAGGAATAATATGCGATCTTGGGTGTTTAAGGCATTATGTAGCGTTGTGCTGGAAGGAACATATTCAAATTTATATTTAAAAAATCATTTAAAAGAAGTGCCAAAGAAAGATCAGGCATTGTGCACAAGGATCTTTTATGGAACGATTCAAAACTATGATTATTGTCAATATATCTATCGACAGTTTACAAATAGAAAGAAAATTGAATCAAAAATTGATGTTTTATTGGTCATGAGCGTATATCAAATCAAGTTTTTAGATAAAGTTCCTGACTATGCGATCTGTAATGAAGCTGTCAATCTTGCCAAAAAGGTAAATTCAAAAAGTGCTGGTTTTGTTAATGCTATCTTGCATAAAGTGATTCAAAATGAAGTGAAACTTCCTGAGGATGAAGTTGAAAGGATTGCAATTATGAATTCAATCAAACCTTGGTTAATCAGAATGTGGTGCTCACAATATGGTCTGGATACAGCCAAAAAAATCGCGATACATTCAAATACGACCTTGCCAATTGTGGTTCGAAGAAACTCGCTTTTGATTAATGAAGAAAACTTTTTAAAGGATCCTTATATTGAAAAGATCAAAGATAGTGAGTTATATGTATATATAGGTGAAGAGATCTCAAGTCATCCTTATTATGTTAAAGGTTACATGTCTGCACAGGATCCTGGTTCTTATCAAATTGCCAGAACCTTAGACGTAAAGTGTGAAGAAAAGGTATTGGATGTCTGCAGCGCACCTGGAACCAAGGCTATGACATTGGCGCAATTTATGAATAATAGAGGAACAATCGATTGTTTAGATATTCATGAACATCGTGTGCAGTTGATCAAGAAAGATGCTAAAAGATTACATGTTGATATCATTCATGCGTATTGTAAAGATGCTACAAAGATCTTAGATTTAGGACTTTATGATCGCGTGCTTTGTGATGTTCCTTGTTCCGGGTATGGTGTTTTAGCTAGAAAACCAGATATCAAATTACGTATGAAATCAGAAGACATGGATTCACTTATCAAGATTCAAAGAGAAATCTTAGCTTCAGCCGCCAGTCATGTTAAAGAAAATGGCTGCTTGGTGTATTCAACTTGTACTTTAAATAAGAAGGAAAATGAAAAACAAATCGAGTATTTTATCAAGAATCATCCAGGATTTGCTTTGGAAAAAGAAGAGACGTTATTTCCTAATGAATATAGTGGAGGATTCTTTATTGCGAAACTAGTGCGAAATACGCACTAGAGTATGCTATAATGCATAAGTGATTGGAGTGTTATAGAACATGCAAAGCTTGTATGATTTTAATTATGAACAAATGCAGCAGTTTGCACTCGATTGTGGATGGAAAACATTTAGAGGTCATCAGATCTTTCAATGGTTATATCGCAATCGAGTTGACGAAATAGATGAAATGACAAATTTAAGTTTGGAGACTCGTGAACTTTTAAAGTCGCGTTTTATTATCAATCCTTTGAAATTGATTCGAAAACAAGTTTCCCACGATGGGACTACAAAGTTTTTGTTCCAGCTTGAAGATGGAGCTCTATTAGAGAGTGTTATGATGATTTTTGATTATGGAAAGAGCATCTGTGTATCCAGTCAGGTTGGCTGTAACATGGGATGTGCTTTTTGTGCGAGTGGATTGACCAAGAAAAAACGTAATCTAACAAGCGGTGAAATGGTAGCGCAGGTAATGTATGTCCAAAAAGAGTTGGATAAGACACAAGATCGTCTTTCCCATATTGTGGTCATGGGTACAGGGGAGCCATTTGATAATTATGAAAATGTCATGAATTTTTTATCCTGTGTAAATCATGATCGTGGTCTAGGTATTGGAAGCCGTCATATTACGATTTCAACATGTGGAATCGTTCCAAGAATCTATGATTTTGCCAATGAACATACCCAATATAATCTTGCGGTTTCCTTACATGCTCCTAATAATGAACTTCGTAATCAGCTGATGCCTGTTAATAAGGCATATCCAATTGAAGAACTAATGAAGGCATTGACGTATTATTCAACGGAGAATAATCGACGCCTTACATTTGAATATATTTTATTAAAAGGAGTCAATGACAAACCAAGTCATGCTAAAGAGTTAGCTAAGCTTTTAAAAGGATTAAATGCATATGTAAACTTGATTCCGTATAATTCTGTGGATGAAAAACATTTTAAGAGCGTTACTCATGATGAGGCAATGATCTTTTACGATATGTTGATGAAAAACCATGTGCGGTGCACGATTCGAAAAGAACATGGAAATGATATCGATGCAGCATGTGGTCAATTACGAATTAAAGAAATTAAGAAAGGAAACGGCGAATGAGAGCTTTTGGAAATACCGATATAGGTTGTACAAGAAAAGTGAATGAAGATGATTATTGCATCCTTCAAAATGAAAATGGTGACTGGCTTGCGGCTGTTTGTGATGGCATTGGTGGAAGTGCTGCCGGTGAAGTTGCCAGCCATTTAGCTGTTTCCAAATTAAGAGAAGCATTTTTAAAAGCACCTGTTTTCAAAAAAGATTCACAGGTGAATGATTGGATCCACGACACATTGAATAAGGCTAATGATGCAATCTATCTTGAAAGTATGCGTAATCGCAAGGAACGTGGAATGGGAACGACTTGTGTAGGTATGATCTATGCAAATAATGCTACGTATATCTTTAATGTAGGAGATTCACGTTTATATGCATATTACTCAGATGGTTTGATCCAAATGAGTGAAGATCACAGCGTGATTGCAAAATTGATCAAAGAAGGAAAAATCAAGCCTGAAGAGGCAAAGAGTCATGCGCAAAGAAACACTTTGACCAATGCTTTAGGAGTATGGCGGGTATTCCGCATTGATACTAATAAAATTGATTCGAATTACCGATATATCTTGATCTGCAGTGATGGCCTGCATGGTTATGTAAGCTATGAAGAAATTCAGGCAATTATCGATTCTTCGGCGTATAATTTGACAGATAAAGTCAATGCCTTGATCTCTAGAGCAAACCAGTCTGGCGGCTATGATAATTGTACAGTGATCTTAATGGAAAATGAGAGGTACCAAGATGGCTCAAACGATTAATCAAATAGCAAACCGTTACGAGATCATCTCTTTAGTTGGTCAAGGTGGTATGGCAGATGTTTATAAGGCACAAGATACGATCTTAAATCGAATCGTTGCCATTAAGATCCTTCGCCAAAAACTAAGTGAAGATCCTATGACGTTAGTACGTTTTCAACGAGAAGCCAGCGCTGCAAGCCGTCTTTCACATCCGAATGTTGTAGATATTTATGATGTAGGCGAATACAGTGGCATGCATTATATCGTTATGGAATTTATTCGTGGACGTACACTAAAAGAATTGATTGGTTTACGAGGACCATTAAGTGTTGATGAAGCAGTTCATATCATGCGTCAATTGACTAGTGCCATAGCACATGCACATGAACACAATATTATTCATCGTGATATCAAACCTCAGAACATTTTGGTCAAGGATGATGGAACGATCAAGATCACGGATTTTGGGATCGCCGTGGCAAATGATGCAGTTCAATTAACATTAAATAATGCGGTCATGGGTAGTGCTCATTATCTTGCACCAGAAACAGCACAGGGTAAAGATCCAGATCCTAAGATCGATATTTATTCTATGGGAATCGTGTTCTATGAATTGTTGACAGGAAGTGTTCCTTTTCAAGGCAAGACTCCAACGGAGATTGCGATCAAGCATCTGCGTGAACCAATTCCATTTGTCCGTGATTTTAATCCAGGCATTCCTCAATCAATTGAAAATATCGTATTAAAAGCTACGGCAAAAAATCCAGCAGAACGATATGATAGTGCTTCTGATATGTTGTATGAACTAATGCACTATAATGATATTTCGAATCGAAATGTTCAAAGAGTAACTTTTAAATCACAACCGGTATCCAATGTTGAAATAGATGATGACGGGTATGTGAAAGTGGAATATGAAAAGCCAAAAAAAGTTACAAAAAAACCTAAAAGAAGTTTTGTTCCATATGTTTTAGGTGCTTTAGGTACGATCATCGCAATTGTATTGATGTTTATGATTGCATCTTTGACCGGGCTTATTCGATTCAGCGGCTTCTTGGGATATCAGACAATGCCGGAAGTTGTCAGTCTAACACAGGAAGAAGCATTGAATGTATTAGAAGATGCTAATTTTGATACATCTAATGTGGAAATCAAAGAAGATGTGAGTGATAAATTTGATGAAGGGCTGGTCATTTCAGCAAATTATGATGAAGGTGAAATTATTCCCGGTGATGCTGATATTGTCTTAACAATAAGTAAAGGTCCAAGTTTTTTAGTGGAAGATTATACTTCAAGATCTTTAAGTGAAGTACAGGCGGAATTACAGGCAAAAGGTGTCACTTTGAATATAGAAGTCGAGTATCAAGGCGCCAAGGATATGGATCCAGGGATCATCTTGGAACAAAGTGGTTTAAATCCTGGTGACAGGATCGACCCGGATGCTAATGAAACAATTAAATTTGTGGTTAGTGAATATCCTACAATTACGATTCCTTATGATTTAATTGGCAAGGACGTTAATGAAGCACAAGCTGAATTAAACGCTTTAGGAATAGCTGTTTTACCAATTCAGCAGGAAGGAGGTTCAGGTTCCAATATTGTTGTAGCCGTATCTCCGGATGTTGGAAGCGAGTATACACAGGAAGGAACGGACAGTGTGGTAACACTGTATTATGATTAGTATGCTGCAGGGAAGAATTATTAAGATTATTTCAAATCAGTCTACAATTGAATTTGAAGGAAAACAAGTGATTGCCAGACCAAGAGGAAAGATGAAATTAGAAAAAAGCCCTCTTGTAGGTGATTTAGTTGAGTTTGAGCAAATTGATGATACCTATCGTATTCATCGAATTCTAGATCGAAAAAATCAGTTGTTACGTCCAGCCATTGCCAATGTGGATCAGGCTTTGATCGTTACAAGTCTTAAAGACCCAGATTATTCGTGTCATTTATTGAATCGATTGATTTTCCTTGTTGCGATTGCTGGTGTAGAACCTGTGATCTGTATCACAAAATCGGATTTATTAAATAAAGATAATGATATCTTTGAGGATTTAAAACATTATAAAGATGCCGGCTATAAAATGGTATTTACACATCCAGGAAGTGATGATAATGAACTAAAGGAAGTATTAGATGGTAAGGTAAGCGTATTATGTGGTCAATCGGGTGCTGGAAAAAGTTCCTTGTTGAATCGCCTTGATCCTAGTTTTAAATTAAATACACAGGAAATCTCAAAGGCATTAGGGCGTGGAAAGCACACGACCAGGTATTGTGAATTGCATCATGTTGCCAATGGTCTAGTAGCCGATACACCAGGTTTCTCAAGCTTAGATTTTACACGTTTAGATACATCACATCTTGATCGTTTGATCTTGGATTTTAAGCCATATTTGGATACATGCCGATTCAAAGACTGTTTGCATATCAATGAACCGGATTGTGGTATCAAACAAGCACTTGAAGATGGTAAGATCAATCCGAGCATATATGAAGATTATAAACAAATTATGTCAGAAAAAAGGAGATAAGTATGGAAAGAATCATAGCCCCTTCGGTTTTATCGTTGGATTATTCTAAGATGACTGAACAAATTGAACAATTAAATCAATCAAAAGCGAAATGGTTGCATTTTGATGTCATGGATGGCCATTTTGTTCCGAATATCACATTTGGTCCAGATATCTTAAAAGGGTTTCGAAAGGCAAGTCCTTTATTCATGGATGTTCATTTAATGATCAGTGATCCTGAATATTATGCACCAATTTTTGTAAAAGCTGGAGCAGATATGATCACTTTTCATGTGGAATCCTTTGATAATGACACTGATAAATGTCTTGCATTCATGCAGAAGATGCAAGATTTACATGTTCAAGTTGGATTTACATTACGTCCAGCTACACCAATTGAACCTTTTGAAGCTTTGTTGGAACAGGCGGATATGGTTCTTGTTATGAGTGTCAATCCAGGTTTTGGGGGACAGTCTTTTATGGACGATCAATTAGATAAGGTACGTTGGTTATATAAAAAAAGAGAAGAAAAACAATTGAATTATCGCATAGAAATTGATGGTGGAATCAATCATGAAACATATAAAAAAGCTTGTGATGCCGGTTGTGATACTTTAGTTGCAGGTTCTTATGTCTTTAAAAATGATATTGTTTCTACGATCGAAGGGCTTTTAAAATGAAAAAGGCCCTTTTGATTACTCCTATGTCAAAAAATATCATCCAAGATGATTCGTATGATTATATAGGGGTTGATTCAGGTGCGCTGTTATTGATGGAAGCAAAGATACCAATGCGCTTTGCGGTTGGAGATTTTGACTCTATGACCGAAGATGAATTTCAAAGGTTACAAGGGACGTGTCAAATCATTCGCCATCCTGTACAAAAAAATGAAACAGATAGTGAATTGGCTGTTTCTCTATGCAAGAAAAAAGGATATGATGAGATAGTTTTATATGGAGCTTTATCTGGAAGAATTGATCATACATTTGCCAATATTCGTTTATTGATGTATCGTTATCCTCATTTGGTGCTTTTAGATGATCATCAAAAGATCACTTTATTATCTAAAGGAGAGCATGTGATCAAAAAAGCATATACACATGTATCTTTCTTTGCACTTGAAGATACAATCATCACCTTAGAAGGATTTACATATCCGCTATACAAAGAACCTATTACTGTAAAAGATATATTCTGCGTGTCGAATTCAATCGTACATGAAGAGGCAAAAGTCACACTTGATATAGGAAAAGTGCTTTGCATTCAATCAAATTTTAAGTAGAAAGGGGTCAAGCAGATGTTTAATAAAGATGTAGCTTCAAACTTTATAGTTGGTCTATGTTTTATTGCAGCAGGCTTGGTAATGTTTTTTATACCAAATCGCGTTTTTTCGCTCATCTTAAAGACATCTATCATCCTTCTTTTGATCAATGGAGTTTATCTACTGATTCGGTTTCTCCAGCACAAGAAGAAAAGCGATTTATTATTTTTGATCTTGTCTATTTTATTCGCATTATTTTTAGTTGATCATGAAACTATTCCGCAATGGATCATCCGAGTTGCTTTTGGCTTGTATTGCTACATCAGTACACTGGCTAGTTTGATTCAGCTGGTCATCAATTATATAAATGATATTCCGGATAAGTTCTATCATTTTTTAATGATAGTAGCTTATGGAATCTTGGGCTTTAATTTATTGTTTGTAGATGAATTTGAAACGGATTTATTACTTCGTTTGTTTGGAATTTATTTTATCTTATTAGGATCTCGATATTTTAATGATGCCAATGTAGGGGTAAATCCTTTATTAAAATATGAATGGAAGCGTAAGATTCGCATATCATTACCAACCATAATATGCGCCTTTATTCCAGATTGGGCATTAACGTCTATTAACCGATATTTATCTTCTGGTAAACCATTTGCTTTAGAAAAAAAAGACTATGGAGATGATCAAATTTTAAAGGTCATGGTTCATGTTGGACCTAATGGAATTCAAAAAGTTGGTCACATTACATTTTCTTATAAAGGAATTGTTTACAGTTATGGAAATTATGATGAAGAATCGTTTCGTTTAAATCAAACGATTGGAGATGGCGTATTCTTTACAGTTCCATTTGAATATTATATTCCTAATATGATGAGTGCAGAAAACAATTCTATTTTTGAATATGGTATTCAAATCAAGAAAGAACAGGAAGCTTTGATCGAACAAGAGCTTGAAGCTTTCAAAAATAACAGTTATCGCTGGTACTGTAAAATTGAACGTGAATATGGATACGATCGATTTAATGAGTATAAAGAGAATTATCCTTCAAGGCTGCATTATAAGACTGGGGCGAAGTTTTATAAATTTAAATCGGGTCGGTTTAAGACATATTGGGCTTTAGGTGATAATTGTGCTTTGTTTACCGACCGTATCCTAGGAAAACTAGGCTGTGATGTATTAAGTATGCGGGGAATCATTTCGCCTGGTACATATCTTGAATATCTTCAGGGGGAATATATCAAAAAGAACAGCCCAGTTGTTTCTTTAAAGATTCATTCGATTGAGGCAAAATCAATACACTAAAAAAAGAGCTGAAATCAGCTCTTTCTTTATGATCCTTAATAATTAAATTAAATAGCGTTTTGTTTCTTTAATGTTCTTAGCGCACGAGCACTCACACGGATTGTTTGAGGTTTACCGTCAACAATAACTCTCACTTTTTGTAAGTTTACATTCCATTTACGACGAGTGGCACGCATAGAGTGAGAACGTTTATTTCCAGATAAAGGACCTCTACCAGACACTGCACATACTTTTGACATCTCGACCTGTCCTCCTTTTTCTTAATTTCATTTACGCAATCGCTTTAATATAATATCATTTGGTTTCTTATATTTCAAGCACTAATTTAAATTTGTTCAACAGGATGTTTGATGTTACAATATATCTAAATGAATGGAGAGATATTATGGAATTTAGTAATGGTTTTTATATGATCATTGGATTCATTCTATGTTTGGTTTTGATGTTTGTGATCATGCCACCAATGATCAATTACCTACATAAAATAAAGTTTGGCCAGACCGAAAGGGAAGAAGGCTTGGAATCGCATAAGAAGAAAAACGGTACACCGACCATGGGTGGAATCGCATTTATTCTTGTACCAGTTGTTGTGTACTTTTTGATGAGCTTATTTACACCTTTTAAATTAGATATGAATACAGGAATTATCCTTCTAGCCTTTGTGGGATATGGACTGATTGGATTTATTGATGATTACATTATTGTTGTTAAGAAGGATAACGAAGGGTTAAAACCGGCTTATAAATTTGCTTTACAGTCTATTCTTGCGGTTATTTTCTTCTTTATTTATCAGACATCCTCTTCTACGGAAATTTGGATTCCGATCATAGATGTTACTTTTGACTTGGGGTATTTTTATTTTATCTTGGTTTTTATCATGTTTACAGCCGAAACGAATGCAGTTAACTTTACAGATGGATTGGATGGTTTATGTTCGGGTCAGATGATCATTGCCTTGATTCCTTTTTTGTGTTTTGCCTTGATTCAAGGTGTGGACAATGTTGCGTTTTTGATTGTTTTGGTTATTGCGAGTTTACTTGGATATCTTAAATTCAATAAACATCCTGCCAAGATCTTTATGGGTGATACTGGATCTTTAGCTCTAGGTGGCTTGATAGCTGCTATTGCTATGGTGCTAAAACAGGAAATCTTATTGGTAATCATTGGATTTGTGTTTGTAGCAGAAGTCTTAAGTGTCATTATTCAGGTTACGTATTATAAGAAAACACATAAACGTATTTTTAAGATGGCACCTTTACACCATCATTTTGAAAAATGTGGTTGGTCTGAAACTAAGGTAGTTACTCGTTTTTGGCTTGTTGGTGTAGTTTTAGCGGTTATCGGTTTGATATTGGGGGTCATGTAATATGGAAACAGTTTTGGTCATAGGAGCTGCACGAAGTGGCATTGCGGTTAGTAAACTTCTTCAAAAGAATGGATATCATGTCATTTTGACAGATTCCAATGAAGTTAAAGAAAAAATGGATTTAGAAGCACTAGGCATTGAAGTCGTGGATAATGGTCATCCTGACTGGTTGCTAGAAAAAGACTATCCATTTGTGGTAAAAAATCCAGGAATTCCATATCGAGTTCCTATTGTTAAGCATTTTCAAGAAGCTGGTGTACCAATTTATACGGAAATAGAAATAGCTTATCGATTTGCGCCTGGATTTAAATATGCTGCCGTTACTGGAACAGATGGAAAAACAACGGTCACGACACTTTTGTATGAGATGTTAAACGCAAAAGAAAAAGCTTTGGTGGCCGGGAACATCGGAACACCATTAAGCGAACTTGCTTTAATACATCAAGAAGAAACCTTTAATGTAGCATTGGAATTAAGTAACTTCCAACTTTTAGGTATTGATACTTTTCGGCCAAAGATTTCTGTTGTAACAAACCTGGCACCAGATCATTTAGATTATATGGATTCTTTAGAAGAATATTATCAATCAAAGATGTTGATCTATAAAAACTGTAATTCTCAAGATTGGTTTATCCGTAATATAGATGATGAAAATATTGTAAAATATGCACAAAATATCCCGTGTCAGGTAATTGATTTTTCTTTAACGCAAGAAGCAGATTTATATAAAGATGACACATTTGCTTATCTAAAGGATAAGATTTTGTTTAAGCTAAGTGATTTAAAAATAGTAGGCGATTTTAATTGTGGAAATGCAATGATGGCAGCCTGCATGGCATATAAGATGGGAATTGATCTAGAAACGATCCAATCCGTGATTCGTAGCTTTAAAGGCGTAGAACATCGTATCGAATATGTTAATACGATCAATGGGGTTCGTTTCTATAATGATTCGAAAGCTACAAACACACATGCAGCTTGTGCAGCTTTATCCGCTTTTGATAAGAATGTGATCTTGTTATGTGGTGGTAAGGATAAGCATATATCTTTTGATGATCTAAAACAGTATGACCATAAGATCAAACATTGTTTCTCTTTTGGTCAGACCAAAGATCATTTTAAATCAATCTTTACAAATCAAACATCTTGTCAAACGATGAAAGATGCACTAAATCATGCGATTGAGATCATGGAAGAAGGGGATGTGATCTTATTAAGTCCAGCATGTTCAAGTTTTGATCAGTTTAAAAACTATGAAATTCGAGGGGAGATATTCAAAGGTCTTGTTGAAGAGATCGCTAAGAGAGGATAAAGACAATGGATTTCATATTTAATTTGATAAAAGCCTTCTTTTTAGGGATTATACAAGGTATTACGGAATGGCTGCCTATCAGCAGTACGGGTCATTTGATCATATTTGATACCATATGGCCATTAACGCCAGCAGCTTTCTTTGAAGTATTTAAAGTTGTGATTCAGTTTGGAAGTATATTGGCTGTTTTATTCTTATATTTTCGTAAATTAAATCCTTTTGACCCTGAAAAATCATCAAAAAAGAAAAGAGAAACATTTCATCTTTGGAAACTTGTTATTATAGGGTGTATTCCCGCGGCTGTCATAGGCTTTTTTCTAGATGATATCATTGAGCAGTTCTTATCTGCCAATTTTGTAATTGCGGTTGCTTTGATAACATATGGTATCATTTTTATCATTACAGCTAAGCATCCAAAAAAAGTAACGATAGAATCGCTGAACGAATTAGATGTTCTCACTTCTTTAAAGATAGGCTTTTTTCAATGTCTGGCCTTAATTCCAGGAACTTCTAGATCTGGAGCTACGATCTTAGGAGGTCTATATTGTGGATGCTCAAGATATGTCGCAAGCGAGTTTTCGTTTTTTATCGCAATTCCTGTAATGGCAGGTGCAAGCTTGTTGAAAATTGTTAAGTATTTCATGGAAACAGGCATGTTTACTCTTGATCAATGGGCCCTTTTATTTGTAGGTACATTTGTAAGTTTTGTCGTGAGTGTCTTTGCGATACAAGGACTATTGAATTATGTTAAAAAACATGACTTTACTAGTTTTGGATGGTATCGTATCGCACTTGGTATCTTTGTATTATTGTTCTTTTATATCTTATAATAAGAGTCAAAAATTATTAACGTACGACTAAATGTTTTAGAGTGTACATCTAAAATAAAATTCAGGAACTGTTTATGTTGCAGTTCCTGTTTTCTTTTTTTTAAACTATGTTGTTTAAGCATGAATAATGAGAATTTTATTAATTTTAGAAGAATTAATCTCATTTATAATATCAATAAAAAACGGATAAGATTTTCGAGGTAGATAAACAGACGGATTTAAGAATACATACGGAAAAGGAATCTTAATATTTTTAAATATAGATAGCAAGTATGAATAGTTCACCATGATCCTGATTTCAAAAGGAATGGAACTTAAATCATAATCATCTGTTGAATCAAGAAAGAAAATGTTTAAATTCTTTTTATTTCCATACTTTTCTTGATGGAGCGTTAAAAATATCATTAAAGCTTCTAAACGAATTACTCTATATCTTATTTTATTCTTTGCAAACTGTTTGAAGAATATGAACTGTTTATATGGGTTTAAACTGGAAATGTCCATATTGATAAAATTAAATATATTTTCAGTATACAGTTTATCATGAATCGTCTTTTCTAATAAATTCATTAAAACTTCAATACATTTGCCTTTTGTCAAATAAGAGGAATATTCAAAAAATTCCTCAATAGATAAATTATTTGATTCTCTTTTTAATTCGATGATTTCTTTTAAAGTGCTTAAATAATTGGATCTGGAGTCATATTCTACAAACATTTTTTTTAAGTCAAATAAGACAATTATTAAATTATGATCTTCTGCATAAAGGACAGGATCCTCAATCACTTTTATAAACGTTTCTTTACCTTTCATAAACATATCCTCCTGGATACATTTTATAGATATCCATGAACCAAAAAGAGTGCATCAAAGAAAAGCCTATATGGTATACTAGAGATGAGGACAATATCATGAAACAGTCAAAGAAACTGATAATAATGAATATTTTAAAAATATTAAAAGAGCATTCAGATGTAGAGCATCCTTTAACACAGAAAGAAATTCAGAATATTCTTGAGTTCGAGTATGATATGAAGATTGATCGAAAAGCAATCAAAAGAAATCTAATGAATCTGATTGATTTTGGCTATGATATAAATTACACTGAGAAAACCCGACAAAAGAAAAATGGAGATCATGAAATTGTTTATACAGACTGGTATTTAGAAAGAGAGTTTGAAGATTCTGAACTTAGATATATTATTGATGGATTATTATTCTCAAAACACATTCCAACATCACAGTGCAAACAACTCATTGATAAGATTTCTAGATTATCTTCCAACGAAGATAAAATTAAGATCAAACATATGAACAACCTTCCTGAAAATACGATTCAGAACAAAGAACTGTTCTATACAATCGAAGTTTTAGATGAAGCTATAGACAAACAAAGACAAGTTCAATTTACATATAATGTTTATGGGATCGATAAAAAGATGCATCCTAAAAGAGAAGAAAAATATATTGTTAATCCATATCAGATGGCTGCGACAAATGGTCGGTATTATTTAATTTGCAATTATGATAAATATGACAATATATCCCATTATAGAATCGATAGGATTACAGATATTGAAATACTGTCTACTTCATGTAAGCCAAAAGAAGAAGTAAAAGACATCAAATATGGCTTAGATTTGCCAAAACATATGGCTGAACATATCTATATGTTTGCGGGAAAAAGTGTTCGAGTAGTTTTCGAAGCAAAAGCATATTTGGTTACTGAAATATTAGATTGGTTTGGAAAGGAGACTGAGTTTGAAAGAATAGACGAAGACACATTGAAAGTAAGCGTATATGTCAATTTAAGCGCTATGAAGTATTGGGCTTTACAGTATGTAAGACATGTTAAAGTATTAAGCCCAAAAGAATTAGTTGAAACGATCAAAGAAGAAATAGAAATAGGAGCTAAGAATTATGAGTGAAGAACAATTATACGAAACATACGAACAAAAAGTAAACACACTAGAAGATGAGATTTGTAACCATGAAAAAATGAGCGCCATAATGGATAAAGATTTAAAAATTGATTCTAAGTTAATTGAAGCTATATTTAAACCATATTTTAAGAAGGCCACAAAAGAAAATGGTGATCAAGTTATTAAAGTTTTAAATAACTTCTATAAGTATCATCCTTTTTTAATTCCATTTGTCGGAAAAGACTACCCGCAAAATGACAAGAAAAAATTTCTGTTTGTTATGGAAAGCCATTATTTACCAGAGTTTTCAGATTTTTATGTCAATATGCCTAGAAAAAGTAAAGACAAAAACGAATGGTTGAAAGAACAATGGTATAAACGTGATTTTAGTTGGGAAAAATTACAATCATCTCCGGAAAGTGAAATCTCTTTGTGTAGAGAAGATATTGATTATATATGTACTGAAAGTGTTGTGAAAAATAACATTAAAAATAATAATAAGTTTAAAGCATTATTCAGAAATATGTTAAAACCAATATTCAATATTGAAAATGACCAAATCGAGAATACTATAAAGTCAATCGCTTTCATGAATTATTTTTTAAGACCATCAGAATATACAGGCGTCTCTATAAAAGGAAAAGATATTGATGAGTTATTCAGTTATTTAAACTTAATAAGAGTTTGGAAAGCTTTAGATGAACCATACATTATCATATGTTCTGCAATAGCTAGAAAATCTTTTTATTTTTATTGGAAAGAACACAAGAAATGTTTAGAAGATCCGGGGGTAAAAAATATAGTTGATGACACTGCTTTTACAACTGACGCTGAATTCTGTTTATGCAATCATCCGAATAATAGAAGTTGGAATAAAAGTATGGAAAATAATGAGACCAGCGAAGAAAGATTATTAAAATTCATAAAGAACGTCTATCAATAAAAATGACTGAGAAAATAAAAAAGAACTGGTTTTAAAAATTCCAGTTCTTTATATGTTTTGTGTTGGTATTAACTTTATTTTGTGATAGTAAAGCCAATTTTTTTATAGACTTTACGAATTTTTTTGTTGGCAACATAGCTTGCTTTTTTAGCTCCTTCTTCAAGGATCTGGTCAATAACGTTGCTTTCAATGATTTTTTTATATTTTGCTTGTAAATCTGTTAAAAAATCAAATACAGTTTGCCCAATTTCCTTTTTCAATTCTCCATAACCTTTACCTTCGTAGCGTTTTACAATATCTTCAATTGGTTCATTGGCTAAAACTGATTGTATTGTTAATAAATTTGCAAGGCCTGGTTGGCTTTCTGGGTCATATTGAATAATACCTACTGAATCTGTTACGGCAGACATGATTTTCTTTCTTGCCACAGCTGGATCATCTAACAAGTCAATCGTACCTTTTGTGTCTGTTTCGCTTTTTGACATTTTCTTGGTTGGATCTTGTAAAGAGAAGATTTTTTTACCAACTTTTGTTTCAAGTGGTTGTGGAACGACAAAAGTTTCACTGTATCGATTGTTAAAACGCTCTGCTAGATGTCTTGTTAATTCAACGTGTTGTTTTTGATCTTGTCCAACAGGAACATAGTCGGCATCGTATAGAAGAATATCGGCAGCCATTAAACATGGGTAAGTAAATAGACCATCTGTGATACCTGTTTCACCTTTGGCTGTTTTATCTTTATACTGTGTCATACGTTGCAATTCACCCATATATGTAAGGCAGGTGAACACCCATCCTAATTTAACGTGGGCATCCACATCACTCTGTAAAAATAATGTACATTTTTCAGGATCTAAACCAGCTGCCAAATAAAGGGCAATCAAATCTTTTGTGTTTTGACGTAATGCCTTTGGATCGGTTGGAACCGTAATAGCGTGTTGATTCGCAATGAAAATATACATTTCATATTCATCCTGGTATTTCACAAATTGTGAAATAGCTCCAATATAATTTCCTAAATGCAATCTACCAGTTGGCTTGATTCCACTTAACATTCTTTCCATATAAATCACCTCAGTGAATATATTTTACTTCTTTTATAAGTGACATACAAGCTAGAATTTTTAAGTAAAATTAACTAATTTAATACATTGTTTGAAAAGTGGGCATATTCATTGCGAAAGGAACACAATCCATATATAATTATAGAAAGGAGGATGACTATGGTAATAATTTATACATCACCAGGTTGTGCAAGTTGTCGAAAAGCGAAACAGTGGCTAAAAGACAACAATATAGAATTTGTTGAGAAGAACATATTTACCTCTCTTTTAAATGAAAAAGAGATCAAATATATTTTATCAAGATGTGAAAATGGGACAGAAGATATTATTTCAGTACGATCTAAAGCTTTCCAGTCACTTAAAAAGGGAATTGATGATCTTTCTACAAAAGAACTTGTGGAATTGATTCAAAAGAATCCATCGATATTAAAAAGACCAATCATGTTGTCAAAAAAGAGTTTGGTGGTTGGTTATGATGATGATGAGATCACTATGATGATGCCAAGTGATCTTCGTAAGGTTTGCGAAGAAACTTGTAATGATTCCTGTCCAAATTATGAGGTTTGTGGCAAGCTTCGTGTCGAAGAAGTGCAACCTACAATGAATGTAAATCTGCAACAGTAGAAATATCTACTGTTTTTTTCTATCTTTTATTGTAAATATGTGATATATTATTTAAGTAATGAAAACGTTTACATAAATGTAATCAAAGGAGGTTTACTTAATGGCTAAAAAATATGTTTACAATTTCCATGAAGGAAATGGTAGCATGCGTGAATTGCTAGGTGGTAAAGGAGCCAACCTGGCTGAAATGATGAACCTTGGAATGCCAGTTCCATATGGTTTTACAGTAACGACAGAAGCATGTAATCAATACTATGCGGATGATGAAAAAATCAGTGTGGGTATTATTGCAGAAATCATGAATCATTTAAGAGATCTAGAAGAAGAATCTGGAAAAGAATTTGGTTCTCCAGAAAACCCACTTTTGGTTTCTGTTCGTTCTGGAGCTCGTGCCAGTATGCCTGGTATGATGGATACTATCTTAAATTTAGGTTTAAATGATGAAGTTGTTGAAGGACTTGCTACATTAACAAATAATCCACGCTTTGCTTATGACAGCTATCGTCGTTTTATCCAAATGTTTGCCGATGTTGTAATGGGACTTTCAAAAGCTAAATTTGAAACTGTTATTGACGAAATCAAAGAAGCTAAACATGTTAAATTGGATACTGAACTTGATACAGATGACTTAAAATTGATGGTTAAAAAATTTAAAGAATTCTATCACGAACAATTACATGATGATTTCCCAACAGATCCAAAAGAACAGTTGATCCTGGCTGTAGAGGCAGTATTTAAATCTTGGGAAAATCCTCGTGCTCAATACTATCGTAAGATGAATGATATCCCATCTAGTTGGGGAACAGCTGTTAACGTTCAAATGATGGTATTTGGTAACATGGGAGAAACTTCTGGTACAGGTGTTGCCTTTACTCGTAACCCAGCAACTGGCGAAAACAAACTATACGGTGAATTCTTGATGAATGCACAGGGCGAAGATGTTGTTGCAGGTATTCGTACACCACAAACAATTGATCATTTAAAAGACATCATGCCTAAGGCTTATGAACAATTTGTAGACATCACAAAGAAACTTGAAAATCATTATAAAGATATGCAGGATATGGAGTTTACTATTGAAAATGAAAAACTGTTTATGTTGCAGACTCGTAATGGTAAACGTACTGCTTCTGCTGCTTTAAAGATTGCATGTGATATGGTAGCCGAAGGTCTTTTGACAAAAGAAGAAGCTATCCTAAATGTTGATCCAAGTCAGTTGGATGCATTGTTACATCCAACATTCGATGGGGCCGCATTAAAAGATGCACAGGTAATTACTCGTGGTCTTCCTGCAAGTCCAGGTGCAGCGACTGGTAAGGTCGTATTTAATGCCGAAGATGCAAAACGTGCAGCAAATGCTGGACATCGTGTTGTCTTGGTTCGTCTAGAAACATCTCCAGAAGATATCGAAGGTATGGCTGCAGCTCAAGGTGTATTAACAGTTCGTGGTGGTATGACAAGCCATGCAGCCGTTGTTGCTCGTGGTATGGGTACATGCTGTGTATCTGGTTGTGGCGATATCAAAGTAAACGAAGAAGAAAAATACTTTACAGTTAATGGATTGAAATTCACAGAAAATGACTATATCTCTTTAGATGGAAGTACAGGTAATGTATATGGCGAAGAAGTTCGCACTGTTCCAGCTAAGATTGTTGGTGATTTTGAGACATTTATGTCTTGGGCTGATGAATTTAGAAAATTAAAAGTACGTACAAATGCAGATACTCCAAGAGATGCGAAAAAAGCATATGAATTTGGTGCAGAAGGTATTGGTTTAGTTCGTACAGAACATATGTTCTTTGATGGTGATCGTATCAAAGCAATTCGTGAAATGATCGTATCTAAAACAGTAGAACAACGTGAAAAAGCATTGGCTAAATTATTACCAATGCAACGTGGTGACTTTGAAAAAATCTATGAGGCAATGCATGGTCTTCCAGTAACGATTCGTTACTTAGATCCACCTTTGCATGAATTCCTTCCAACAGAAGAAGAAGATATCATCGCATTGGCTAATGAAATGAATATGGGCGTCGCAGATTTGAAAGCCGTAATTTCAAACTTACATGAATTTAATCCGATGATGGGACATCGTGGCTGTCGTTTAGCTATTTCTTATCCTGAGATTGCTAAGATGCAGACACAGGCTGTTATCGAAGCTGCTATCAATGTAAATGAAAGAAAACCACACTATCATATCGTTCCTGAAATCATGATCCCACTTGTTGGAGATAAGAACGAACTTGCCTATGTTAAGAAAATCGTAAAAGAAACAGCCGATCAGATTATCGCGGATAAAGGCGTTGAACTTACATATAAAGTTGGTACAATGATTGAAATTCCTAGAGCTGCTGTATTGGCAGATGAAATTGCTGAAGAAGCAGAATTCTTCTCATTTGGTACAAATGACTTAACACAGATGACTTATGGATTCTCTCGTGATGATGCTGGTTCATTCTTACAGGACTACTATGATAAGAAAGTTTATGAACAAGATCCATTTGCCCGTTTAGACCAGAAGGGTGTTGGAAAATTAGTTAAGATGGCTGCTACATTGGGTCGTCAAACTCGTCCAGATATTAAATTGGGCATTTGTGGTGAACATGGTGGAGATCCTTCATCTATTGAATTCTGTCATAAGGTAGGATTGGATTATGTTTCTTGTTCTCCATTCCGTGTACCAATTGCACGTTTAGCTGCTGCGCAGGCTGCCATTCGTAATAAATAATGTTCTAAAAATCGTCTAATTTTAGGCGATTTTTTTATCATTTTTGGCATAAAAATGAAGGTTGATATATCAACTAAAATTTCTTAAATTTTTAGTGGATTTTTTTTAATTTTAGATTTAAGATATCATCAAAATAAGGGGAGAATTAAGGGGGATATGTTTGACAATTTGATGGTAAAAATCATCATTGTCCTAGTATTTTTTATAATGGTTTTCTTTATATTGCCATTAGATATTTTTACTTAGGCATGATGAAAAGACTGTATTTTACAGTCTCTTTTATTTTGGAGGATATGCGATATGAAAATAAACAAAACAAATGCTATGCGTGAATTAGATAAACATAATATAGAATACGAAGTATTGACGTATGATCATGGTAAAGATGCTGTAGCAGGGGATGTGGTTGCCAGTATGTTGGATGAGGATCCAGAAAAGGTATTTAAGACCTTAGTTACACAGGCAAATACCAAAGAATATCTTGTCTTTATGCTGCCGGTTGATCATGAACTGGATCTAAAAAAAGCAGCTGCTTTAGCTGGTGTTAAAAAAGTAGAGATGATTCCTGTAAAAGATATCACAAAAATTACTGGATATGTCCGCGGTGGCTGTTCACCTTTAGCCATGAAAAAAAAGTTTAGGACGCATATCAATGAATCAGTATTAAACAAAGACTTTATTTACTTTAGTGGCGGAAAGATTGGTTTACAAATCAAATTAGAGCCAATGAAGATAATTCAATTATTAGATATTCAGGTTGGGGATATTATCAAGTAAAGTATTTTGAAAACCCTTACAAATATGGTACACTTATGTTCGAGGTGATTTTAATGTGGACAGATAATAGTGTGCTGTATCAAATATATACGCTAGGTGCTTTTGGTTGCCCTTTTGAAAATGATAATGTTTTAGAGCATCGTTTTAAAGATATTGATTTATGGATAAATCAATTAAAAGACTTAAATATTGATGCTGTATTGTTCAATCCGATTTTTCAATCACATTCTCATGGATATGATACGATTGATTATTATACGATTGATAATCGTTTAGGGGATAATAAAGATTTTAAATACGTGAGTTCACTTTTACATAAGAATGGGATCCGCATTATTTTAGATGCTGTATTTAACCATGTAGGAAGAGGATTCTTTGCCTTTGAAGATGTCTTAAAAAATCGTGAAAATTCTCATTATAAAGACTGGTTTTACATTAATTTTTATGGCAATAGCGCTTATGATGATCATTTAAGTTATCAAGATTGGGAAGGAAATCAAAATCTTGTAAAACTAAATCTGCAAAATCCAGAAGTCGTAGAATATATCATGAATGTTGTGCAGTTCTGGAAAGATGAATTTGAGATTGATGGATTGCGTTTGGATGTAGCTTATTGTCTTGATCAAAACTTTTTAAAAACATTACATTCTAGGCACCATGATTTGTTTTTAATGGGTGAAACGCTGCATGGCGATTATAATATGTGGGTAAATGATCAAATGTTAGATAGCTGTACGAATTATGAATGTTATAAAGGGTTATATTCTAGTCTGAATTCTTATAATCTTTTTGAAATCATGCATTCTTTGCATCGCCAATTTGGAAAAGATAACTGGTGTTTGTATCGTGGAAAACATCTAGTGTGCTTTGTTGATAATCATGATGTACCAAGAATTGCGACTCAGCTACAAAATGAAAACCATTTACCATTGATTTATGGTTTATTGATGACCATGCCAGGAATTCCTTGTATCTATTATGGAAGTGAATGGGGAATCAAGGGACAAAAGAATTGGAACGATACCGAATTAAGACCGCATATTACGCATTTTGAAAACAATGAATTAACAAAGAGAATCAAACGATTGATTGAAATCAAACATGAACATAGTGCACTTCATACAGCAAATTTTGAACAAATTGTCTTGAATAACACATATTGTATATTCAAGCGAAATAGCGAAGAGGAAACTTTATATATTGCCATAAATATTTCCAATGAGCCAATTGCTTTTAATTTGGATCTAAATGGTGAATATGTAGATTTGATTGATGAGAATCGTCTTTCAATTGATCATGTGCTAGAAATGCCGGCTTATTCATTAATGATTTTAAAGGCAATTTAAAAGGACACATTGTTGTGTCCTTTTGTATTTATAAGATTGAACCAAATAACATATCGTTATAATCAGGAATAGGCCAGTCGTTTTTTGATACATTGTTTTCGATGGTATCTGTTAAAGCACGAATGGCATCCATCAAAGGTAAAAGTTCATTTGCAGCAAAATTAGCGGCTTCTCTAGCACCAGAATGGGATTTTTGAATCAATTCTTCTAATTTTTCAAGATGTTTATTAACAATTTCCAATGGTGTATTGATATTAAACAATAATTTTTCTTCCATTGGAGAAGTAATTCCACTAGACTTCTTGGTTTGAATAATTGTTGCCAGCTTGGACTCATATTCAAATACAGCTGGTAGGATCTGTTTTCTTAACATATAAGACATTGTTTTTGCCTCAATCTCAATAACTTGATAGTAGTTAGTCAATAAGATGTTTTCACGCGCATGAAGTTCATTTGGTGTATAAACGTTGTGTTTTTCAAATAATGCTAGGTTTTTTGGATCTGTATAGTGAGGCAATGTTTCTGCCGTATTCTTTAACTCAAGCAAACCTCTTGATAAGGCTTCTTTTCGCCATTCAGGAGAATAACCATTTCCTGAGAAGATGATGCGTTTATGCTCCTTGATTGTTTTTCGAATCAGGCGAATGATTGCATCGTTTAATTCTTCTTCAGAATAACATTCAAGTTCATCGGCAAACTGTGTCATTTCCTCTGCAACGATTGTATTTAAAATCGTGTTAGGGCAGGAAATATTGATTGCACTACCTAACATTCTGAACTCAAACTTGTTTCCAGTAAAGGCAAATGGGCTTGTACGGTTTCTGTCTGTTGAGTCTCTTGAAATTGGAGGTAATGCAGAAACACCAAGTTCAAGTTTTTTATTAATTGTATCGATATATTCATCGCCTTTTTCAATAGCTTCCAGAATAGCGGTCAATTCTTCACCTAGATAAATAGATATAATAGCTGGTGGAGCTTCATGTCCCCCTAAACGGTGATCATTTCCCGCGGTTGCGACACTAACTCGCAATAAGTCCTGGTATTCATCCACAGCTTTAATGATGGCAACTAGAGTAATCAAAAAACGAATATTGTCTTTTGGAGAGTCACCAGGTTCAAGCATATTTTCTCCTTTGTCAGTTGAAAATGACCAGTTGTTATGTTTACCTGATCCATTAACGCCGGCAAATGGTTTTTCATGTAATAGACAAACCAGGCCATGATGATTTGCAACTTTTTGCAAAATTTCCATCGTAATCTGGTTTTGATCATTTGCCAAATTTACTGGGGAATAAACAGGAGCAATTTCAAACTGGCAAGGAGCCACTTCTTTATGTTCTGTTTTGGCATATACACCTAATTTCCAAAGTTCTTCATCTACTTCTTCCATATAGGCTTTAACACGTTCTTCGATATTTCCAAAATAGTGATCATCTAATTCTTGTCCTTTGACAGGATCTGTACCAAATAACGTTCTTCCAGTAACCATTAGATCTAAACGTTTTTTATACATCTCTTTATCAATTAGAAAATACTCCTGTTCAGGTCCAACGGTAACTGTAATGTTTTTGATGTTATGACCCATAATGTTATATAAGCGAACAGCCGCTTTGTTTAAAGCATCTATTGATCGCAATAATGGGGTTTTCTTATCCAAGGCACTTCCATCATAAGAACAGAAAAGGGTTGGGATATATAATGTCTTGTCTTTGACAAAGGCAAAACTTGTTGGATCCCAAGCTGTATAACCACGAGCTTCAAATGTTGCGCGTAAACCACCACTTGGAAAGCTTGAAGCATCTGGCTCACCTTTGATCAATTCTTTACCTCTAAAATCACTAATAACCGAATTAGGTCCGGTAGGTGTAATAAAAGCATCATGTTTTTCAGCTGTGATTCCAGTCATAGGTTGGAACCAATGAGTATAATGCGTAGCACCTTTATCCATTGCCCAATCTTTCATTGCGTTGGCAACAATATCGGCAATTTCACGAGGAAGTTCCTGCCCTTTTTCAATGACACCAATCATTTGTTTGTATACAGCATGAGGCAGGTATTTTTGCATTGCACTTGTACTAAAGACATCACATCCAAAATATTCATCAACTATTTTCATCAGCGTTCTCCTTTATTTATACCCTTAATTCTAACACTGTTTATTTGCATGAGTAAACAAAAAGATAAAAAATGATTTATTGTTTCTGACTAGTTAATAGAGTAAAATAAAACATATATAAGTGGGTGATCAAATGTTTAGAGTTCCAAGACAATATAAGGATAAAGAAGTATTATATCGAAGAGTGATTTTATTTGCCGTGGTTCTGTTAATGGTTGTTTTATATTTTGAAAAAATTTTGCAGGTTTTATTATATATTTTATCAATTTGTATGCCATTTTTATTTGGTGGTGGACTTGCCTTTGTATTTAATATCATTGCAAATAATTTAATGCGTGCCGGAAATATCTTATTTAAGATTGAAGAGCGTAAAATTTATCGTGTCATCGCAAATATTCTATCCATTGTGATTGTTTTAGCTTTGTTTTTAGGCTTTGTTTTTTTGCTGGTTCCTCAGATTTTTGCTTCCTTGGAAACAATCATCAATAATCTTCCTGAAACTTTAAACTCTTTCTATCATTGGGCATATCGTACTTCCAGTTCGATTCCTTCTTTACATAATTGGATTCAGGGGTTAGATTTAAACGTCTTAGATTTTGATAATTTATCAAACTGGTTCAATGATTTTATCAACTGGATTTTTTCTGGTGGAGCAAACAATATTTTTGGCTCTGTGTACCAAGTTATCTCTACGACATTTTCAATTGTACTTTCAACCTTTGTTGCCTTGATGTTCTCTATTATTGTTTTATTCAATAAAAGTACGGTTGTTAAAGAATCCAAAGGTTTGTTAAGAGCGTATATGCCAGATGATATTTATGAAAAAACATTGCATGTACTACGTTTAATTGCCCGCACTTTTACACAGTATATAGGTGGGACATGTACCGAGTGCATCATTTTAGGAACTTTGGTAACAGTTGGTGCAACGCTATTGAATATACCTTATGCTACTCTAGTAGGAATCATTGTTGGTGTTGGGGCTCTTGTTCCAATGTTTGGTGCTTTGATTGCAGCTATTATTGGAGCTTTATTTGTAGCTACAGAATCGGTGCAGTCAGCTGTTTATTTTATGATCATGTTTATTTGTATCCAACAGGTAGAAGGAAACTTTATCTATCCAAATGTAGTTGGACGTTCTGTTGGCTTTCCTCCAATGTATGTAATCGTGGCAGTAACAGTAGGAGCAAGTTTAGGTGGTATCTTAGGAATTATAATTTCTATTCCTGTCTGTTCATGTATTTATCAACTAGTCAAAGAAGATGTTGTCATGCGTTTGAAAGTTAAGAAACATTCTACGACTAGTAGTTGAGGGTAGGAAGATTTATGAATCGTAGTGCAATATGCATCAAGATGTTGATGTTACTAAAGGCAAGAGGGAAGATGAATACATTAGAACTTGCCAAAGAGTTAGAAACAAATCCTAGAAATATACGAGAGTTTAAAAAAGAGTTGGTTACTGCGGGTTATAATATACAAGAAGTAAAAGGAAGATATGGTGGATATTATTTAGATGAAGATTGTTTGTTTCCATCCTTGAAATTAACAAAAGATGAAATTGACGCCTTAAATGAATCAAGAGGAATCGTTGATTCTCATCCTGAATTTGTAGGGCGTGATTTTTTTCATAGCGGTTTAGATAAAGTCTTATGTGCAGATAAAGATACTAAATCTATGATGCACTATTATGTAAATCAGACTGGTTTGGCACTTTCTTTGCAAGAATATAACATGGTTCAAACGGTACAGTTGGCAATGGACAGGAAGCAAAGCGTAGAAATCTCTTATCAGACTTTATCACAAAAAGATGTTTCAACATTTTTGTTGGATCCGTATGAAATCATTCATTATAAAAATGCGTATTATGTGATTGGATTTAGTCATAAACGAAATGAATATCGCACCTATCGTTTTTCTATTCAACGCATGAAACAATGTAAATTGACGGATAAACGATTTTTACGCGATTCTTCCTTTAATGTTGCGTCTTTTATAGGAAAAGAATCATTGATAAAGGCAAGTTTTATTCGTTTTGAGATCTTGGTCAAGACGGAATTTATTCGTATGTTTAAAGAGCAGTACTGGGGCTTGGATTTTAAAGAAATCAAGAAGAATGATGGGATTCTTTGCACATTTATGGCTGAAGATCCTAATAAAATCTATCAGCAACTTTTCTTGTTTCAAGATAAGGCAAAGCTTGTTGCTCCCTTAGATAATAAAAATGAATACTGTAGGATGGTAAAAGATATTTTGCATATGTATCAAGAGTAAGATAAAATAAGTAAGGTGAAAAGAATGATACATGTAAGTGATTTGCTCAATTATAAACGTTGTCCCAAATACTGTTGGAATAACGTTCATAGAAAACATCCCTTTGAAGGCTTTTACCATATGGAAAAACCTTTTAGTGATTACTGGAAAGAATATTTAAATATACAAAATGCTCCTTGTGGTCAGGTTGGTGATACCAATGAAGATACTTTAAATCTATTAAAAAATAGTGATGTAGTATGTTCAGTTCGTTTTGAGTATAGAAATTGTCGTACCCGGATTCCTGTTTTGATGAAAATGGAAGATGGGTATAAAGCTATATATCCACATTTAAGTGCTTATCCCAAAGAATCCGAAGCGCAATTGATGAAAATAAATATACAGATTGCCCAAAGTGCTGGTGTGCATATTACAAGTAATGAAATCATCTATTTGAACAAAGAGTACATTCGAAAAGATTATTTAGATTTAAACGAATTCTTATTACGCAATGATCATTTATTTAATCGGCGTAATAAACCATCTAAAACAATTGATGAGTGTATGGAACAATATGATTTTGATTTAGATGAATGGATCGATACAGTTCAAACATTGTTAGATAGTCCAGAGTTTACATTGGATCGTTCCAAAAAGTGTACAACAGGAAGAAGATGTTCTTATTACGATGATTGTTTTGATGAATCCAAACTCCCAGACGATTCTATCTTATTTTTGACGACATCTTCACATAAGCTACAAGCCTATGCCAATGGAATTCGACGTATATCGGATCTAGAGCCGGAAGATATCGAAGGATTTAAGTTGCAATATGCACAATACATGGCAAGTAAACATGGCATATTTTATGATAAAGCGGCTTTAAGAATTTGGACATCCATGATTCAATATCCAATTTCATATCTTGATTTTGAATGGGATACCTTTGCAATTCCACCATATGAGAATATGAAAGCATTTGACGTTCTTTGTTTTCAATATAGCCTGCATATTGAAGATTTGAATCATAATTTGAGTCATCATGATTTTTTTGATACAGCCGATTGTCGTGAAAAGTTTATTCTTTCTTTATTAGAAACTATTCCTAAAAAGGGTAGTATACTTGTTTATAACATGGAAGGTGCGGAAAAACTTCGCTTAAAACAACTTGGCGAACAGTTTCCCAAATATAAGGAACAACTTGATCAAATATGTGATCGTATGATTGATTTATCTAAACCGTTTGAATGTGGATTGTTTTATGATAATCGTATGCGGGGACATTATTCTTTAAAGAAAGTGTTACCGGTTTTTACTGATGAATACTCATATCATCAATTATCCATTCAAAATGGATTAAATGCAGTGTTTACTTACAGAACTTTCGATTCAGCTTTACCGGAACAAAAACAAGTGATTCGACAGGAATTGTCAAACTACTGCAAGATGGATACTTTTGCGGAATATGTTATATTTCATGGTCTAGAAAAATATCTTAAGGAGGATGATGTAAATGCCTAATATTATCACACATATATTATTTACCGATGATGTATATGAAAAATTGGATGATCCTAAATATGATTTTCTAGAATCTAGGCTTCAATTGATGGAAGTTGGAGGAAATGGACCGGATTTTTTGTTTTTCCATAATTTGAATCCAACCTCATTTATGAAAAAAACACCTTTAAGAAAAATTGGAAATGAAGTCCATTCGCACTCCATTAATGATTTTTATGCAAGCGCTGTTGCCTCCATACAAAAAGAAAAAGATCCAGAAATTCGTCAAGATATGATGACATATACTTGTGGTCACCTTTGCCACTGGGCATTGGATAGTATCGCACATCCATATGTGTTTTATCGAACGGGTCGTTGTACAGGAAAGAGCAGCTGGTGGCATCATCGTTTTGAATCGTTGATCGATGCGATCATGTTAAAGGTGAAAAACGATTGTACGATCTCAGATTTTAAAGCTTATGAAACATGTGAAGTAAGTCTGGAACAAGCACGTGCCATCGCAAGAATCTATGTTCCTGCGATTCGAAATGTATATAAAGTAGATGTACTTCCACACCAGATCTTAGAAAGTTTAAATGACTGGTGTTTTGTCGAAAAGTTATTCTATGATAAAACGGGAACAAAATTTAAGATCTCACATTCTTTTGAAAAGGTGTTGCGCACAGAAAGTATGATATCTGGCTTTTTTGTTCCAGATGAACCAGAAGATCCATTTGATACGATCAATCTTTTACACAAAGAATGGGTGCATCCTTGTGATGATACGATCAAGAGCACAGAGAGTTTCTTTGATTTATATGATCGCGCCATGCTTCGTGCCGTTGAAGCCATTCAATTGTTCTATGAGGCATGCCAGGATCCAGATACATTACAACTATTCTTAGATTATCTAGGTGATAGAAGTTATGATACTGGTTTATCTGAATCAAAGGAAATGAAATTTTTCGATTTGGTTTATTAAAACGGGAGCTTCAGCTCCTTTTTTTGACTGAGAGTGGTTGTCAAGATCTTTTGACATGCATGTCAAAGACTTTAGATTTTCTCTTTGGTTTGATTAAGTTTTAGCAAAATAGAATAATAAATAATTTTACCTAAGGTTAAAGTCTCAAGGGAAATCAGCAAGATCTAGTATCATGCATCGTGAAATATTCAATGCGATCAAAGAGAAAAATGAAGATCTTGCGTATAAAAAGATGCAGGAACATATAAATGAGATACGTTTAGCTTTGGATATAGAATCGATAAGGAGAGACATTAAATGAAAGAGTTAAACTGGGTTAGTTTAGGATGTGGTGTGATTGCGCATCAGTTGGCACAGGCTATGCAAAAGGATGGAAGAAAGTTATACGGCGTGGCCAATAGAACATATTCAAAAGCTATAGACTTTGCCAAAGAATATGGTATTGAAAAGGTGTATGAAAATATCGATGATGTTTTTGAAGATGAGAATGTAGATGTTATTTATATCTCAACACCACATAATACGCATATAAATTTCTTGAAAAAAGCCTTAGCCAACAAGAAACATGTGTTATGTGAAAAATCAATTACATTGAATATTGATGAATTGGAGATGGCAAAAAAACTTGCTGAAGAAAATGGTGTGATCTTGGCAGAAGCTATGACTTTATATCATATGCCTCTTTATAAAAAGTTATATGATCTAACTCATTCAGGAGTCCTTGGAGAGCTAAAAATGATTCAAATGAATTTTGGAAGTTATAAAGAATATGATATGAAGAATCGTTTTTTCAATCCTAATTTAGCAGGTGGAGCTTTATTGGATATTGGTGTATATGCATTGTCATTTGTTCGTTGGTTCATGTCTGAAAAACCAGATCAGATCCTTTCGCAAGTCCGTCTTGCCCCTAGTAAAGTAGATGAACAGGCTGGTATCTTGTTGATGAACTCAAAACAGGAAATGGCTACGATTGCCTTGACTTTACATGCTAAACAACCAAAGCGAGGCATGATTGCCTATGATAAAGGGTATATTGAGATTTATGAATATCCTAGAGCTTGTAAAGCTGTCATAACGTATACAGAAGACAATCATCAAGAAATGATTGAATGTGGAGATACTAAAGATGCTCTATATTACGAAATTACAGATATGGAACAGACAATTTTGACAAATGAAAATGTCATGCATCTAGATTTTACATATGATGTCATGGACATGATGAGTCAAATTCGTGAAAGCTGGGGATTGAAGTACTCGGAGGAAATGTAAAAATTTTCATAAATTTAAAAAATTTTCAACATCTGTGATACAATAGACAAGGGTAGGTGAAAATATGTATACAATTTTAAAAAAGGAAGTTTTAAACCCTACAGTTACGCGTATGGTTATTGATGCGCCATTTGTCGCAAAACGTGCCAAGGCTGGTCAATTTATCATTTTGCGTGTAAATGAAGAGGGAGAGCGTATCCCTTTGACGATTGCTGATTCCGATTCTGAAAAAGGAACTGTTTCAATTATTTTCCAAATTGTAGGGAAAACAACTATGCTGTTAAATACACTTGAAGAGGGCGATAGCTTACATGATTTTGTAGGTCCACTTGGAAAGCCTAGTGAAATTGATGGTAATGAAAAAGTATGTATCATCGGTGGTGGTGTTGGATGTGCCATTGCTTATCCAACTGCAAAAGCTTTCCATGAAGCTGGTTCAGATGTAACAACCATCGTTGGTTTTAGAAACAAAGATCTTGTGATCTTAGAAGATGAATTTAAAGAATGCAGCGATGCATATTATTTGATGAGTGATGATGGTAGTGTTGGTCAAAAAGGTGTTGTTACTTTAAAACTGGAAGAATTAATTCAATCTGGTGAAAAATTTGATAAAGTGATTGCGATTGGACCTATCATCATGATGAAGTTTGTTTGTGAACTAACAAAAAAATACAACATCCCAACAGTTGTTTCTATGAATCCTATTATGATCGATGGAACAGGTATGTGTGGAGGATGTCGTTTACGTGTTGGCGATGAAATTAAATTTGCATGCGTAGATGGACCGGATTTTGATGGACATCTTGTAGACTTTGATGAAGCAATGTCTAGAAATCGTGCTTACATGGATTTTGAAAAACATGAAAGAGAAGAAACATGCAATCTATTGAATAAGGAGGTAGCTTAATGCCGAATATGTCATTAGAAAAAATCGCCATGCCGGTTCAACCAGCTGACGAAAGAATCAAAAACTTTGAAGAAGTCGCTACAGGATATACTGCTGAAATGGCAATGGAAGAGGCAACAAGATGTTTGCATTGTAAACATAAACCTTGTGTCAATGGTTGTCCTGTAAATGTAAATATTCCAGATTTTATTGAAAAAGTAAAAGATGGAGAATTTGAGGAGGCTTATCGAATTATCTCTTTGACTTCAAGTCTTCCTGCCGTTTGCGGACGTGTATGCCCGCAGGAAAATCAGTGTGAAAAATATTGTGTTCGTGGAATCAAGGGTGAAAGTGTTGCAATTGGACGTCTTGAACGTTTTGTTGCGGATTATCATAGAGAAAATAACGATGCACCTTTGACAAAGCCAGAATCCAACCATCATAAAGTTGCTATTGTCGGCGCTGGACCTGCTGGTCTTACTTGTGCAGGTGATTTAGCAAAACAAGGATATGAAGTAACGATCTTTGAAGCTTTGCATGTTGCCGGTGGTGTATTGATGTATGGTATTCCTGAATTCAGACTTCCTAAGGAAATCGTTCAAAAAGAAATATCACATTTAAAAGAACTTGGTGTTGAAATTGTTACTAACTTTGTCGTGGGACGAAGTGACTCCATTGATTCTTTGATTGAATCAGGCTATGAAGCAATTTTCATTGGTTCTGGTGCCGGATTACCTAATTTTATGAACCTTGAAGGCGAAAACTTAAAAGGTGTATATTCTGCCAATGAATTCTTAACCCGAATCAATTTAATGAAAGCTTATAAAGAAGGTAGTGCTACTCCAGTACAACACCCTAAAAAATGCGTTGTTGTAGGGGGAGGAAATGTTGCGATGGATGCAGCAAGATGCGCAAGACGTCTAGGTAGTGAAGTCCATATTGTATACCGTAGAAGTATGGAAGAATTACCAGCTCGTAAAGAAGAAGTTGAACATGCTCAAGAAGAAGGCATTATCTTTGATTTACTATGTAATCCTGTCAAAGTTCTTGGGGATGAAAATGGTTGGGTCAATGGTATTGAATGCGTGCGTATGGAACTGGGTGAACCAGATGAAAGCGGACGCAGAAGACCTGTCGAAATCAAAGATTCGAATTTTACGATCGATATCGACTGCATGATCATGGCAATTGGAACAAGTCCAAATCCATTGATTCGTCATACAACTGAAGGCTTGGAAGTGAACCGCAAGGGATGTTTTATTGTCGATGACAAAAACATGACAAGTCGTGCCGGTATTTATGCCGGTGGGGATGCGGTAACGGGAGCTGCAACAGTTATTCAGGCTATGGGAGCTGGTAAAAAAGCTGCAAGCTCTATTCATGAATATTTATCAAAATGAAATGTTTCAAAAAAATCATGAAAGTGTTTACATTTTCCTAAAAACGTTGTATTATTAAGTCGGATAAATTTGGAATCAGGCTCAATTCCAATATTTCATGTACCACCATCCTTCCTTTTGGTATATGAAAAGATTTATTCATATCGATTCCTTTTGATACTGGTAAAAAGCACATTATTGTGCTTTTTACCTTTTTTATGGTCTTTTATATTTTTTTGGTTTGTCAAACATGCTTTATATAAAGGCTTTTTATTGACAAACGTGCCTTTTTTATTAAAATGAATAAGGTATGTAAAAAAGGAGACTGAAAATTATGATTAGTTCGAATGATTTGAAACCTGGATTAACAATACAGGTCGATGGAGATATCTATGTTGTATTAGATGCTTCACAGAATAAAACAGCTCGCAGCGCTATGGTCGTTAAGGCAAAAGTTCGTAATCTTCGTACTGGTAGTAACGTTGAATTATCATGGGGTGGAGGAGAAAAAATTGAACCAGCTTTGATTGAAAAACGTGAAATGCAGTACTTATACGATACAGATGATTCTTTAGTATTTATGGATAATGAAACTTATGAACAAATTGAAATTCCTGCGGATCGTCTAGAATGGGAAAGAAAATTCATTAAAGCCAATGATAATGTTAATATCTCAAGCTTTGAAGGTGAAATTCTTGGTGTAATTCTTCCTGATAAGGCAACTTTACAGGTGGTTGAATGTGAACCGGCTGTAAAAGGAGATACAGCTACCAGTGCTAGCAAGAATGCAGTTTTAGAAACTGGTTTAGAAGTTAAGGTACCATTATTCATTGGACAGGACGAAATGATCGTTGTAAATACAAGTGACGGGAAATATTCTGGACGTGCAAAATAGTTTCATTAAAGAGGGCATTTGTATCTAATTATACAAATGCTTTTTTTCACTACAATATAATGTACGAAAGTTAGAAAATATAGTATTTTTTTAGTATAATATATTAGAATATTTATTAGGAGGTCTATTATGGCTCAATTATCAAGAACAAAAAAATATCAAGATTTACGTGATAAGCTAGAAGAAGAAACAACAGAGGCTCAAGTGCAGACATCACCTTCTCGTCTATCAAGAGTACAGGCCAGCAAATTGTCACATGCGAACCAGCCTTTATATCCTCATGAAGAAATTAATGCTAAACCAATCTCAAAAGAATTACCTAAATCTCCAGTCATGGATGATCTTTTAGATGAAGTAAAACAATATAATGTTGAAAATGGATATCGTTATACTGATGATACACAAATCAACATCTTGAAGCAGCTGGATGGAAAAGAAACACGCAGACGTAATGCACATTTTATTCCAATGGAAGATGATGAAGATGAATTAGGTTCAACAATGCAAATGCCTAAACCTACTTCAGAAGAAGTCAATGGTGTTGCCACATACATGCCAAATCAAAAATTAACTCGTATCAATCCAGTTCGAGTTGAAAAGAAAGAACCAGTAAAACAGCCTGTTGAAGAACCTAAAGAAGCTGTAAAACCAAAATCAGAACGCATCGTACTAGGAAACGCTGACATTCGTGCTGATGATCCAGTGGAAGAAAGTGATAAGCTAACGTTTTTTGATCAGAATACAGATGAGTTTGATCGTACTTTAGAAAATAGAGTAGAAGCAACCTCAAAGAAAAAACCAAAGAAGGTTAAAAAGACAAAGAAGAAAGCTGCAAAAGTTCGTACAAATACCCAGGATGCTCCAAGTGCAAAAATGAGGATGCGTGCTGGTGATATCGATAATATTCCTGCGCAGAAAAAGACAAAAAAATCAGGAACAATCTTAAATGTCATTCTTGTTATTTTGATCTTGTTATTGATTGCATCTATTGGTGTAACAATTTACTTCATTTGGCAGATGGGACTATAAAATGGCGAAGATCAATATAGCAATTGATGGGCCCAGTGGAGTCGGTAAGAGCACAATAGCCGATATTGTGGCAAATAAACTTAATTATGTTCATCTTGATACAGGGGCAATGTATCGTTGTGTTGCCTACTATGTTTTAAAAAATGAGATTGATTATTCAAACGAAGAAGTTTTAGAAAAAGCATTAAGTGATCTAAAGATTTCTTTTCAAAATGATCACGTATATCTAAATGGTGAAGATGTCACAAAAGAAATTCGCACAAATGATATTTCCATGATGGCTTCCAAAACAAGCGCTGTACCAATGGTGCGACAAAAATTGGTCGATCTTCAAAAAGAAATTGCCAAATCCAAGGGGTATATCTTAGATGGACGCGATATATGTACAGTTGTCTTGCCAGATGCAGAAGTAAAAATCTTTATGAATGCAGATGCCAAGGCTCGTGCACAGCGTAGATATGATGAATATATCAATAAGGGTATTGATGCGGATTATGAAACAATATATCAAGATATCATAGCTCGTGATTATCAAGATTCGCATCGAAAAATTTCTCCTTTAAAAAAAGCAGATGATGCGATTGAAATTGACACATCGCATTTGACGATCGACGAAGTTGTTGATGTTGTATTAAACATAATCAATAAAGAAATTTAGAAAGGACGGTGTTGTATGATTCGAGGAACCGTAGCTATAGTAGGTAGACCGAATGTAGGAAAATCTACGATATTCAATCGACTGATAGGTGAAAGAAAGAGTATTGTAGATGATACACCTGGTGTTACAAGAGATCGTATCTATGGAACGGTGGAATGGCTTACACAGTCTTTTCATATTATTGATACAGGCGGTATTCAAATTGAAGATCAGCCTTTTTCCGAAGAAATCAATATGCAGGTAGATATTGCAATTGAAGAAGCTGATGTCATTATCTTTATCACTTCTGCCAAAGAAGGAGTTATGACTGATGATATGGCAATCGCTCGTAAACTTCAAAAGTCCAATAAACCAGTTGTGCTTGCGGTAAACAAAGCTGATAATCAGGAATTACAGATGGCAGTATATGAATTCTATTCTTTAGGTTTAGGAGATCCTATGACTATTTCTGGCGCTCATGGAATTGGTTTGGGCGATTTGTTGGATAAAGTTATTGAATTAATGCCTAAAAAAGAATTAAAGCCTTATGAAGGAATCACTTCTTTTTGTGTCATTGGTCGACCAAATGTTGGGAAAAGTTCTTTGGTTAATGCGATCTTAAAAGAGGATCGAGTTATTGTATCCAATATTGAGGGAACAACACGAGATGCGATCGATACGCCTTTTAAAGTTGATGACAAAGAATATATGATCATTGATACGGCCGGAATTCGAAAACGAGGAAAGATTTATGAGAATATTGAAAAATATTCAATTCTTCGCGCAATGAACGCCATAGAAAGAAGTAATGTTGTTCTATTTGTTATTGATGGTGAATTAGGTATTCGTGAGCAAGATAAACATGTTGCCGGTTTGGCACATGAAGCTGGTAAAGGCGTAATCATTGTTTACAACAAATGGGATACGGTTGATAAAGATGAAAAGACTATGAATGCAATTGAGAAAGAAATTCGCGCTCAATTTGTATACCTTGATTATGCGCCAATTGCCTTTACAAGTGCATTGACTCACAGCAAGGTCAATAAGCTGATTCCTTTGATCGATGAAGTACATGATTCTTGCTGCATGCGCATTATGACCAATGTATTGAACGATGTAATCTTGGATGCACAGATGATGAATCCGCCAAAACCTCATCTCGGTAAGCAGTTAAAGATTTATTATGCAAGTCAAGTAAGTGTTGAACCGCCTACGATCGTATTGTTTGTCAATGATCCAGAACTCTTGCATTTTAGTTATTCAAGATATATAGAAAATAAATTAAGAGAAGCTTTTGGCTTTGTAGGAACTCCGATTCGTATCATTGCCCGAAAGAAATCTTAGGAGGCGTTTAAGATGAAAACAGTTGTGATAGGTAGCGGTAGCTGGGGAACAGCTCTTGCACAAGTTTTAGCCGATAACAAAGAGGAAGTCATCATTTACGGTATTGAGAAAAGCGAAATTGACGACATCAACCTGAATCATGAAAACTCTAAATATTTTGAAGGAGTGGAATTAAATCCAAACTTAAAGGCAACCGATGATATCACGGTTGTAAAAGATGCGGATATAGTTTTATTGGCTGTACCTACATTTGCGATTGAAGGTATTTGTCTTCAGATTGATCCTTACTTAAAGAACAATATAATCGTAGTTAATGTATCAAAAGGATTTCATCCAGAAACCAGTGAAAGAATGAGTGAAGTAATTCGTCGCTGCATCTCAAAAGAACATTTAAGTTCTGTTGTTTCTCTAATTGGACCAAGTCATGCCGAAGAGGTTGTGATACGTTTATTAACGACGATCGATGCGGTTAGTTTGAAAGAAGAGGATGCACAAGTGATTCAGCGTACTTTCTCTAATAATTATCTTCGTATTTATACAGGAGATGATGAAATTGGTAGCGAGCTTGGCGTTGCAATCAAAAATGTCATGGCTATTGCGTCTGGTATTTTAAGTGGTTTAGGATATCAGGACAATACACGAGCAGCCTTGATCACGCGAGGCTTGCAGGAAATGATTCGCTATGGTGTTTTCTTTGGTGGTAAACAACAAACTTTTATGGGCCTAACGGGAATAGGAGATTTGATTGTTACTTGCACAAGTATTCATTCTCGTAACTTTGAAGCTGGATATCAGATTGGTAAAGAAAACGATGTTACAAATTTCTTAAAGTACAACAAGAAAACGGTTGAAGGTGTAAGGACCGCTAAGATCGTTCATAAGGTCGCCAAGGAAAACAATATTGACATGCCAATTTGTGAAGAAGTATATCAGATTTTATTTGAAGGAAAAGAACCTAAAACTTGTGCAAATGACTTAATGCTTCGTGAATTAAAGAAGGAGTTTTAGTATGGCTAAATTTGTAAACAGAGAATCTTTGGCTCAAGTTCTTTGTGATAATTTAAATATCTCTAAGAAAGATGCCAGCTATGCAATTGAGCTTATATTTAATGAGATGTCAGAATCTTTGGCAAGCGAAGGTTATGTTGATATCAGCGGTTTTGGAAAATTTGAAATCTTCTTTCGAAAAGAGCGTATGGGGATCAATCCCGTAACAAAAGAAAGAATCATGATTCCAGCAACTAAGTTGCCAAAATTTAGACCGAGTCAAACGCTAAAAAATAAGTGTAATAATCGTTAATGAGAATATCTTCGGATATTCTTTTTTATTTTCTTTAGCTTTATAAGTGAATGTGTTATAAATAAAGTAAAGAAAGGACATAGGTATTTATTATGAAAAAAATTTTAAGACTCGTAATGGTTCTGTTTGTTTCCATAGGGCTTTGTGCTTGTTCGAATGCAGATGAAGAACCACAAGTAAGAGAGGTGATTGACAACTACTTTACGAGTATCCAGTCTGGAGATTATCAAACTGCAATGTCTTATTATACTGCGGATGTTGAAGATGGTTTTGGTATCAAAGATTTGGATGAAGTTGTAGAGCAGGAACTTACGGCTGCTGCCTTAGGTGAAGACTTTGATAATGCAGCGAAGGATTGGTTAAAGTACACGATTCAAAACACGTTTGACAGCTATAATATTGATGAAGTGACATTTGATTCGGATACAGCTACAGTTATTGTTTCCGGTAAAGGTTTGGATTTTGAACAGTTTAATTCGAGTGAATTCCAAGACAGCTTGACAACTGTGACAAATGATTATGTCAATGAACACATGAATGAGATGCAAGATCTTTATCTATCTCAAGGAGAAGAAGCAGCTACCAATCAGTTGATCAGCGATCTATCCAACTTTGTCTTTGGTGAGATGAAAACATATGTAGATAATATTGAAAGCAAGGACTATAAGACTCGATTTACATTGGTTAAGGAAGATACAGATTGGAAGATAAGTAATATTGAGCATACGATGAGTTCATAAGGAAGAAATATTTCTTCCTTTTTTGGAGGGTAAAATGAAGACGATTTATTTAGCTGGAGGATGTTTTTGGGGTGTTCAAAAGTATTTTGATCTTATTCCTGGAGTGATTTCAACCACAGTAGGATATGCCAATGGGCATATTAAAAATCCTGTATATGAGGATGTTCGTTCGCAAAAAAGCGGTCATGTTGAAACGCTCAAGGTTGACTATGATGAAAATATAATATTGTTATCACAACTTTTAGATGCTTATTTTGAAATCATCGATCCATTTTCTTTAAACAGACAAGGAAATGATATAGGTTCTTCTTATCGTACAGGAATTTATTATACCGATAAAAACGATGTACGTATCATTCAAGAAACTTTTCGTCTTCAACAAGCTAAATCTGCTCAAAAAATTGTGGTTGAAGTATGTCCGTTAGATAGTTTTTATCCAGCAGAAGAATATCATCAAAAGTATCTTGAAAAGGATCCGGATGGATATTGTCATATCCCCAAGATTAAATATGAACAAATTCATATTCAAGAGATGAGTTCATACGACAAAATGTGTCGAAAAGAACTTTTTGATCCTTCAGATGCCTATTTAAGAAGTTTACGTAAGAACACGAATCGTATATTAAACGAACTCAATCATACAGATAATTCTTTAAAGGAAAAACGATATGAACTCTTTAAAGAATTGTTTGGTCGTGTGGGCAAGAATTTAAATATCAAATCGAATTTTCATTGTGATAATGGATATAATATATATTTTAAAGATGATGTCTTTGTCAATGTTGAATGCGTATTTTGTGATGTAGGTAGAATTTATATTGGCAATAATGTATTGATCGGACCGCAGGTTGGAATCTATGCCGTAAATCATCCACTGGATTTGGAGTTAAGAAGACAAGGTTTAGAATATGGTGACGATGTCATCATTAAAGATAATGTATGGATCGGAGGCCATGTGACGATCAATCCAGGTATTACTTTAGAAGAAAATGTAATTGTTGCATCTGGATCTGTCGTTACAAAATCCTTTGAATCGAATGTTATGATTGGTGGCAATCCAGCAAGAATTATCAAGCACCTTAAATAAGATGATGAATTATGTTATAATCATATCGGTGATGTAAATGGTAAAAAAAGGAATGATCCTTCTTGTTTGTTTATTAATCGTAACCAGCATGGTTATTGGAACGATTTCGACATTTTTGTAATAAAAAAAGACTGGTTGATCAGTCTTTTTTAGAAAGGCTAAGATGAATAAGGGAAAATACATCTTTTTGGATGTAGACGGTGTATTAAATCATCATGAAACGTATAAGAAAAAACATGTGAATTCTTTATATCCAGATTTAGATTCTGAATGCCTCGCTCTTTTTAGCAAGCTTGTGCATTCAATCGATTATGTGCATATTGTACTTAGTTCAAGTTGGAGATTGATTGAGTCGGATATGGACCGCCTAGAGGCAGCTTTTAAGGAATTTGGTATCCCAAAGTGGATCGATATAACTCCATATTTGGAATATGAACAAGGTAAGACAAGAGGAAAAGAAATCAATCAGTGGTTAAAAGAAAATCGTGTTCGTAAAGATCAAATCATCATATTGGATGACAATACCGATATGGCAGATTTAAAAGATCGTTTGATTCAAACAGATTTTATGAATGGTGGATTTAAAGAAGTTCATTTAAAAAAAGCTTTACATATGTTGAAAGGAAATCATATGACAAAAGAAACAAAAGAAATCTTGGAAGCTCTTGAAGCAGCAAATAACACTCTAGATAACTTATATAAGGCTCTTAATGCACTTGATTCGGCTAAAAGTTGGTCGATTGCAGATATTCTAGGCGGAGGATTTTTAATGACGTATATGAAGCGTTCTAGAGTTAAAGAAGCACAGGTCTATATTGATAACTGCAAGGCTTCTATTGAAAAGTTCGCCAAAGAATTACATGATGTAAACGAAGATATTAATATTTCATTGGACACAGGTGAATTTATTAAATTTGCAGATTACTTTTTTGATGGGATCTTGGTTGATTGGTATGTTCAATCTAATATTACAACAGCTCAAACACAAGTCTCTAACGCGATCAGTCGTGTAGAACATATTAAAGAACTATTATTACACAAATTGAATGGTGCATCTGTACAATAGATGCATCATCATTTTATTAAATTCTATACTAAAAACAAAGGGAGATAGAGGTACATATTGTTGACTCTGACATAATTCAACTTTACGCTTATATTGGATGAAAACAGTACTTTCCAGATATTGAAAAGCGACCAATCATAAAGACTGACCGCTTTGTATAATGCTGGATATGAAATTGTTAAATTAGGATTTATTTTACAACTTGATTTCATATCCAATTTCACGTAAAACATATCCATCGTCAAACACTTCATCATAAACTCCATTAACTTTCGTGAAACCATTTTTTTGATACAATCGAATAGCTGGTTTATTTATATCTACTACAAATAATCGTAAATATTCAGCACCAATTGATTTAGAAATTTCTTTTGCTTTATTGAGCATTTGCTGACCAATTCCTTTTTTAGAATACTCAACATTAACACCCAATCGGTCAATATACATTGCTTTAGCAGATTTTTCACTCCATTCAACATAAGCTTCTCTTGCATTGTTATCACATAAAGCAAAAGCAGATATGATTTCTTCATCATCTGCAATAACATAAAGACGCTTGTTATTTATGTCATCTTCAAAGAACTCGCAAGGATAAATATCGTCCCAAATTTGAATGTTATTTTTATTCATATTTTTTATGATTTCTTTATAAATTATTTTCAGTTGTTTCAAATCTTCTATTCTTGCTAGTCTAAATTCCATCTTATCATCTCCAAAAATTCGATGTTGTTCATTATAATTACACTTCTAAATTCCAATTTATAAGTATAGATTCTTCTAACGAGTATAGGCTAAACCCATACCCATTATAACAAATATAGCTGGTAGAAAATCAATTTGAGAAAAAATTATCGCAAGATAATTTATGTAATCTGGCCATGGAAGAGTCAATTGCAAAATAGGAATTAAACACCATGGTGAAATAAAGATTATATAGATGATTAAGATTGCAACTAGCAGAAAAAATATTTTAAGGTTTGTTTTTTGGATACCTAGAAAATGTACTAGAAACCATCCCAGCAAGAGGGAACACATAGGCAAAATTAACGGTCGGATGGCTAATTGTAAATAACCATATTGATAAGTTAATTGGGCTTGTCGAAACTGTATATACTCCAGATAATCGAAAAGTGGTAAAGCCAGGGTGAAAAGACATGCTAAAATTAAATACATGGAACCCGTGTTGTCAGAACGATTTATGTAACAGTACAGCAGAAAACAACGGACACCGATAAAGAGGATTCCAAAAAAGATACAGCACAAACAAGTACACAGACAAATGTTATGGCTTGGACGGTATTAGGAATAGCTTCTCTAGGCGCTTTGTTAGCTGTATTGTTTAAACGTAAACATTAGTAAAATTGAATCATGATGAAAGGATGCTTATGTGAGCATCCTTTTAACTGGTCAATTCTACTAATTTATACATTATATAATCTGGTGTGCAATTCTCTTAAGAATTTTTATATGTCCGTATTTCGATGGTAAGGGTAGGTATTTCGTGAATCAATGTATTTTCTTAAAAGATATACCTAAAATAGATTTGTTATCGAAATAGAGTACTTTCTAACGTTCTGAGAACGTACTAGTATCAACAAGTATCAAAAAATACACGAAAATACTATTTATATGCTTTTATTGGTTTAAATAAATGTTATTCTTCAACTTAATTGTAAACCAACAGACCCAATTTGGGTCCTTTTTTATACTTTGTTGAATATCATGAAAATAAAAGAACAAATCATTCAGGATATCGAAGATGTAGGTTTTGAAAGACCGGAGATAGAAAACTACTTTAATAAAAAGATTATCAATAAAGGAATTGAAAACAAGACAGTCAAGGAGATAAAAAAAAGATTATTACAGAACTAGCGAAACCGAAAAAACAAACAACAAAAAAGAAGAAACCGACTCAAGAAGAGATGATACAAGCGATTATCTAATAAAATAAAGGCACCCAATAAACGGGTGCTTTTTATATGGAATTGATATAAATACTTTTGTAAAATTCATAAAAGATATGAGTGTTCACTTTAAAGTTGTATAAAATATCCTAAAAAGGGTATATTTTATCTAATTCGTTCACAATAAGTTGTTATGTTCACAATAAAGTTGTAAAACGACAATTTTTAAAAAGTAGACCAATTCCCAAACAACCCCTACTTCGTATAATGTATATTATGTAACTTTTAAAGCATTTGTATTTAGGAGGATCAAATCCTCCTGATTAAGAGATAGAATTATTGAGTTTTAAAACTCTTTTATTTTAAAATTAAATTCCGGTTATCTTTTTAATGATTTGATGATTTGAAAGGATTTAATATCAAATCTATCTAATTAGCATCGAAATGACTGGTTGTTCATTTTAGCACTTATTGTTGAGTATTCCAATGGTTGAGAGCCACTTCGTCCAATAGAGAGAGCCAGCCAATCCATTGGAGTGAGCCATAGAATCC
>NZ_JAQLXG010000009.1:0-79619 GCF_028321995.1 Faecalitalea cylindroides
GGTTCATACACATATAAAAAGGGACTAATAGTCCAAAGTAGTTCAAAAACTACTCAACTGTTAGACCCTCTTTTTATTATATTTGATGGAGTGATAGTATGTTGAAATTATACATAAAACGATTTGATCAATTGAATGTTAATGAACTCTATAAGATCTTAAAGCTAAGACAAGATATTTTTATCTTGGAGCAGCAATGCCTATATCCAGATATTGATTTTATAGATGAGAAAAGTCTTCACATATATTATCAAGAGAAGGGAAAAATTATTGCGTATTTAAGGATGTTTGAAAAAGACACAAATACTTGTCAATTGGGACGTATCATTTCCTTAAACCGTAGACAAGGATTTGGTACAAGCTTGATCAATGAAACTCTTCAGTTGTTGAAACAAGAGAAAAAATATGCAAAAGTTTATGTTGAAGCACAGAAATACGCAATTGAATTCTATGAAAAGCTAGGTTTTTATGTTATCTCAGATGTTTTTTTAGAAGATGGAATTGAGCATGTAAAAATGGAAAGATTTCTTTGATTACTTAAATCTTTCCTTAACAATATCATCTGATTTTGCATGCCCAATCAAAAAAGGAGAATGCTCATCATGATCCATGATATTTTCATGGATCTTTTTTTCATCATAATTCGCATAACAATATTTACAATAATGGTGGCAAGTATTGTAAACTCCGATATCGACCATCTCTATACATCCACAATCTCGTGCAGACCATAGTTTATAATGTTTCTGTGTTAACTCAAAGGCAAGTTTTCTAGATACGCAGACATCCTTGATGAACCCAAATTGGCTGAGATCTTCTTTTTCATAACATGTTTGTACAGTCATATTATTTTTGTTTGCTATATCAAAGAAGTGGATTCCAATTTTCTTTAAATCTTCATGCGTAGGGTTTTTAAGCTTTAATTCATCATAATGATTACGAACGTTTTTATAATCGTCGATAAAAGAAACGATGATGTGATTTACATATCCTTTTAAAAGACTACACATTCTTTCAAATGCACGAATGTGATATTCCACTGTGTATTTTTCATTTAATAAGATGGGATCATATCGAACATATACTTTTTCTTGTCCTAATAATTTTGATATTTCCTTTATTCCTTCTATGATCTTAGATTTGTCTGGAACAAAAGGTTCAATATCTTTATGATAGGGAGTCAGTGTAACTTGAAAAATCATGGGCTTGTGAATCGAAGGAAGATATTTAATGATAGGTAAAGGGTTTTTAGTGCAAAATACGATCGCATCTACATTCTCAATAAGGATTTTTGATACTTGAGAAGGATAGAAAGGGTTTCTAACTAAAATTTCTCCAGCCTCGAAACGATTCATGAGCCAAGGGGTATAAAATGCTACGATGTCTGTTCTTCCACTAATGTTTAATATCATAAAAAAAGCATACCTTAGGATCTTAAAGGATGCAAATGAAAAGATTATCTAATTATTGTTAAGATAAGTTTAAATAAATACGGCATACTTAACAGTTTAATATATAAAGGAGTGATATAGTGTATTTAAAGGTGAGGAATATGAAAGAACTTAAAAAGCTTAAAACAGCGTTGATCATGATATTGTTTGGTAATGGTTTCTATCTATTACATACATATTTTTTACAAACACAATCCAGTTCATTTTCGCAGTTTAGTCAAGGAGTATTACTTGGCTTATCGGTTGGTTCCAATATTGTCGGAATCATTCTTTTGATCATCTCAATAAGAGAAATACAGGAGGATAAAAATGTATAAGACAGAAATCATCGAGTATGCCCCTAAAGCCGTGGACATGGCAAAAAAGATTGAAGAAAAGGCCAATCATATGATGGAAACTGGATATGAATTGGTGACGGTGTCCATAACAGGAAGTGCTAAAGCTATTTTGGTTTTTAAAAAATGCGGTGAAACATTGCATGAATAAGATCATTATATATGGTTCTCATTATGGAACAACAAAGCTATATGCAGATAAAATGTCCGAAAGAACGCATATCAAAGAAATATCCTATCAGCAGGTGCAGGATCTTAATCAATATCAAGTAATCATATATGTAGGAGCTTTGTATGCTGGTGGAGTATTGGGCTTATCTAAAACTATGAAAAAGATAAAAGAGCCAAGAAATGTTGAAATCATGATCATTACAGTTGGTTTAGCAGACCCTAATGATAAAATTAATGAGAAGAATATCCGTGGAAACATAAAAAAACAGATTTCTCAGGAAATCTATGATCGAGTAAAAATATATCATCTTCGAGGAGGTATTGATTATTCTAAATTAAGTTTTCAACACAAAACATTAATGAAATTAATGTATATTGCTGAGAAAAAAATACCTGAAGAAAAAAGAAACGCAGAAACAAAAGCTATTATTGAAACTTACGGTAAACAAGTTAATTATGTGGACTACCAAAGTTTAGAAAGAATTATAGAAAGCATAGAAAAGTAACTCAGATAAAATTCAATTACAATAAATCTTCTAATAAAACAAAAAAACTCCTTATATAAAGGAGTTATTAACGGAATGGAGCAGATGAGGGGAATTGAACCCCCGTATCAGCCTTGGCAAGGCTGTGTTCTACCATTGAACTACATCTGCAAAAATGGCGGTCCAGATGGGACTCGAACCCACGATCTCCTCCGTGACAGGGAGGCATGTTAACCACTACACCACTGGACCAATTTTTTAAAAATGAATGGCGGAGAAGGAGAGATTTGAACTCTCGCGCCAGTTTCCCGACCTATACCCTTAGCAGGGGCACCTCTTCAACCACTTGAGTACTTCTCCAAGAATATATGTCACTGAAATATCAGTGCCTTTGTATATTATCATGACTCTGTAAAATACGCAAGCATTTTTTAGAAAAATTTGTCATTCTTTATTTTTCGGTGTAATAGATAGTATGAAGGTAAAAGAAATGAGCTTGGATCAAAGACCAAGAGAAAAAGCTTTGCGACAAGGATTAAACTCTTTGTCAGATCTAGAATTGATTGCATTGATTTTGCAGAGTGGCAGTAAAGATCGTTCTGTCTTTGATATTGCACAAGATGTGTTGATTGAAACAGAAGGATTAAGCCAATTGTTTAACATGCATGTGAACTCACTCATGAAGATTAAAGGGATAAGGGAGGTTAAAGCATTACAGCTCTTAGCGGGCGTGGAACTTTGTAAAAGAGTGTTAAAGACAAATGCATATCGTATGCAGATAAAAAATTCTCAGGATGTTATTCAGTGGTTTAAGGTGGAATATGGTTATTTGACACAGGAAAATTTTGTTTGTGTTTATTTGGATACCAAAGCAAGGATCATATCTCATCGTGTTTTAGCTATTGGTACTTTAAATGAGGCTTGTGTTCATCCACGAGATGTTTTTAAGGAAGCCTATCTTCAAAATGCAGCGGGAGTAATTTGTGTCCATAATCATCCTTCCGGAGATCCTTCTCCAAGTTTAGAAGATATAAATATGACTAAACAACTCGTAAGTATCGCAAAGATGAATGGAATTCAATTTATAGATCATGTTATTGTGGCGAAAAGCCGTTATTACTCTTTTTGCGAGGTTGGTATGTTAGCATCATCATAAATGTTCACATTGAAAGAAAGTCAAAATATCGTTATAATACATGTAGTTTGGGGGAAGAAAATGCGAAGATTTACGCGTCTACAAAGAATACTTATTATAGCGATATGTACATGTTTAGCTTTTGGATGTGTCATGTTTGGTTTGCGTCAAAATTCGCTTTCCAATGTAGGATACAGCGCATGGACGTATATAAAATATGGATTATTTGACTATCCTCTTACTTCGATAGCCAATGTTTTTAACGATTTATCAAATCTATGGCACGTTTATGATGATAATCAATATTTGAACGAACAACTTGCCAAACAACGAAGTTATCAAACTTTATATGAAGATGAACGTAATAAAAATGCTGAATTAGAGGATCTTTTGGAAATGCAGGGAAGTTTGGATAATGCAACAAAGATCAGTTGTACAGTTTTGCAAAGAAGTGCTAATTCATGGGATCAGACAGTAACGATTTCTGCAGGAAGTTCACAAGGTGTTGAAAACAATATGTTGGTTGTCACAAGCCAGGGAGCCGTTGGATTGATTGAAAGTACGCAAACGGCAACCAGCACAGTGCGCTTATTGACAAGTGAAGACTTGATCAATGACATCGCAATCATGATTTCAATGGAAGATGGTTCTAATGTTGAAGGGGTATTGCAGTCATATGATGCAGATTGTAATGCGTATCGTGTTTCACTTTTCGACAACAATGCTCAGATTTCTACAGGTCAGATGGTAGCAACTAGTGGAAAAGGAGGAAATTATCCAAGTGGCATATATCTTGGAACGGTTACAGATGTTACGATCAATGATGATGCTATCATTTCAACAGTGTATGTACAGCCTGTATCCAACATACAGTCATTTAACTATTGTATGGTCATTGGAAGTGGGGTCGTAGGAGAATGAAACCTAGACAAATGATCATATTGTTGTTGGTAATGGCATTGATTGATGACTTGATCAGCTTATGTTTTCCTGTCAATTTCCAGTTTCAAGGATATTCATTTGTGCCACATTTTTGTTTTATTACATTGATGTTGCTGATATATGAAAGAGGATGGCTTGATCGAGTGCTGATATCGGGTTTTTGTGGAGTTTTAACGGATTTGTTCTTTAGTGGAACTTTACCTGTTTACTTTATCATATATGCAGGTTTAGGTTATTTGTCCGGTATCTTTAATAAAGCAATGGAAGAAGATTCACGTATTCGTTTTTTTTCTTTATTTGTTCTGGTGCTGTTATTAGATCTTATACCATTCTTGGTGAACCTTGTTTTTCAAAGCATGAATGTATCTTTTATGACCTGGTTCATGCATCATGAACTTCTTACGCTAACTTTGCATGGAGTTTTAATTTTGATGATGATGTACATATTAGATGTCTTAAAACGTTTTGCTTTGATTCGTCAACATCGTAAACAATTAGATCAAAGAAAAAAATACGTAAAAATGAAAACACAAAAATAGACGTCAGTTTATCTGACGTTTTATTTCATTTTCAAGATATGATAGAATTAGAACATAGAAAATAGGTGAAATTTATGAGCAAATTATTATTATTAGATGGAAATTCAATGTTATTTAGAGCATATTATGCGACATTGTATACACATAGAATGTCTACTTCAAATGGTATTCCTACCAATGCTGTATTTGGTTTTATTATGATGTTGAATAAAGCAATTGATATTATTAAACCAGATTCGATCTTAGTTGCCTGGGATGCAGGGAAACCAACATTTCGCCATAAACAATTTGCGGCGTATAAAGGAACAAGAAAACCTCTGGATGAAGATTTGATCGTACAGTTTCCAATCGTAAGAGAGTTTTTAGATGCCACTGGAATCAAACGCTTTGAAATCGAAGGTTATGAGGCAGATGATATCATCGGTTCTATGGCTAAAACAAATTCAAAAGGAATGACAACCATCCTTACAAGTGATCGAGATTTGTTACAATTGATTGATGATACGACACATGTCTTATTAATGAAAAAAGGTTTAAGTGACATGGATCTCATGGATGTTGAAAACTTTAAGGAAAAGTATAATTTGATGCCTAAACAGATTATTGATTTAAAAGGCATTATGGGAGATTCCAGTGATAATATTCCGGGTGTTGCTGGAATAGGTGAAAAGGGAGCTACTAAACTTCTTGTTCAATATGGTTCTTTAGAAAATGTTTATGAGAATATTGATCAAATCAAAGGAAAACAAAAAGAAAAATTATTAAACGATAAAGAGAATGCCTTTATGTCAAAAGAGTTGGCAACGATATATACTTCTATGGATTTTCCTTTTACGATTCAAGATTGTAAATTTGATGGATATGATGAAAAGGTCAATGACTTTTATCAAAAATATGAAATGCGTTCTTTGATTTCGAGAACAACAATGACTTCAAAAAGTTATCAAATTAAAACAATTTGCTCTTTTAAAGGATATGATTCAAAAGATCTTTTATTGATGCCGGTAAATTCGAAAGAAGCGTATTTAAACCAGAAACTGTATGGATTTATGTTTTTTAATAACGAAGAAGTTTTATATCTAAAAGTTGAAGATGCTTTGGAAGACAGTTACTTCAAAAACATGCTAAAACATGAAACAAGTCTTAGAACATGGGATGCTAAAGAAATGATGCATTTACTTCAAAGGTATGGATTCTATGTTCCATCATTTAAAGAAGACCTTCATCTTGCAGCATTTTTGTTACATTCACAAGCAACGGATACAGATTCTTTAATTTCTTCTTTAGGTATTGAATTACCTGAAACGATCCATGATTTATTAAAGAAGGCAAAAAACGTAGAAGCTTGTCATATTGATCGTTTATTACCAGTTACCTGTGCCTGGACATGGCAGTTGAGTATTCGACAAGATAATATCTTTGATGAATTAAAAAAAGATAATTTACTCGACCTTTATGAAAATATTGAAAAGCCATTGGTAAGAATTCTTTTTGAAATGGAAAATCAGGGAATTCATATCGATGAAAATGTTTTAGATGAGATAGGTGCTAAGACAGATACTATCCTGGAATCGTTAACGCAACAAATCTATGAAATGGCTCATATGGTCTTTAATATTAACTCACCAAAACAACTTGCTGGTGTATTATATGACGAATTGAATTTAAAAGGCGGAGGTAAGAAGCGTTCTACCTCAGCAGAAGTTTTGGAAAAATTAAAAGGAAGTCATCCAATTATTGATGTGTTGCTGGACTATCGTAAATATTCAAAAATTAAATCAACATATATCGAAGGCTTAAAGAAGCATATTCAGCAAGATTCGAAGATACATACATGTTTCAATCAGGCCATGACGCAAACAGGTCGTCTATCCAGCAGTGATCCAAACTTACAAAATATCAGCGTTCGAGATGAACAGGGAAGAGAAATTCGTAAAGCTTTTGTGGCCCAAAAAGGATATAAACTTTTATCCGCCGATTATTCCCAAATTGAACTTAGAATGTTAGCTCATATGGCAAACGAAACTCATATGATCGAAGCATTCAAAGAGGGAGCGGATATCCATAATCGAACGGCTTCGCACATCTTCCATGTTTCACAAGAAGACGTGACACCAGATATGCGTCGTGTTGCCAAGACCGTGAATTTTGGAATAGTCTATGGACAAACAGAATTTGGCTTATCACAGCAATTAAAGATTTCACGCAAGGAAGCTGGTGAATTTATGGAAACATATTTTGCATCATATCCTAACATTCATCAATTTATGAATCAGTTGATTGATTTCTGTAAAGAAAATGGATATGTAGAAACTATGTTCCATAGACGTCGTATGATTCCTGAAATTAATGATAAAAATTTCATGACTAGAGAATTTGGCAAAAGAGCAGCTATGAATGCGCCGATTCAAGGAAGCGCTGCAGACTTAATCAAAATTGCCATGATTCGTGTAGATCAAGCGATGAAAGAGAAAAATGTTAAATCTAAGATGCTTTTGCAGATACACGATGAATTGATTTTTCTAGTTCCAGATAATGAATTAGAAGTGATGCAAGCACTAGTAAAGGAAGCCATGGAACAGGCCATGGAATTGAAAGTTCCTTTAAAGGCAAGCATCAACTTTGGTCAATCATGGTATGAGGCTAAATAATGCCAGAAGCACCAGAAGTACAGACAGTATTGTCAACACTTGAACATCAGATTAAAGGCGCAAAGATCTTAGATGTTAAAGTGTATTATCCAAAACTAATTCAAAATTTAGATGTCACGGAATTTGTGTCTTCATTAAAAAATCAAAGATTTTGTGACTTCTTTCGCATTGGAAAATATTTAGGTTTTGTCATGGATGATCTAGATTTGATTGTTCATCTTCGCATGGAAGGAAAGTTTTATATCTTAAAAGAATTGCCGAGCGATCTTAAACACATTCATTGCGTCATGTGTTTGGATGATGGAAGATTGTTATGTTATCATGATACAAGAAAATTTGGTCGCATGGCTTTGTATCCTAAAGCGGTGGATGTTAGACGACTGGATTGTTTTAAAAATGTGGGATATGACTGTCTGGATGAAAACCTTGATGGAATGACATTTTATAAGATAATTCATCCGCTAAAAAGAAATATTAAATCAGCTTTACTGGATCAATCCATCATAGCTGGTGTTGGAAATATTTATGCCGATGAAATCTTATTTTCTTGTAAACTAGATCCAAGAAGTCGTTGCCAAAAGATATCAAAAAAAGATTGTGAAAATATCATTTATCATACAAAACGCATCATACGTGGGGCTATGAAAGCAGGAGGCACGACGATTCGTTCGTATACTTCCAGTTTAGGGGTGACTGGTCTTTTTCAATTGGAATTAAAAGTTCATTCAAAAAAAGATGAGCCTTGTCCTGTTTGTAAAAATAAGATCAAAAAGATCGTAGTCAGTCAAAGGGGTACTTATCTATGTTCAAATTGCCAAAAAAGAAAATAATTGGAATTACTGGAACTATGGGTTCTGGAAAATCACAAGTTGGAAAGATTCTTTCGGAGCAATATTCGGTCTTAGATTGTGACAGGGTCAATGCTGAATTGCTGTTGCCTAATCGTAAAGGGTTTAAAGAATTAAAGGAAAGAAAACTGATTAAAATAGATGAAGATGGTTATTTGGATAAAAAACAACTATCTTTTGATATGTTTCAAGACAAAATGATCAAAAAGGAAGTGGAAAATATTTTACACCCTTTGATTTTTCAAGAAATGAATGCATGGATTGAAAATCAAAAGGATGGTCTTGTTTTTATAGAAATGCCTTTATTATTTGAAATTGGTGCTCAGGATCACTTTGATTCAATCTGGTGTGTTGTCACAAAACGAAATATTGCCCTTGAGCGATTGACAAAATATCGTCATATTGATACGCAAGAAGCTATGAAAAGAATTACTAAGCAGATGAGTGAGGAAAAAAAGGCATCTTTAAGTGATGTTGTCATATATAATAATGGGACATTAAAAGAACTTAAACAAACGATTGCCCAAATGGTAGAAAGGGAGAAATCATGGAGCTAGAGCAGAATTATATGATCTATAAAACAGGCGATTTTCAAGAGAAGTGGAATGCTTATATATCTTTGTTGTATAAACCACTAATCGAAAATGATGCTTGTATGCTATATGATTTGTTTCTATCATTAGATCAAACAAGTATAACGTTAGAAAAACTGTTGATGTTATATGGAAGTTATGCTAATCGTTTTGATGCATCAAAGAAGAAGTTAGAAAACTACGAGTTGATTAAAACTTATTATGATCCAATTTCTAGAAAGAACATTATCGAAGTTTACCCACCATTAAATGCTGAATCGTTCTTAAATCACGATACATTTTCCCGTTTGTTTTTAAATCAATGCGGATCTTCTCATTTTGACTTTGTCAAATTGCATTTTAATGATGAAGTTGATAAGACAAATTATGTAGACATCAGTGAGAAAATGGATCTGTCATGTTTAGAGTCATGGACACAAGAAAAAGAAGAAACGTATTTAAATCTCAAACCTGAAGAGGGGAAATTAAAGTATGATTTTGATTTTGAAACGTTCTTGAAAGGGGCTGACAGGATATTTCCAATGCGTTATCGAACCAAAGAGAATTTGTCAAGAATTGCAAGCCTGGCTTCGATTCATGGTATAGATGCTGTTGATATGCGAAAGTATGTGCAGCGAAGCATAAATCCCAATACTCATGTCTTTGATTTTGAAAAGTTAAAAAAACAAGTATATGCTAACCAGAAAATCATAAAGCCGACAGATGATCCATATAAGATGTCTCCGGTAAAATTTTTACAGAATAAACAACAAGGAGCGCCAGTCGCAAATGCAGATCGAAAAGTAATAGAAAAATTGATCAAAAACTATAGCTTCTCGAATGAAGTCATGAATGTTCTGATTGAATATTGTTTAAATCAAACACAGCAGAAATTTTCTAAAGCTTATGTGGAGAAAGTAGCTGCATCCTGGATTCGACTTCAGGTGGATTCAAAAGAAAAAGCATTGGAAGTATGCAGACAGGAAAATCAAGTTAAAAAACCGGCACCAAAATTACCGGATTGGTATCGGAATACAGAACAAAGTGTTCCAGATGATGATTTAGTACAACAGGCTTTGAGCTTACAAAGACAACTTGGAAAGGAGAAGAATGATGAGATTTGATTTTGAGATCGATGAATCTTTGAAACGAGAACGAAATGAAAAAATCGAAAAACTTTATACGGATCCACTTGTTCAACAGTTTCTGAAAAAGAATGATCTGAATCATGATTTTTTTGACAAGCATTTTTCTTATTTCCAAGATTGGGTGGAAAATGTAAAAAAATGTTCTGGTTGTCAGGGAATAGAATTTTGTGTTCAAACTATTCCTGGAAAGATCAAGACTATCTATTTAGATGATTCAGGTTTTCTTGAGGAACGATATCAATCCTGCCGTAGATTTAAAAAGTTTGAGGATGAAATTGCACATAGAAAAAATTATCGCTTATCTCATTTATCCGATAACGATTATATGATCGATCTTCATAAGATCGAAGTTAGCAATGAATCGCAGGAATACCTATTAGCTTATATGCAACTGTTAAAGTCTTTAGAACAAAAAAAAGGAATTTATCTCTATGGTCAGCCTGGAGTAGGGAAAAGTTATATGATGGCTGGAGCAGCAAATTTCTTTGCCAAGAGTAAAAAAAGAGTTTCATTTATAAAGGTTCCTCTTTTTATTCAAGATATCAAACAATCTATGTATGATAATGAATATCGCCAGGATATGATTGGACATCTTCGTTTTAGCGAAGTATTAGTCTTAGATGATATTGGCTCAGAAGCTATTACGCCTTGGACCCGTGATGAAATACTATTTCCAATCCTTGATTATCGTATGAACCATGAGTTAAAGACTTATTTTACATCCAATTATACACTTGAAGAACTTGAGCAGCATTATTGTCTTAGAGATAAAGAAAATGGGTATGTTGCCAGTTTACGTTTAATGGAACGAATCAAAGCTTTAAGCACGCCGGTTTCATTGTTAGGTAAGTCAAGACGATAAAATGTAAAACTTGTGATAAAATTCTCTTTTTTCTTTTCAAACGAGTATGATTGCGTTAAAATATATGCGTAAAGATTAATATACAAGGAGGAAATTAATAATGTTAGTATCTGCTACTGAAATGATTAACAAAGCTCATGAAGGGCATTATGCAATCGGAGCTTTCAACATCAATAACTTGGAGTGGACAAAAGCTATCTTAGCTGCTGCAGAAGAAGTTAAATCTCCAGTTATGTTGGGCGTATCTGAAGGTGCTGCAAAATACATGTGTGGTTTCAAAACGGTTGCAGCTATGGTAAAAGAAATCCATGATGCTATGGGAATCACTGTTCCAGTTGCTTTACACTTGGATCATGGTTCTTATGAAGGCGCTAAAGCAGCTATCGAGGCTGGATTTACTTCTGTAATGTTCGATGGTTCTCATTACCCATTCGAAGAAAACCTAGAAAAATCAAAAGAAATGATCGAGCTTGCTCATTCAAAAGGTTTATCAATTGAATGTGAAGTTGGTGGAATCGGTGGAGAAGAAGATGGTGTCGTTTCTGCCGGAGAATTAGCTGATCCTCAGGAATGTAAAACAATTGCTGAATTAGGTGTTGACTTCTTAGCTGCTGGTATCGGTAATATCCATGGTAAATATCCTGAAAACTGGGCTGGCTTGAGCTTTGATCGTTTGGCTGAAATCCAGGCTGTTACAAATGGTAAACCACTTGTATTACATGGTGGTTCAGGTATTCCACGTGAACAAGTTAAAAAAGCTATCGATTTAGGTGTTTCTAAGGTTAACGTTAACACAGAATGTCAGTTAGTATTTGCTGAAGCAACTCGTAAATATATCGAAGAAGGAAAAGATCTGCAAGGTAAAGGTTACGATCCACGTAAACTATTGAAACCAGGTGCTGATGCGATCACTGCTTTAGTTAAAGACATGATGACTGATTTCTTTGGTTCTGCAGGAAAAGCTGAATAAGAAATTAATTTAGGAGCTGAATAAGCTCCTTTTTTGTTTCTTAAATAAAAAAAAAACACCGAAAAGATTTTAGCTGATCTTTTCGGTAAATTTGTTGTGAATAACTCAATGTTCTTCATTTGTTGAGTCAAACAGCATTTGAATGATGTAATAAATCCAACCCATAAAATCCTTCCTTTCTGTTTATAAAATATAATAAAAGACAGACCTGTTATGGAATCTGCCTTTTTTCGATCTAAAAATGATAAATGAATAAATAGAGCATTGATACTCTATGACAGACTCCACCACTTATTCATCATCTATATCATAACACCATGATTTAAATCATTCAATGAAAACGTTTACAAAAGTTTATATTAGTTTTTATTGTAGATTAAGGAAAATCTTAACAGAATCTTAATACATATTCTGACTGATTAGGTTGAAGTAAAGATGTAAATGATATATTATTGATTCGTTGAATATGTGGTGGAGTCTGTCATAAAGCGTAAGCTTTATTTATTCAACACAATATTCGATATGATTGACAGGTCCGAAAATAGGATCTTTATTTTTTTAGGAAGTGGAGTATGGAGAATTCACAAAAAAAGATTCGAAGAGCCTTAGATTATTTCTCGGCCCCACAGTTGTTGATGGTGGGCTTTGCGTCGGTGATTTTGACAGGAGCTGTTATCCTAATGTTACCGATATCTGTTCGAGAAGGTGCTACTGTAAGTTTTATTGATGCTTTATTTACATCAACAAGCGCTGTATGTGTAACTGGCTTGATTGCAATTGATACAGCGGATCATTTTACTGTCTTTGGTCGAGCTGTAGTAGCTGCTTTGATTCAAATTGGTGGTTTAGGTGTTACATGTGTTGGCGTTTCCCTGATCTTGGCAGCGGGAAGAAAGATAGACTTTCATACCCGAAAGTTGATAAAAGAATCCTGGAATATAGATTCGTATCAAGGTTTGGTAAAACTGGTGAAACAAGTATTAAAGTTGACTTTCGCTTTTGAAGTTGTTGGCGCAGTTTTGAGTTTCCTTGTATTTAGTCAAGATTATTCGTTTTGGGATGCATGGGGAATTAGTATCTTTCATTCAATTGCCGCATTTAACAACTCTGGATTTGACATTTTAGGAAATTTACAAAACTTAATTCCCTATAGCGATAGTATTTTATTAAATCTAGTAACAGCAGGTTTGATCATCTGTGGTGGTATCGGTTTTTTAGTTATTTTGGATATCAAAAAAAAGAAAAGGTTTAAAAAATTGACACTGCATTCCAAGGTTGTTATTACCATGAGTATTGTTTTGATTTTAGCGGGTACGATCTTATTAAAATCAACGGAAAATATAACCTGGTTACAGGCGTTCTTCCATAGTGTGTCTGCTCGTACTGCAGGTTTTTCTACAACACCTTTAGGTGAATTTACAAATGCGGGTTTATTTGTTTTGGTAATCTTAATGTTTATCGGTGCTTCTCCTGGATCTACTGGTGGCGGTATCAAAACAAGTACATTCTTCGTATTGATTACAGTGTTTAGAGGAATTGTGAAAAATCAGCCTTTTGGTGCGTTTAAACGAAGGATTTCAAACAAGGTCATTATGCAGGCGTTTAACGTCGTATTCCTTTCGTTAATGGTCGTTGTAATAGGTACTTTATTGTTGTGCGTTACGGCACCGGAATGTACATTTATTCAAATTTTGTTTGAAGTTACTTCTGCATTTGGTACAGTTGGGTTGTCCACGGGTATTACACCATATCTAAATTCAATTTCAAAATTTATTTTGATTTTGATCATGTTCATTGGACGTTTAGGAGCTATGACTGTAGCAACTATGATTGCAAATAAAAAACCTAGAACAGCAGTTTATTCTGTTGAAGATATATCGATTGGATAATTGGAGGATATACTATGAAATCAAAAAAAATCTATGGAGTTATCGGGTTAGGACGTTTTGGTATGCCATTGGCTCAAAGATTAGCCCTAGCGGGAGAAGAAGTAATTGGCGTAGATATGAATGAAGACAAAGTTGAAGAATTTCGCGAATTTAGTGATTTGGCTTTTGTCACAAAATCATTACATAAAGAAGTCTTGCGTGAAATGGGAATTCAAAACTGTGATCTTGTTGTAGTTTGCATTGGAAGTAATATCGAGGCAAGTATTCTTGCAACGATGAATATTATTAATCTAGGGGTGCCAACGGTCATTTCTAAAGCAACTAGTGAAGTGCAGGGAGAAGTTTTAGAAAAACTAGGAGCTAAAGTTGTGTATCCAGAGTACGATATGGCTGTTCGTACAGCAAAAAAGATCCTTCAAAAGAATCTTCGAGATTATATATCTATGGGTAAAGATGTTGAAATTGTTGAAGTTGAGCTAACAGACAAAATGATCGGTAAATCAATATTGGATTTAGATCTTAGAAAACGCTATTCATTGAATGTTATTGCGATTCATCACGAGAAAGGTATTGAATTGGAATTTTTACCAAGTTATCAACTAAAAAAAGGAGATGTCGTTGTTGTAATTGGAAAAGAGGAAAATGTCTCTCGTTTCATCAACGATTATTCAGAAAATTAATTTTGGGCGAATTGAATTCGTCCTTTTTTTCTTGCGTTTTTTTGTTGGTATCTATACAATATTAGCGGAATGCGAATTTTTCTAGAAATCTTTATGTTTCTAGTGTAGTATATTAAAACAGACCTTTAAGGAGGGTAATTAATGAAAGAAGTTATTAAAATCGAAGGTGGACATCGTTTGAATGGAACAGTTCGTATTAGCGGTTCCAAAAACTCAACGGTAGCGTTGATTCCAGCTTGTGTTTTAGCCAATAAACCTGTCACTATCTTTGGAGTACCAAATATAAGTGATGTAAAATCACTAATGGTATTATTGAATGAATTAGGTGTTTACGTTGAACAAAAAGACAATGAGACTTTATATATAGATCCTAGCAACATGGAAAATATCCCAATGATTTCTGGTGCAGTTTCAAAACTTCGTGCTAGTTATTATTTTATGGGAGCTTTATTAGGTAAATTTGGTCATGTACAAATTAAAATGCCTGGAGGTTGCTATTTAGGGCCTCGACCTATTGACTTGCATCTAAAGGGGTTTGAAGCTTTAGGAGCAACAGTTGATTATGAAAATGGTTGTTATATCTTGCATGCGGATGAATTGGTAGGCACAAATATTTTCTTGGATATTTCCAGTGTAGGAGCAACGATTAATATTATGATGGCGGCTGTATACGCCAATGGAAGAACAACAATTGAAAATGCTGCCAGAGAGCCAGAGATTATTGATATAGCGACATTATTGAATAAAATGGGAGCTAAGATCCATGGTATGGGAACAAGTACGATCGTAATTGATGGTGTTTCAAATCTAGGTGGATGTTTACATGAAATCATTCCAGATCGTATTGAAGCAGCAACGTATTTGATCATGGCCGCTGCAATGGCAGATGACATGGTTATTGAAAATGTTATTCCACAACATTTGGAATCTATTATTTCAAAATTAAAAGAAGTTGGGATTCGTATGGAAGTCGGTTCAGATTTTATTCGTGTTACAGGCAGATCTAATACATTAAGACCAACAGAGATTCAAACAAAGCCATATCCTGGGTTTGCTACCGATGTGCAACAGCCTTTTACTGTATTGTTGACGCAGGCAGAAGGAAATTCGGTAGTAACGGAGACAATTTATACAGAACGTTTTAAACATTGTTATGAATTAAATAAAATGGGTGCAGATATCGATGTTCGTGTTCCAAGTTGTTTTATTAATGGAAAGACCAAGTTATATGGTACCAGTGTTACGGCAACGGATTTACGTTGTGGAGCTGGGCTTGTTGTTGCGGCTTTGATGGCTGAGGGAGTTACAGAAATTCATGATGTATATCATATTGATCGTGGATATGATAATCTAGATGGAAAACTAAAGAAATTAGGCGCTAAACTATGGCGCGAAAAAGTGTAATTAAGGTCATTTCAAGTGGCCTTTTTTTAGTGATAAGTTTATAATGATTATATGATTCGTGTCGCATTTTTAGAGTATGAAAAAGAAACTAAAGATATTATTTTTGAATTATCTAAAGTATTTAATGAATTAGATTGGACATTTCGTCATTATCGTAAGGCTAGCGATTTAGCAAAAGTAATGAAAAAACAGGAAATTCATCTTTTTGTTTTTGATGAAATGTTTAAAACACCTCGATTAGAAAGTGTATTTGTTCATGATAATCCCAATGCCTTGTTCATTTATGTTTGTAAAAATGCTTTAGTAACAAAAGATAAGGATCAAAGATCACGTGTTCTTTATATTGAAAAAGATCATATTGTTGAGGATATAAAGAAATATGAGTCAATCATCTTATCACAATGTTCTCAGGTTGATCTATATAATTTTTCATATGATGGAGTTCATGTCAATCTTGCCTATGAAGATATTTACTATTTAGAAAAAATTGATAAAATGGTTTATTTTCATACGAAGAAAGGTGAATTTCACAAACGAGTGAATATGTCTGAACTAGAGACTATATTTGCACCTTATGGGTTTTTGAGGGTCCATGTTTCATATCTGGTCAACGCAAAACATATAGTTGCATGGAATAAAGATGAGGTTCAAATCATAACACAGGAAAACATCCCAATGTCGCGAGCACAGAAAAGAAAGCTTATGGCACAAATAAAACCAAAAATGCCAGAATAAATACCACTTTAGACAGTGGTATTTTCTTTTTAAGATTTTGACTTATAATATAGATGAATCAAAAGAAAGGACTTCAGAAAAGAGAAAAGAGGACGTAGAATAGGAGCCTTTACTTTTGGAAAATGAAATAGAGAGCGGTGGGAAGATGACAATACATTAAAAATCTAAGATTTAAAAAAAAGAAAATCTTAGTAATCCAAAACTATGGAGAGAAGCCTCCAAAAGTTAGGCTGATCAAAAGATCAGAATAAACATTCCATGAAAACTTAATTTGAAATTGAGGAACATAATATGGTAGTAACAGATTTCTACTGGTGATGGATTTCACAAGAGATATAATTCTGAGATGGATAGTTGAGTGAATCATCTAAACTACAAAGGGAAGATATAGATACCAAGATAAAATAGATTAATATATTATAGAGAATGGAAAGTGCTATATCAGAACAAGTAGATAACCGCATAATGACATAGATGATATAATTACAATTGAATCGAATATACTAGCGGATCGAATTGAAAGATCCGCTTTCTTTATGTTTTTAACTTCTATGGTTTTAATGACTTTTTAATCTTGAATTATGTGATTTGCAGCTTAAATATGGTATTATAAGGTGGAATAAGTTTAGAAAAGGTTGGATAAGTATATGAAACTATTTGCGAGTGATTATGATGGCACTTTATTGTATGCCAAACACATTATGCCTGAAGATCTTAAGGCTATTCAAGAATGGAAAGATGCGGGAAATCAATTTGTGATTGTTACAGGTCGTTCGAAGGTTTCAATTCAGAAACAAATTGATGAATACGGTCTACCTGTTGATTTTGTAGTTACTAATAATGGAGGAATGGTATTTGATAAGGATGGAAAGATCTTATTATCAAATTATTTAGATTATATTACAAGTCTGGATATTATTTATATTGCAAAAACGATGGAAGGTGTTTGCAGCTATGTGGTAAATGATGGAATTAATCGTCACCGTATCGTGATTGATGATACGAATGAACATCGTTATGTTGGCTTAGAACCAGATATGAGCGAAGAAGAAGTTATGAACATGGCTAAATATGCTCAAATCGTGATTTCCATGGCAGAAGTTGATTTAGCTGTTTCTATGGCTGATGCAATAAATCAGTATTTTGGGGATACGGTTGTTGCTTATGCCAATAACTATGTTGTGGATGTTGTACCAAAGGGAATTTCCAAGGCAACAGGTTTAGACTTTGTTTGTGAATGGACAGGTATTGATGAAAAAGATACATATACAATAGGGGATTCTTATAATGATATTCCATTGATGGAATATGGAATTCATGGAGCTGCGATAGAAACAGCTTATGATGAGGTAAAAGATCATGCGCTATATGTTTACTCATCTATTCATGAAATGATTAAAAAAATTATGAGCGAATAGAATAAGGGGGCGAAGAAATGGATATTTCTTTATCCGATGTATTAACTTTTTTAAGACTGATTCTTGATATTCTTGTTGTCTGGGCATTGATCTATAGCGCATTTCGTTTAGTTCGTAATAATTCAAGAACGATCCAGATTTTAAAAGGCTTACTGGTTATTATGATCGTCAAAGTTCTTGCAGTATGGATTGGATTAAATACCTTGAGTTATTTGATTGATTTATTCTTGAACTGGGGAATCGTGGCTATATTGATCTTATTCCAACCAGAGATTCGCGGAATGTTAGAAAAAGTTGGAAAGACAACTGCAATACTTCCTAATGAATTTCAAATCAGTCAATATACAAATATGATCAATGAATTGGTTGATGCTTGTACGGATATGTCAAATTCTAAAACAGGTGCTTTGATAACAATCGAACAATCCAATTCTTTAAATGATTATATACAATCTGGAATTCGTATGGATTCTCAGGTATCCAGAGAATTGCTAGGAACTATATTCCAATATGGAACACCAATGCATGATGGAGCTGTTATTATTCAAGGGACACAAATTGCTTGCGCAGCTGCCTATTTTCCACCAACAACAAAAGATCTTCCTAGTAAATATGGAGCTAGACATAGAGCCGCTGTGGGAATCAGTGAAATTACGGATTCTATTACCATTATTGTGTCTGAAGAAACAGGAAATATTTCTGTCGCTTATCGAGGACAATTAACACAATACCCACCAGAAGGGTTAAAACGTTATTTGACAAATCGCTTGATTCAAGTGGATGAACAGGAAACACCATCTATCTTGCAGCCAGTTATCAAAACTGCAAAAAGTTTCGGATTGTCAATGTCTAAAAAGAGCGATGGGATTGTTCGTATTGATGAAAGAATTAAACCGATAGAAGTAGTTGATTTATTAGAAAAGAAACAGGGAGGTAAGTAAGATGGAAAATCCAGAACACAAAACTCTTGTTTCTAAGATTATTGAATTATTTCAAATGATCTTTCGAAAATTGTCAAAATTATTTGACAAGGTTGTCTTTAATAAAAAAGGATCTTTGTTTATTTCATTATTTTTAGCAATTATTATTTCAATTTCTGTTAATTATGAAGATATCTCTCTATCTTTATTTCATGATACGACAGTTTCCGTTACGATCAATGATGTTTCAGTTGAAACATTAGCGGATACAGAGAATTATGTTATTGAAGGTATACCTAGTACAGTGGACGTCACGATTACAGGAAGTGCATCAGATGTGCAAGTATATAGACAACAAGCAAATATTCGTGCTATTGCAGATGTTAGAAGATATACCGAAGGAAATGTTGTTGTTGATATTGAAATTTCACAGCTTCCTTCCAATCTTGAAGCGACCATTCAGCCAGCTACGGCAGAAGCTACTATCAGCAAGAAAGTTTCTAAACAATTTACAGTAACACCTGAACTGTTATTAGGAACTGGACAGAGTTCCAGCGATTTTGAATCACCAGTTTTATCTGCAACCACAGTTACAATTAAAGCAAGTCAGGAACAAATTGACGCGATACGCAGTGTAAAGGCTATTATTGATGCCACTGGACAAACAGGTGATTTTAATGTTGAAGCCAATGTGATGGCATATGATTCAAGTGGAACACCTTTACAGGTGGATATTTCACCGGCAACGATACAAGCAAGTGTAAAACGTGCAAACAGTGACAGTGATTAGGAGGTATTATCATGGGAAAATATTTTGGGACCGATGGAGTCAGAGGAAGAGCCAATGAAGGCTTGACTCTGGAAATGTCTATCAAGATCGGACAGTATCTTGGATGGTACTATGGAAAAGAAAAACATGCCAAGATCCTGATTGGTAAGGATACTCGCTTATCTGGCGATATGTTTGAATTAGGATTGGCAGCGGGAGCTACCAGCATGGGTGCCCAGGTTTATTTGCTGGGGGTATGTCCAACGCCGGCCATCAGCTATCTTGTTCGCAAGGAACGCTTTGACTGCGGGATCATGGTCAGTGCCAGCCATAATCCATACTATGACAATGGGATCAAGTGTTTCAACCATAACGGAGAAAAGATGGAGGAAGATCTTCTTCTGGAAATTGAAGCCTATATGGATGGAAACTGTACGATCGATCTGGCAACCGGAGATCATATCGGTGAATATTTCAACTGGGAAGACGGTTTGGAAATCTATATGTCCTGGTTGAAGGAAATCGTTCCAGTGGATCTGGAAGGCTATCATATTGCCGTGGATCTTGCCAACGGTTCTGCAACGAGTACCGTGGTAGAAACATTGGATTCTTTAGGAGCTACAGTTGAAGCCATCAACAACTCACCAAACGGGATCAATATCAATACCAAGTGCGGAAGCACACATCCAGAAAATTTACAGCGCATGATGCGTGAGAACGATTTTGATCTGGGACTGGCATTTGATGGAGATGCCGATCGACTGATTGCGGTGGATCCGGATGGAAATCTAGTGGATGGTGACTATATCCTGTATATCTGCTCAAGATATATGAAAGAAAAGAATACATTGAACAAGAACATGTGTGTGACAACGGTCATGGCAAATCTAGGATTATATAAAGCTTTGGATGCCAATAAGATCGACTATATCAAGACGGATGTAGGAGATAAATATGTCTTTGAAGAGATGCAGAAAAATGACTACTACCTTGGTGGAGAACAGAGCGGACATATCATATTCTATGAACATGCAGTCACTGGAGATGGTCTGTTGACAGCTTTGAAACTGCTGGAGATCATGAAGAATACAGGCAAGTCAGTCAAGGAATTAAGCGAAGGCTTGTTCATCTATCCGCAGTTGTTGAAGAATGTAAAGGTAAATGATAAGACCAGAGCCTTGAATGACAAGGCATTAAAAGAAGTGGTCGATGATGTTGCCAAAGAACTTGGCGATGAAGGTAGGATCTTAGTAAGGCCTAGTGGAACGGAGCCGTTGATCCGAGTAATGGTGGAAGCCAAAACAGATGATCTATGTGCCCAGTATGTTGATCGAGTTGTTGAGTTTGTCGAAAAGAATAATTACTAGGAGGAGGTTATTATGAAACGAGTAATCTGTGTTGTAGAAGATGAAAAAGATCTTAATAATCTTGTTGCCCAATATTTACGCAAAGAAGGTTATGAAGTTAGATCGTACTATACATATGAAGAAGCCAGCGCTCATGTTCAAGATGATGATGTTCATTTATGGATCTTGGATATCATGTTGGATGACAAATCAGGTTTTGATCTAATTGAAGAGATTCGCTTGCAGGGTCCAGAGATCCCGGTAATTTTCATGTCAGCGCGTGATAAGGAATTTGATCGTATAATTGGTCTTGAAAAAGGTAGTGATGATTATATTACGAAACCTTTCTCGCCAAAAGAAATGGTATTACGTGTAAACAATATTATTAAACGTGCGTATAAAGACGATAATAACCGTATCAGCATCGATGGCTATGAATTAGATGAAGAACAAAGAAAGATTTATTATGACAATAATGAAATTGAATTGACGACAAAAGAATTTGATTTATTAATGATGTTTATCAAGAACAAAGGAATTGCTTTCTCTCGTGATAAGATTTTGGAAAATGTATGGGATGAAAACTATTTTGGAAGTGATCGTGTTGTTGATGATACATTGCGTCGTTTGCGTAAAAAGCTGCCTAATCTTAACATCCATACGATTTATGGCTATGGATATCGTTTAGGATAGGACAATGAAAAGACCAGTAAATCTTTTTCGCCGATTATCTTTAACGCAGCAGGTTTTCGCACTCATTCTTTTGTTTTTAGCATTTTTCGCCGCATTCTTCTTTATGTTTCTTTCTAAGAATATTGATACAACTTTAGCTGAACAGATGTATGATCTAATGGCAGCTAGGCAACAACCAATCGTCAACATCATTCAAAGAAACGCTGAGATCCTTGATGAAGATTTTTATGAATTCATGTCATCTGACACGATTCAGACAAATTGTTTGATTCAAGGGAATCAAGTTTTAGCTTTTGGAGATAATAATACACAGGAACATCAGGCTGTTTATAATTTTTTAGGCAGTGAATGTAAAGATATGGAAAAAACAGGTGTTGATATTAAAACCGGGACCGTTATAATTGACCATATAGGATATTATTATCGTATTCAAAATGCGGGAACACTTAATTTCTATGTGGCTAGTTTCATGGATGAGACTTATTCGACCAGCCTGAGAGATTCAGTAATTGATTCGACTGTGTATGTTACCGTGTTGGCGTTTTCCTTGATCTTGTTGATAATGATTGTATGGGTATTCTCTATTATTCATCCGTTGAATCAGATCAAATCATATATTGAGCAAATTAAACAGGGTAAACAAGTTGAATTGTATCTAAATCGAGAAGATGAGATTGGAGAAGTGGCTAATGCTTTAGTAACAATGAAAGATGAGTTGACTCGACAGGAAAAAGCCAAAGAAGAAATGATTCATAACATTTCTCATGATTTAAAGACACCAATTGCTACAATCAAGTCGTATTCCGAATCTATCAAAGATGGTATTTATCCATATGGAACACTAGAAGGCAGTGTCGATGTTGTTTTAGACAATGCCCAGCGTTTAGAGGATAAGGTGCATAACTTGTTGTATTTAAACCGTGTTGAATATCTTGTTACGAGTGATTCCGAAGGTGTTGTAACGAACATGAAAGAGGTTGTCGAAGAAGTTGTACTAAATTCTGCAGTGATTCGTTCAGAAATTCGTGTTATTACAGAAGTTGAGGAAGTTTTCTTTGATGGATTATTAGAATCTTGGCGTGTTGCCATTGAAAACATCATGGACAATGCTTTTAGGTATGCAAAATCATATATTAAGATAACCGTGACAGAAGATGATCTAAAGATTTCAAATGATGGTCCAAAGATGCCAGAAGATAGGATCGAATCTTTGTTTAGACCTTATGAAAAAGGTGAAGGTGGTCGTTTTGGTTTAGGTCTTTCTATCGTATCGAAAGTTGCCAAGGCAAATAAATACAAGGTAAAAGGATATAATACGGAAGATGGTGTATGTTTCAGAATTTACCGAGATAAACCAAAATCCCGCAAAAATGATTCCAAGAAAAAAGATAATCGAAAAGAAAGTCATAAAAAAGGAGAAAGAGATGAAGATAGGAACAATTGGCACAGGAGTAATAGTTGACAGAATGATCCAAGCCGTCAATATGACTGATCATATGTCAATTGAAGCTGTATATTCAAGAAGTGAGCAGAAAGCTTGTGAATATGCAAAAAAACATGATGTAAAAAAGTATTATTGGAATCTTGATGAAATGTTAAATGATCCAGAAATTGATACGATTTATGTCGCCAGTCCAAATTCTTTACATTATTCACAGTCAAAAAAAGCGATTCTAGCAAAAAAGAATGTGATTAATGAAAAGCCATTTACACCAACTTTAAAAGAGTGTAATGAATTGTTTGAACTTGCCAAAGAAAATGGTGTATTCATTTTTGAAGCGATCACAACGATTCATTTACCAAACTATGCTTTGGTCAAAGAACATTTAAAAGATTGTGGTGAACTTAAATTTGTTCAATGTAATTTCTCTCAGTATTCATCTCGTTATGGAAAGTATAAAAACCATGAACAGACAAATGCCTTCGATCCTGCATTCAATGGTGGTGCCTTGATGGATATCAATGTATATTGTATTCATTTTGTAACAGGTATCTTTGGAAAACCGGAATCCGTGTCATATATTGCGAATAGAGGATATAATGGCATTGATACCAGTGGAATCTTGATCATGCGATATCCAGGATTTATCGCAACGTGCGTAGGTGCTAAAGACAGTTCAAGTGAAAATCATGTATATATTCAAGGGGATCAGGGAACGATTCGTGTATTTGGATCAAGTTGTGGAGTTTGTTCTCATGTTGAATTTATTCCACCTAAAAAAGATATGATTGGTAAAAAAGATGTATCGAACACTCTGAATATAGGTATCGAACAGATCATGCATATGACCTATGAATGCGCTGAATTTGAAAGAATTACGCGTTTAAATGATATAGAAGCTTATGAAAAACTCTGTGATCAGACTCGACTTGTAGTATCTATCCTAGAGCAATGTTCTAAAGGAGAGTAATCTCTTGTCCAAGGATATATTGATAAAGGCGCTTAGCATTGTTGTTTGTCTTTGTTTAGGACTTGTTATTGGATCTTTTATCTTTGATGGAAAATTTGAAGCAGAGGTAGCTGAGGATACAACAGAAAAAACAAGCAAACAAGAAGAAGTGGTCGTGAACACTAGAGAACCCAGTACACAATTGATTGATTCGATCAACGCTTATTTAACTGAGAATGGCATTTCGCAGGAACAAATAGGCATATCAATTCGATCTCTAGATGATATTGAAGTGTATGAAATCAATGGAGATGTTGAATTTACGGCTGCAAGTGTATATAAATTACCGCTGGCAATGATATGGTATGAAAAAGTGAATAATGGAGAAATCACTTTACAGGATACACTGTATTATGATCCAGCATATTATGAAAGTGGAGCCGGAGTTGCCGATGAATATGCGGCAGGTTCTAACATTACCCTAGAAACGTTATTGAATTCTTTGATCATAAAATCAGACAATACGGCAGGACATATCTTATTTGAGAATCTTGGCGGATGGACGAATTTTAAACAAGAGGCAACTAAATATACATCGCGCCAAATGGATGATGAATTTTATTCTTATGAGAATGTCTTAACACCAAATTATACGTGCGATGTATTACAATATCTTTATGATCATAAAGATTCCTTTTCAACTTTGATTGAGAATATGAAAAATGCCATGTCTAATAATTATCTTGATTTGCGAATCAATACGCATGCAGCCCAGAAATATGGATCTTATGATTATGCAGAAAATGTGGCTGGATTTGTAGAAGAAGTAAATATTCCTTATAGTATTGCCATATTTACTACATTAGGTACGAATGGTGTTAATGTGATCGGAGATATCAATCAGATATGTTTTGAATATTTTGCCAATGAGCACGCTTAAATCAAGCGTGTTTTTTAATAAAAAGATCCAGGATCATTCCTGGATAAATGTTAATAATGAACCGGTGCTGTCTTCAGGTGAAAAAACATAGTTTTGATAATTAAAAGTTTTTACCTGATCAATGGTTTCAATTTGATTTTGTGCTAGATATCGAACCATGTCGCCTCGTGCCATTTTGGCATAAACACCTTTTTCTTTAAGTTTACCTTGAACCCTTTGACAGAAGCGAACGTCAATAAGTTTTTTATATTTACGAATACATTTTGCGTATTCTTCGCTGGCAAGATTTAAGATCGTATCATCCTGGATCGCATCTGCTAGATCTTGATTCCAATATTCATAAAGGGAGAAAGGGCATTTGGCCTGCATCTCCAGACGATAAGAAACGATTCCATCAAAAGGTCTTAAGATTCCATACAGTCCGGATAGAATGAATAGGTGATCTTGAATATACGCAAATTCTTCATCAGTAAAAACAGATGGAGCCATATATTGATATTGAATTCCATTATAACTTAATATTGCCATTGATGGATTGCGATCAAAGTCGATGGTCTGATAGTTTTCAAAAGCTTTTTTGGCAAGGGAGTCAGAACAATTTAAGACAGTTTTTAGTTGTTGATAAGATAGTTTCGATAAATGTCCGACAAGCTTTTTGGCTTTTTCCAAATATAATGGAGAAGTTAGAGGAAAATAAGTATCTTCATTTGACTTCATTTGTTTTGCAGGAGATATAATAATTTTCATGACTTGAGTATAACACACTTTTAATAACTATTTATCAAGTATTTGACAAATGTTTCGGAGGGTCTTAAACTTACTAAAGTATCTAGGAGGAAGTATGAATTTAAGTGAAGGAAATATTCATGGAAAATATTGTGTTATTTCGATGGACTTAGCTTTTCAAACCCAGAGAAGATTACAGGCTTTAGGAATGACTTTGGATACAGAAATAGAAATTTTGCATAAAAAGCACAATGGAACTCTTGCAATTAATCTAAGAGGTACACGTTTTGCTTTAGGGAAAGATATTAGTGAACATATCGAGGTGGTTCCATGTCAAAAGAAATAACTGTAGGATTTATAGGTAACCCAAACTGTGGAAAAACGACTTTATTTAATGCATATACAGGAGCTAATTTAAAGGTAGCTAATTGGCCAGGCGTAACCGTCGAAAGGATGGAAGGCGCTATTAAGGAACATAATATGACGATTCATGTCGTAGATCTTCCAGGGACATACTCTTTAACGTCTTATACGATGGAAGAACAAGTGTCCAGACAGTTTATTGTCAGTGATCAGGTGGACGTCATCATTGATGTTGTAGATGCTTCGAGCTTAGAAAGAAGTCTATATTTAACTCTTCAATTATTAGAGTTAGATAAACCAATGGTTATGGCATTAAACATGATGGACATTGTCGAAAAAAGGGGAATAGAAATCGACTTACATCGTTTGGCGGAGATATTAGGAATCCCAGTCGTTCCGGTTGTGGCAAGAAAGAAAAAGGGCATCCAGACTCTAATTCATGCAGCTGTTCATCAAAAACAAGCGATTGGGCCAACAACAGCTGGTATCAACCATAAACCTTTATCGATCCATGATGAACGTGTTAAAGAACATGCGATGGTGTATTCTAAAGAAATTGAAAAGACTATTTCTAAAGTAGAGAAAGAACTTCAAAAAGAATATGGTTTAAAGGATACCAGATGGCATGCGATAAAATGGTTGGAAAATGATAATGAGATCAAGGAAAAATATCCTTTGAATGTTGATTTTGATTCGGATGGGTATGAAACTGAAATCATTAATGAAAAATATGATTTTATCCAGGCTTTGTTGCATGAAGTATTATTAGGAAAAAAACAAAAAGAAGAATTGACGGACAAAATTGATTCTTATATCATGCATCCGATTGGCGGTATTTTGATTTTTTTATTGATCATGCTGGCAGTATTTGGATTGACTTTCCTATTAGGAGATGCGATCAAAGGATATGTTGAAATTTTTATTGATTGGTTGATTGGAATTTCGACAGTTGGATTGGAAAGGCTTCACGTATCAGCTTGGTTGATTGATTTGATCACAGAAGGTGTAATAGGTGGTGTTGGTGGAATCATTACTTTTTTACCAAATATCATTATCTTATTCTTGGCACTGGCTTTTTTGGAAGACAGTGGATATATGGCACGTGTCGCGTATGTGATGAATGATATCATGGATAAATTGGGGTTGTCCGGAAGAGCTTTTATTCCTATGGTATTAGGATTTGGATGTACAGTTCCAGCTATCATGGCAAGTCGTACCCTTGAATCTAAAAAAGATCGAGAGCGCGTAATGTTGATTACGCCGTTTATGTCCTGTAGTGCAAAATTGCCTGTATATATCTTATTTAGTGGAATGTTCTTTGGTAAGTATGCGATGTTTGCAGCATATTCAATGTACATAATCGGCATTTTGATTGCGCTTTTGGTAGCATGGATCTTACATAAAATTGATAAAGAAGAAAATACCAATCCTTTGTTGATCGAATTGCCTATGTATAAGATGCCAAGTGCATATACTGTTTATATTTATGTATGGGAAAAAGTCAAAGATTTTTTAACGAAAGCAGGAACGACGATTTTCATTGCTTCAATTGTTATCTGGATCTTGATGCATATTGGAACGAGTGGATATACAGTTGATGTTTCTGAAAGTTTAGCTGCTATGCTGGGAAATATATTGGTACCAATCATGGCACCTGTTGGCCTTGGCTTTTGGCAGATATGTGTTGCCTTGGTTGCGGGAATATCAGCTAAAGAAGTTGTTGTTTCAAGTACGGCCGTCTTGTTTGGAGTGGCCAATATTAATTCGGCTCATGGAATGTCCAGTTTGATGACAAGTTTATCTGCGCTAGGCTTTACTAGCTTGAATGCGTTTTGCTTGATGTTATTTTGTCTTTTGTACATACCTTGTATTGGTTCACTTGCAACGATCAAGAAAGAATCTTCATTGCGTTTTACGATTAAAATGATTGTTTTTGAACTTGTAGTTGCATGGCTTGTAGCATTTGTCGTATATCAACTTGGAAGCTTAATTTTATAGTGATTTAATTCTGCATTTTCGATGCAGAATTTTTTGCATTTTACATTCTTTTAACAAAACTATGCAAGTTCTTTTAACATTTCTCTTTTATTATAATCGTGTAAATGAAAGAAAAGAGGAAATGAAATGAACAAATTAGTGAAGGGTATGTTTGCCTTAGGAATGGGAGCCTTAATGGTTGGTTGCTCATCAGGAACATCTGATTCAGGAAGTCAGCAAATCAATGTAGTAAGCCGTGAAGAAGGTTCAGGTACACGTGGAGCATTCGTTGAATTGTTTGGCGTTCAGGAAGGTGATGTAGATAACACTACAAGTGCTGCAGAAGTTACAAACTCAACAAGTGTTATGATTTCTACTGTACAAGGAAATGAAAATGCAATCGGATATATTTCTTTAGGATCATTAAGTGATGATGTTAAAGCAGTTAAGATTGATGGTGTAGAAGCTACTACTGAAAATGTAAAATCAGGGGACTATAAAGTTTCTCGTCCATTTATCGTATGTACAAAAGGAACTGATTTAAGTGAAATTGCTTCTGATTTTATGTCTTATATCATGTCAACAGATGGACAGGCAATCGTTTCAGAAGAAGGATATATCGCTCAGGATACAACAACTACATATACAGCTAGCAATTTAAGCGGAAGCTTAACAGTTGGTGGTTCAAGTTCAGTAACTCCATTGATGGAAAAACTTGCTGAAGAATATCAGAAATTAAACCCTGAAGTTGAAATTTCTGTTCAACAGTCTGATTCAACAACGGGAGCAACAAATACAATCGATGGTGTATATGAAATCGGTATGTGTTCTCGTGAATTGAAACAAGAAGAAACAAATGCTGGTTTAGTACCAACAGTAATTGCTACAGACGGTATTGCGGTAATCGTAAATACAAAAAATGCAGTTGATGATTTAACAGTAGATCAAGTAAAACAAATCTACACTGGTGAAATCACTGACTGGTCTGAAATTAGCGCTTAATTTTAGCGAAAACAGTTAAAGATTGTTCAAGAAAAGGGGTTTTCCCCTTTTCTTATGTATATCTAGAAAGGAATTAAATCCATGCAATTAAGAGAAAACGTAATGAGATATGTCTTTATGCTAGCTGCATGTTTTAGTATTTTGGCAGTCTTCTTCATTTGTTTTTATTTATTTATGAACGGTCTTCCTGCAATGGCAAAGATTGGAGTTGCTGACTTTATCTTTGGTATGGATTGGAAACCGTTAAATGAAATATTTGGGATTTTTCCAATGATCATTGGCAGTTTATATGTTACAGCTGGGGCCATCATTGTTGGTGTTCCTATTGGAATCTTATGTGCTATATTTTTAGTGTTTTTCTGTCCCAAAAAACTATATTCAATCATAAAACCTGCAGTCGAACTATTGGCAGGTATTCCAAGTATCGTATATGGTTTCTTTGGATTGATCGTAATCGTTCCCCTTTTCCAGGATATGTTTGGAGGTAATGGAAAGGGTGTTTTAACAGCTTCTGTATTGCTGGGGATCATGATTCTTCCTACTATTATATCTGTATCAGAATCAAGTCTTCAGGCAATTCCAGATTCTTACTATGAAGGGGCACTTGCATTAGGCGCGTCACATGAAAGAAGTGTATTTTTTGTTTGTGTTAAGGCTGCAACATCAGGTGTCTTGGCTGGTGTGATCTTGGGTGTTGGACGTGCTATTGGTGAAACAATGGCAGTTATAATGGTTGCGGGAAATAATGCAATCATGCCGGATTCCTTGTTATCTGGTGTTCGAACGATGACAGCCAATATCGTATTGGAAATGTCATATGCATCTGGTCTTCATAGAGAAGCTTTGATTGCGACAGCGTGCGTATTGTTTGTGTTTATTCTGATCATAAACTTGTCCTTTAGCGCTTTAAAACGAAAGGGGGCAAACTAATATGAAACGTCATTTAGATCCAGTTAGTTTATTTTTGAATATCATTACAAAAGTTGCTGCCTTTATCACTATTTTGGTTCTATTTTTCATCATAGCTTATATTTTGATTCGTGGTATTCCAAACTTGACTCCATCTTTATTTGAATGGGAATATACAACTGAGAATGTATCTATGATGCCAGCCATCATAAATACGATTTATGTAGTATTATTGTCTTTGTTGATTTCGGCACCTATTGGCATCTGTTCAGCAATCTATCTTGTAGAATATGCTAAAAGAGGAAGTAAGCTTGTAAAGATTGTATTATTAACAACAGAAACTCTTGCAGGTATCCCAAGTATTGTTTATGGTTTATTTGGTAGTTTGATGTTTGTTATTAGTTTGAATATGGGTTTAAGCCTTTTAGCAGGTTCCTTGACTCTTGCGATTATGGTTCTTCCTACGATCATGCGTACAACTCAGGAAGCTTTAGTAGCTGTGCCAGATTCTTATCGTGAAGGTAGTTATGGATTAGGTGCAGGAAAGATTCGTACGATTTTTCGCATTATCCTACCTAGTGCAGTACCGGGAATCATGTCAGGTATTGTCTTAAGTATGGGACGTATTGTTGGAGAAACGGCTGCTCTGATCTATACGTCAGGTACTGTAGGTAAGATTAGTACAAGCGTATTTGAACCAGGTAGTACATTAGCTGTACATATGTATAAATTAATGTCTGAGGGTCTTTATACAGAACAAGCATGTGCTGTTGCAGTCGTATTATTGGTATTTGTAATTATTATGAATAGTTTATCTTCTGTTTTAGGAAAAAAGCTTGCGAAAGGATAGAATATGAGTACACCAAAGTTATCAATTAAAGATGTAAATTTATTTTATGGAGATTTTCATGCGCTACATGGGATTTCTATGGATATAGATGAAAATAAAATTACAAGTTTTATCGGACCAAGTGGTTGTGGTAAATCAACATTATTGAAATCAATCAACCGAATGAATGATCTTGTTGAAGGATGTAAGATCACAGGGGAATTCTTATTAGACAACAAAAATATCTATAAAGATATTGAAATCAATACACTTAGAAAAAGAGTTGGTATGGTTTTCCAGAAAGCCAATCCATTCCCAATGAGCGTGTATGACAATATTGCGTTTGGACCTAGAACACATGGTATCAAGAAAAAAGCAGAATTGGATGTTATTGTTCGACAAGCGTTGGAAGATGCAGCACTTTGGGATGAAGTTAAAGATCGATTAAACAAATCAGCTTTAGGGTTGTCTGGTGGTCAGCAGCAGCGTTTATGTATTGCTCGTGCTTTAGCTGTTCAACCAGAAGTATTATTGATGGATGAACCAACCAGTGCCCTTGACCCAATCAGTACTAGTAAAATCGAAGAATTGACTTTAAAATTAAAGAAAGATTATACGATTGTTATCGTTACTCACAATATGCAGCAGGCTATGCGTATTAGTGATAAAACGGCTTTCTTCTTGTTAGGTGATTTGATCGAATATGGTGATACTGAAATGATGTTCTCTACACCTAAAGAAAAGAAAACAGAAGACTATATTACAGGGAGGTTCGGATAATGGTTTCTACAAAATTTATCAAACAAACAAAACAATTAGAGCTGACTATGACACAAATGGGTCAGGATTGTTTAAAAGGTTTGTCTTTTTGCAGACATGCTTTGTATGATCGTGATAAAACATTGATTCAGGAAGTCAATGAGTTACATGAAGATGTCAGTGCTAATGGTAGAGAATGCGAACAAATCTGTATGCGTATTTTGCTTTTACAGCATCCAGTCGCAAAGGATTTAAGAAAAATCACAGTCGCTACAAATACGGTTCGTGATATGACTCGTATTATGGATCAGGAAAAAGAAGTTGCTGATTTAGTATGTAGAATTCAAGATACAGATGTTGAAATTGATGGTACGATTCATGATTTATTCTCAATAGCTAAAGAAATGATTTCAGGTGCAATTTCAGCTTATATGCAAAAAGATGAAGATATAGCTCATGAAGTCATTAAATTGGATGATAAAGCGGATTCACTTTATATTGATACAAAAGAGTTATATATCGAGAAATTAGCAGCTAAAACGGGTAATGCAGAAACTTTAGTTGACTTGTTGCTAGTTGGAAAATATTTAGAACGTATCTGTGACCATGCGGTAAATATCGCAAAATGGGTATTGTTCCAGAAAAAAGGCGTATACGAAGAATAGTAATTTTTGTGTTGATTCCTTAAGTGAATCAACACTTTTTCTTGTTTAAATACCTTTCTTATGGTATAAAAGAGACAAAACTGGTTTTATTGTTCCTCCCAGTATAATAATAGGCAACGCTCAAACAATCTTTTTTTGTGTGGTTTTGTCTAGGGAGGCAAGACCTTTTTTGTATAAAGGAGTGTTTGAATGAAACGTAAAGTAATTATAGATTGCGATCCAGGGATTGATGATAGTTTAGCAATTATGTTGGCCTTATCAAGTCCAGAGCTAGATATATTGGGAATTACGATCACAGCGGGCAATGCCCCTTTAAAACAAGGATTTGAGAATGCGAAAAAAGTATTGAACCATATGAATCGTTTGGATGTTCCAGTTTTTTTAGGGGCTGATAAACCACTGGTAAAAGAATATGTGGATGCTTTGGATACGCATGGTAAAGATGGATTAGGAGAAAGCTTCTTACCTGAAATAGAAGGATATACACAAAATATCAATGCGCTTGAATTTTATGAAAACACATTGACTACTACAAAATGTTCTGTTATTGCCCTAGGTCCTTTGACAAACTTAGCTCAGCTTGCTCAAAAGAATGTCAAAGCATTTGATCAGATAGAAGAAATAGTATCTATGGGTGGATCTTATAAGTCGCATGGAAATTGTTCGCCAGTGGCAGAATATAATTATTGGGAAGATCCAGAAGCCGCTAAGATCGTATATGAAAGATTTGCGAAAACAAATAAAAAGATCCATATGGTTGGTTTGGATGTAACAAGAAAAATTGTCTTAACACCAACACTTTTAGAATTTATGGAACGCTTAGATCAAAAACAAGGATCTTTTATTCGAAAAATTACCAAGTTCTATTTTGATTTTCATTGGCATTGGGAACATATCATAGGTTGTGTAATTAATGATCCACTTGCGGTTGCCTACTTTATAGATCGTTCTCTTTGTTCTGGATTTGATGCTTATACAGATATTGAGACGGATGGAATTACAAGAGGGCAGAGTATTGTGGATTCCTATGGATATTATCGAAAAGAAGCCAACACACATGTTTTAACACAAGTTGATGTCATGAGGTTTTTTATGCTTTTCTTAAAACGAATTCTAGATTGTAAAAAAGAAGATCTAGATTATCTGGATAAAATTTTAGGTGAAGAAAATGCTCGGTAAAATTAGTGTTCATAAAATCACTTTGATTGCCTTGGCTATCGTGATCAATATCGTAGGATCTTACATTGCCTTAGGATTGCATCTACCTATTTATTTGGATAGTATGGGAACAATCATGACTGCGATACTCTTAGGACCTTTTTATGGTTTATTTCCAGGTGTTTTAAGCGCTTTGATCACGGGAATGACTTCAGATATCTATGCGCTTTATTATATGCCTGTAGGCATTGTATTAGGGGTAATGACAGGATTTGTTTTTCAAAAAAATAAATCTAATAAATTATTTGTAAAGTCATTTTGTATCAGTGTTCCTGCATCTTTGATAAGTGCCTGTATTACAGCTATCGTATTTGGTGGAATTACGTCTTCTGGCTCTACTATGCTTGTTCAACTATTGGCAAAAACTCCTTTGGGATTAATGTTAAGTTGTTTGATCGTACAGTTTTTTACAGATTATTTTGATCGTTTGTTAAGCTTATGGCTGGTATTTTCAGTCATAAAAAAACTGCCGGATTCATTCATAAAAAAGCTAGAACACTAAAAAAGATTCCTGTTGGATTAACGGGAATCTTTTGATGTATTATGGAGTATGAAACAATTGAGGATATCTTATATTAATCCACTTCCAATTGAATCAAACCCTAAAGTTTGGATATCGAACTAAGGAGGTTCGCTTCAAAACGAGTGTATTTTAATTAAGATGAAAGAGCTTATAGTCACAATAGCATGATTATAGGCTCTTTATTAGGTAAGATAAAGTGAATAAAAAAACTCCTTATAAAAGGAGTTATTGGATATTGGTGGAGCGTAGGAGGATCGAACTCCTGACCCCCTGCGTGCAAGGCAGGTGCTCTCCCAGCTGAGCTAACACCCCAAGTGCTTAATTATTTTATCAAATTTACAGAAAATTTCAAGAGTATATGTTAAAATAATTACACAAAATTAATTGGAGGTATTATGTCCACACAAAAAACAATAGCTGATAACAGAAAGGCTCGACACGATTATGAATTATATGACCGTTATGAAGCTGGTTTAGAGCTTAAAGGAACTGAAATAAAAAGTATACGTCGAGGAAAAGTTCAACTAAAAGATAGTTATATTAGTTTTTACAATAATGAAGCATATATTAAAGGCATGCATATATCGCCTTATGAATTTGGGAATATTTTTAATCATGACGAAACAAGAGACCGAAAATTACTTTTACATAAAAAAGAAATTCGAAAACTCTATCAAGACACCCGTATCAAAGGGTATACAGTTGTGCCTGTAAGATTGTATTTATCCAAAGGGTTAGCTAAACTTGAAATTGCTTTGGCCAAAGGTAAAAATCTTCACGATAAACGTGAAAGTCAAAAAGCGAAAGACGCAAAGAGAGAAATCGAAAAAGCCTTGAAAAATCAATATTAGTATGATATTTTAAGGTCCATGGGGATGTTCAGGCATTCGATGAGTAATCGTTTGGATTCAACCACAGCCGCAAAGGACATGCGTAATAACCAACTTAAATTTAAACGCTAAATCAAAAATTGCTAATGTATTTGGTGCAAACCAGAGCATGGCTTTCGCTGCTTAATTAGTCTACGTTTGACTTGCAGCCTGCCTTATTATAAGTTTGCTTCTCTTTAATAAGGAATGTGTAAAGACAAAGAAGATAGTAGAAGATATTGGCTTGATATCTTTTATGAAACTCTAAAGCCGCCCCATTTGTGATCATGTCCATCTGATGCAAATGGTTAATGTGATGGAATAAGCTGTAAACGTTGTCTCGTGGGACATTACTTAGACAGGGGTTCAATTCCCCTCATCTCCACCAATAGAAAATGATCCCTTTAAATATAAAGATAAAGATGTCAACCAATGAAGTTCGGTTGACATCTTTTTTGGATAAAATAATTTGACTAAAACCAATGTTTTTTCTTAAAGTAAATAACTAGAGATATACAAACAAGAATGCTTATAAGGATAAAGATGGGATAGCTGTAAGGGCTATTAAGTTCATACATATGTTTAAAATTCATTCCATACCAGCCAACCATTAAGGTTAATGGTAGGAAGATTGCGGTGATTAATGTAAATATTTTCATGATATGATTTTGCTCAATATCAATTTGCGATTGATATGCTTCGCGCATTTGTGTTACATAATCACGTAAACTGGATACACTTAGCTGTAAATGATCAATTCGATTGTGTATGATCGTTAATTTTCGTAAAGATTCCGAATCAAATAATTTATTTTCATTTTCCAAAAATCCATCGAAAATGACTTGTAACTGATTATAATAATGTTTTAAATGCAAAAGCTGTTTTCTGAATTTAATAATTTGATCCAAGTAATCATTTGTTTTGTTTTGGAGAGCATGATCTTCTGCATCTGTAATTGATTCTTCAAATTTATCAATGTATTCCATATCGTTTGCAATAAGATTTATAAAAAATAAACGAAGTAGTTCAATATTGTCTTTTTTTTGATTATCGTTGAAAAGTTGTGTAAATTGTTTATATAGATGTGAATTTTCGATAAATATGAGCAAATTGTCATTATCTAAAAAAATAAATATTTTTTTTAATTGATTTCCTTTAGGTTTTAGACTATAGCTTTGAAAATTTATCAAAATGAACGAATCATAGGATTCGAAAACGAAAGCAGAGTGTTTTGTTAAATGTTTGCTTAAAATAGATCGAATATAAGCGGGTAGAGAAGAGTCTTGGATTTTTTCGTATTTAAATATTTTTTTCATGATTTATGTATCCTCTGTTATAAATATAGCATATATTTTAGTTCATGGAATCTTATACTTAATATAAAATGTTGTTATTTCTCAAACATAATATAAAATGGAAGAGGACAAAACGGAAAGGAAGTTGATTATGAAGTTTAGTGACATTGATTTTTCAGCTATTTCTAGAATGATGGATTCAATGAGTGATGAAGAAAAAGATCGTTTGAACAATATGGCTCAGGAAATGATGGATAATATGAAGAATGAACAGGAGCCTGAGCAGGAAGAAGACATGTATGCATTTTATGGAATCAATGAAGAAGACTACAAAGATGTGACAGGCATTGTTTTAGATCAAATGGAAGCAGCAAGTGATTTAGAAGGATATTATGAAGATGTAAAAGATGAAGACTTTAGTGCTTCGGTATTATTCTTATCTAAAGCTATATTAAATATGCTTAGACATTATCATTTTTCTGTATATAAAAGTGTTTTGGAAATTTCAAAATTCTCAAATCCAAACATGACTACAATTTATGATTTCTTGTATCCGTTGATGAATGATGAAACGATACAAAAATTGTGTGATGAAGGATTTGGGGAATCAAGTATGTGGATAGAACATCGCTCCATGTTACAACAAATTTACACGGCTTTAAATCGTGCAGAGTATGATTTCATTAATTATGAAACACTTCAGGAAATTAAATCAATTTTGTTTGACAAGAATGGTTTATTAAATATCACAAAACTCATTTAACACAAAAATAGTGCTCTGGCCAGCACTATTTTTGTAATAATAATTAAATTAGGAGAGAGATATATGAAAAGGAATATGTTTATTAATGAGCTTTCCTTGAGCTCACTTATAGTCTATGAAAATCTAGTGTTTTTAATATCAATTTTCTATGGTAAAAAATGTGAGTTTTGATTAAAATATGGAAAATATTCGAAGTTTTTATCTTCAAAATATGGTATTTCTTAAAAATAAATTATATGGAAATCCCTTTCAATTTGTTGGTTTATTAAATTCTTTAAACATCAAATATTTTTTACATGGTTTAAGCGTTTTCATCGCATTTTTTTGTTTTCTAGCTCATTTATGTGTGTTATATTTATAGTGAATTAAAATGTTTGTTAAAGTTCTACGGAGGACAAAATTATGGTTAGAAGAATTGGGATTTTAACATCTGGTGGGGACTCACCAGGAATGAATGCTGCTATTCGCGCTGTAACAAGAGTTGGTTTAAATAGTGGCTTGGAAGTATTTGGTATTTATAACGGTTATAAAGGAATGGTAGAAGGATATATTGAACCATTAACTCGTGAAACCGTTGGTGAAATTGTGAATCGTGGCGGAACCGTTTTAGGGTCTGCAAGATTGCCAGAATTCAAAGATATTGAAGTTCGTAAAAAAGCAATTCATCAGTTGAAGAAACGTGGAATTGAAGCTGTCGTTGTTATCGGCGGGGACGGTTCTTATCGTGGAGCCTTATCTTTGACTGAAATGGGAATCAATTGTATCGGGCTACCTGGTACGATTGATAATGATATTACTTGTACGGATTATACGATTGGATTCCAGACAGCTCTAGAAACAGTTGTAGAAGCAATCGATAAATTGCGTGATACTTCAAACTCTCATCATCGTTGCTCTATTGTAGAGGTTATGGGTAACCGCTGTGGAGATTTGGCGTTATGGTCTGGTATAGCTTGTGGAGCCGAAATTATTGTAACAAGCGAAACTGGATTCGATGAAGAAGATGTTTTAGACAGATTACGCGATTTAGATTTGATTCGTAAGAAAAAACATGCTATTGTCGTTATCAGTGAAAAAATCACTGATGTCGACCAGTTTGCAAAAAAAGTCAGTTTAAATACAGGTTTTTCAGGAAGGGCAACTGTATTAGGACATATTCAGCGAGGAGGATCACCTTGTCCATTTGACCGTCTATTAGCTTCTCAGATGGGAGAAAAAGCCGTAGATCTATTGATGCAGGGAATTGGTGGACAGTGCATCTGTATTCGCAACAATGAAATCGTAGCGATTCCAATTGAAAAGGCTTTGAGCATGCCTCAGGAATCACGAAAACCATTGATGAATTTGTTCGAAAGACTGGTATAGTTATAGGAAAGGAAAAAGGAAGAAGATATGATGGATAAGAAAACTAAGATTGTATGTACAATTGGGCCTGCTAGTGAAAGCAAGGAAGTTCTAACAAAACTTGTAAATGAGGGTATGAACATTGCCCGTTTGAACTTCTCACACGGAAGCTATGAAGAACATGGCAACCGTATCAAATTGATCCGTGAGGTATCAAAAGAAACAGGAAAACCTATTGGTATCCTGTTAGATACAAAAGGTCCTGAAATTCGTTTAGGTGATTTTGAAAACGGTGGATGTGAATTTAAGGAAGGCGACATCGTTAGAATCGTTAAAGAAGAAGTTTTAGGAAACCATGAACGTTTTACAATTCGTTGTCCAGAAGTGTTCAACGATGTTAAAGCGGGAGACTACATCTTAATGGATGATGGTAAAATGAAAGTTACGATCCAGGAAGTTAGCGAAGGAGAAATGACAGTTCGTGTTGAAAACCCTCATTTCCTAAAGAGTCGTAAAGGATGTAACTTACCAGGCATTATTTTGAGTATGCCATTCATTTCTGAAAAAGATGAAGCAGATATTCGTTTTGGATGTCGTCAGGATATTGATTATATTGCAGCTAGCTTTACTCGTCGTAAAGAAGATGTCTTGAATTTAAGAAAGATTCTGATCGATGAGAAAAAAGATGCAATTCAGATCATTCCAAAAATCGAAAACCAGGAAGGATTTGATAACCTTCGTGAGATCCTTGATGTAAGTGATGGTGTCATGGTAGCTCGTGGTGACTTAGGTGTTGATGTTTCTTTGGAATTGGTTCCAATTTATCAAAAACGCATCATTCGTGTTGCAAATGAATTAGGTAAACCAGTCATTACTGCAACACATATGTTAGAGAGTATGCAGACGAACCCTAGACCAACACGTGCTGAAGCTAGTGACGTTGCCAATGCAATTATGGATGGTACAGACGGTATCATGTTGTCTGGGGAATCTGCTGCAGGTAACTATCCAGTAGAAGCGGTACAAACTATGCATAAGATTGCCGTTGCAATTGAACCGATGATTGATTATAAAAAACGTTTAAAAGATGCAGTTAGTTCTAGTGAAAGATCTTTAAATGATGCTATTGGTATTAGTGCTGCTGATACAGCTTTGGCAATCGATATCAAATGTATCATTGCCTTTACACAGAGCGGTACAACCGCAAGAAGAATTTCTCGCTTTAGACCAGTTGCACCAATCATTGGTGTATGTTTCGATGAAGTTACACAAAGAGCAATGTTGCCAATCTTTGGTGTAGATCCATATGTTTCTGATATTCAGAATACGAAAGAAAACGATATTGATCTAGCTCGTAATATCGCTTTGATGAAAGGATATAAACATGGTGATTATGCAATCGTAGTTGCCGGATATCCAGTAGGACAAGGTTCTACAAACATGATGCGTATCATTCAGCTGTAATAGAATGCAATTATGCCGTAGGTGATTTACCTACGGTTTTTTAGTAGATTTACGAAAAAAAGCTGTCTTATTCGACAGCTTTTAACGATTCGACCATTTGAATCTGTTTTAATTTTCTTTGCATAACAAGATTTATAATGATGGCAAATACCATGGTTAACGCAAAACTTATGACAAAGGATATTGGTTTAATGGTTCGACCAAACATAACATCATCCATTTCTGCAAGGTTCATGATCAAGTTATGTAAGAAGATTCCAACTATCAAACCGACTGCAGCACCTATCATAGTCAATAGAATGCTTTCACGATTAACATATTGGCTTGTTTCTCGGCTTGTAAATCCTAATACTTTGATCGTTGCAATTTCTCTAGTTCGCTCTGAGATATTGACGTTACTTAAATTGTATAAGACAACGAAGGCAAGTGCGGCTGCTGAGATAACTAGAACTACAACGACCATGGATATACTGGCAATCATGTCAGTGAAGTTTTCTTGTAGTGAAGAATAGAATGTTACACTATCAACACCGTTAATATCCATCAATTTTTGACCTAACTGATGTTCGAAATCGTCCGATGTATCATTGGTCTTTAATAGATAAGTTTTAGTAAGTTCGGCATTTGAATTCCATGTATCATACAAATCTCTTGTAACATAAATATTATGTCCAACATAGTTTTCGTAGATGTCAGTGATCTTCACTTCAATTTCGTTATCATTTGCATCTTTAAAGGTGATTGTATCACCAATGCCTTTTTCCATTTTCTCTGCCATCTTTTGTGAGATAACAGCGCCTTTTGAATTGAGGCTTACTTCTTGATCATCATTGATTGATTTAAGCGTTGTGAAGTCTTTAAGCAGGTTTTTATCATCTACGATATGTACGGTTACAGAGGCATCTTTATCAGCAATGTTTGCTGTTACTGGAAGTGTATCTTCTTCCATGATATCTGTAACACCTTTTTGCTTTTTCAACGTTTGTTCAAAATCATCGTCAATATTTGAGACATTGATTGATGCTTCAAAATGATTGATAACTTCGTATTGTTGGTGAACAATATCAGAAATACTATCGTTGATGCCAAATCCTGCAACCAATAAGGCACTGCATCCTGCGATTCCGATTACGGTCATGAAGAAGCGCTTCTTATATCTAAATATATTACGAGCTGTAACTTTTCTTAAGAAAGAAAGATGGTTCCATATAAATGGAATACGCTCCAAAATAATTTTCTTGCCAATTTTGGCTGCTTTTGGGCGCATTAATTGGCTTGGAACTTCTATCAATTCGCTGTAAATTGAATACAGAGTCGCAAGTAATGTAATACCTATTACAGATCCGGATGCGACTAACATTAATCCTGGTTGGAAAGCGAATTTAATCGTTTCTAGATTATATAAAGTATTCCAAGCAGTAAAGATGACGTACGGGAAGAGAATCATTCCAACTAAACATCCTAAAATGCTTCCAAGAATACCTGCGATTAATGCATATAGAAGATATTTTGAAGAAATCTGCACCTTTGAATATCCTAGAGCTTTTAAGGTGCCAATTTCATTACGTTGTTCATCTACCATTCGTGTCATGGTTGTCATACATACCAAGGCAGCGACTAAGAAGAAGAATACAGGGAACACTTGTGCAATACCATCCATTCGATCAGCGCAGGCACCATAATCACGATATGAATAATGAGAATTACGGTCTAATGTGATCCATTCTGCTTCAAGTTTATCGATTTCACTTTGAGCATCATCAATCTTTTGCTGGTTTTCTGTTTTTTCGGTATTCAATTGATTCTGACTTTGTTCCAGTTCACTTAATGATGAAGACAATGTATTTTTCGCATCATTTAATTGAGCTAAACCACTCTCATATTCAGCTTGCCCGGAAACGAGTTCGTTATAGGCAGCATTTAATTGATCTCTTGCGGCATATAATTGATCTCTTTGGGCGATTAATGTTGGTTTTTGTGCAATACCACTATTGATTTGGTTTATTGCATTCTGGAGTTGAGTTTGTGAGTCAATTAAATAATCATGTTCTTCAAATAATTGATTTGCCTGTGCTATTAGATTATTTGCCTGTTCAAGTTGAGCTTTAAGCTCTTCAGTTTCTCCAGTTTCATCTATGATTCTTTGAATGTTATCTCTATAAGCTACGAGCTGGTCATAGTATTGAATTGCAAGATTGTAATAGTCTTCCATTTGAGCTAGTCCGTTATTTATAGATTCTAGATTAGCTTGAAGACCAGGCAGGCTAGCCTCACCTTGTTCAATTTGTGCTATAGCTTGTTCAAGTGTTGGGATGTTATCTAATACGGTTATATTTTGGTAATATTCAGCCCATCCGCTATCTAACTGTGCTTTAGCACTTACAAGTTGTTGCTCGTTAGATTGAATCTCGGCATAACCGTCTTGAATTTGTGCATATCCATCATCAATCTGTGCTTGTGCATCATTAATTTGTTCATCAAGTTCTTTTTGTGCATCGTCAATTTCTTTTTGGTTTTCGGCGATTCTAGCATCAATTTGATCATCGGCAATAGCTTCAATTTTATCGACAACAGGTTCAACTAAATCGAAGTAGGCATCATCATATGTGTTGATATCTTTAGCTCCTTTAACTGTTACATCGATTTCAGTAAAATAATCAACTTTGATGTTTGAATCTTTTACATACATGAAGTTGCCAACTTCACCATTGCCAATGGATGAAGAGCCTTTTTCATAACTCAAATAATTTGGGTTGTAACAAGTTCCAACGACTGTATACTCTGTGTTCTTTAATGTATCTGATAGATCATCTTCTGTTCCGCTGGTAAGGGTGATCGTATCTCCAATTTCAAAATTACCAAAGAGCTGGTTTGAGACAGATCCAGCTTCAATAATACATTCGTTTTCTTTTTTTGGCATTCTGCCGTCTACTAGACGAACTTTGTTGATGGATTGATCATCGGCCAGAGAAATGACTTTCATGACAAGTTGTGTTGAATCTTTTTGCGTTAGTGTATCAATAGAGAATACAGGTTCTGCATCTTCAACACCATCTATTTTTTTGATTTCTTTTAGATCATCTTGAGTAAGTCCTAGAGTGGAATAGACTTGAATATCTTGAACATTGTATTTGTCAAAGTATTGATCAGCACTATACTTCATATCGGGTGCACTGGCTTTGACACCTGCAAAGAAGGCTACACCAATCATAACGATACATAATATTGAGAAGAATCGTCCAAATGAATGGCGTATTTCCTGCAGAATGTTCTTAAAAAATACTTTAGGCATTAATATTCGATCCTGTCTACATCCATTGGGTTGTCATTGATTTCAATGCTTTCAATCTTTCCACTTTTTACTTTTATGATCTTATCGCCAATAGGTGTTAAGGCTAAATTGTGTGTGATAACAATAACTGTTTTTTTCTGCTTCCTGCATGTATCCTGCAAGACTTTCAAAACTTGTTTACCAGTCTGATAATCAAGAGCTCCGGTTGGTTCATCACACAGGAGTAATTTTGGGTTTTTCGCTAGAGCTCTTGCGATGGCAACACGCTGTTGTTCACCACCAGAAAGCTGGCTAGGGAAGTTGTTGATTCTTTCTTGCAGACCTACAGATTTAATGGTTTCTACGATATCAAGAGGATTTTTACAAATCTGAGTTGCAAGTTCTACATTTTCTTTAAGTGTTAGATTTTGAATCAAATTATAGAACTGGAAGACAAAACCAACATCATATCTTCTATAAAATGTCATTTCTTTGTCTGAATAACTAGAGATCTCTTTGCCATCTACAACGATTGTTCCTTCACTGACCGTATCCATACCACCTAATAAATTTAATATAGTACTTTTTCCTGCTCCAGAAGCACCGGCAATAATGACAAATTCTCCTTCATTGATCGTAAAAGAAACTCCGTCTAAGGCGTGAATCTTTATTTCACCCATTGTATATGTTTTTTTAACATTTTCAAACGTAATAAAACTGTTCATATGAGTACCTCTATTGTTTATTGCTATAACAATTATAACACAGATACATACTGGATAATTTGTGAAAATATCAAATTGTCTTGTATTCAAAATCGTGGTAGTATGGAACTATTAAAGAGGTGGATTATGAAAGTAAAAGTAATAACAGATAGCGGATCTGGTCTTACTAAAGAACAGGCTGCAGAATATGGATTAGATTTTTTACCTTTACAGGTTATTATTGAAGACAAAGCATATTTGGATGGTATTGATCTAACTGTTGAAGAACTTTATGATTTTATAGATAGAGGGTTCCTTCCTCAAACGAGCATGCCTCCATTAGGGATGATCGAAGAAAAATTTGATCAATATAAAGAAGAAGGCGTAACCGATGTTGTATTGATTACATTATCCAGTGGTCTTTCTGGAACCAATCAGGCAATTCAGGCTTCAGCGAAATGGCGTGGTATCAAGATGCATACTTTAGATATCTATACAACGTTAGCTGTTGAAAGATATCTCGCGATTTCTGCAGCTAAACTTGCCCAGGATAACGTACATCCAGATGAAATCGTTGCACGATTAAAGGATAGTGTTGATAATTCGCAAGGATTTTTGATTTGCCAAGATTTAGACCATTTATCTAGAGGTGGACGATTAACTCCTATGGCGGCAAAACTAGGTGGAATGTTGAAAATCCGCCCAATTCTAGAGGTATCTAAGAATACAGAAGGAAAAGTAGACGTATGTGATAAGGTTCGTACTACTTCTAAAGCAGTAAAAAAAGCTTGTTCTTTAGCGATTAAAGCGGTTAAAGATATCAAAGATTATGAGTTGTTTGTCATGGACTCAAGAGATGAACAAGAAGCATTGAACATGCTAGAAGAACTGCATGCAGAGTATGGTGATATAACGATTCAAAGACAGCCTATTTGTGCAGTTATCGCTTCTCATACGGGATTACATGCAGTTGCTGTACAGTACGTTAAGAAAGTTAAAGGTGTTTAAAAATGAAAGTGGCATTTGTAACAGATTCAGGGACAGGCATTGCTCCAAGCAAGATGATGGAGAAAGGAATTTATTCTCTTCCTTTGCAGATAGAGTGCGAAGGCGTTTCATATGATGAATATGAAACGATTGCATATTCTACCGTCATTGAAAATCTTCATGCCCAGAAATTGATGAAGACGTCTTTGCCAAAACTTGGAAAGATTCAAGACATGTTTGAAGAAATCAAGAATCAAGGGTACGATGCTGTTTTCTGTGTTCCAATTTGTAAAGGGTTATCTGGCACGATGGATGCAATGGAGATGATAGCGAATCAAGTTGGTTTAAAATTCTATGGCGTCGATTGTTATGTAACAGCTGTTCTGCAAGAAAGAATGATCGAAATTGCTAAAGAAATGTATGAAGCCAATGTTACTGTTGAAAAAATAATGGAAAGATTAGAACGTATGGCTGAAACTTGCGAGACAGTTCTTCTTTGTGATGATCTTCAACATATGAAACGCGGAGGGCGATTAACTCCAATGGCAGCTACACTTGGCGGATTACTGAAAATCAAGCCGGTCTTACATATTAATAAGGACACTGCTGGTAAAGTAGATGTTATGGATAAAGTTAGAACAATGTCCAAAGCTCAAGATAAGGTTATTGAACACTTACGGAATATAGGTGTTAACAAAGATTATACGATGGTTGTTGCACATGTTGATGTAGCTAAGGCAGCCAAAGAATATGCCGCAAAGATTGAGTCAAGAATTGAAGGCAGCAAAGTAAAGATCATTGATCTTGTATCTGCAGTTGGGATTCATACTGGACTTGGTTGTCTTGCGGTGCAGGTGTTTAATGAAAATGTTTAATAAGTAAGAAAACGTATCCAGAAGGATGCGTTTTTTTTGTGGCACTAAAAAAGCGTTATTGGTTGATTTCAATAACGCTAATCTAACTTTGTAACTTTATTAAAGAAGTAATAACCAATCAGGAACATGACTGAAATCACCGCAACGCCAAGATTTTGATGCCCGGTTAATTGAGTGACAAACCCTATAAGGAATGTTCCTAAAAAGCTTGCGCCTTTTCCACAGATATCAAACAATCCAAAATATTCTCCACTGGAATTTTCTGGAATGATCTTAGCATAATAACTTCTTGATAGTGCTTGTATTCCACCTTGGAAACAACCGACAGCTACTGCAAGCAACCAGAATTCCCATTGTTTATCAAGCTGAACCGCAAAGACAGCAATAAAGAAGTAAGCCAGAATACAGATTTTGATCAATTTGGCCGAGTCAACTTTTTTGGATAGTACGGCAAATGTAAGGCTTGCTGGGAAGGCAACAATTTGAGTTACTAATAACGCCAACAATAATCCGGTTGTATCAAGCCCAAGGCTGGTTCCATAGGCAGTAGCCATATCAATGATCGTATATACACCATCAATAAAGAAGAAGAATGCTAACAGGAATAAGAAGATTTTCTTTTGCTCTTTTGCTTTTTTCAAGGTTTGACCTAGTCTTGAAAAAGTGGAACGTACGACATGAGATTGATGTTCAATATAATATTTTTGATGATAGCTAAATGCTAATGGAAGAGTAAATAAGACCCACCATGTAGCATTGATGATAAAGGCAATCATCATAGCTGTTGTAATGCTGATACCAATAGACTCATACATTAATACAAAAACTAAACTAATCAAGAAGGGAATACAGCTTCCAATATAACCCCATGCATATCCTTTTGAAGAAACACTATCCATTCTCTCTTCTGTCGTAATATCAACAACCATAGAATCATAGAAGATTAAAGATAATGAATACGCTACTTTGGCTACAACATATAATATAAGGAATGTAAGCCAAGATCCTGGAATCCAAAAACATGCAAGTGATAAAGCCCCTAATAATGCACTTAATAAGAATACTTTTTTCTTATTTCCTTTATAATCAGCAAAAGTTCCAAGAATTGGTCCAGTTAAGGCGACAATTAAAGTGGAAATACTTGTTGCATAGCTCCAATAACTGAGATAATCACTTTCGGCAATGCCAGCTGCACTAGATAAAGAGTTAAAGTAAATTGGTAAGATAGTAGATACCAATAGGATAAATGCAGAATTTCCAATATCATACATTATCCATTTTATTTCTAATTTTGTTAGTTTATCTTTCATAATTTTAATTCCTTTCAGGAAGTATTCTATCATATTTTGTAAAATTGAAACGTAAAATGTAAGTAAAAGGAACAGTATGTAAAGAAAAACTTTCCGGCTTAATTAATTCCATGTATAATAGCACCATTAAGTTAGGAGAAAGAATATGAAAAAATTTATTGAAGAATTTAAGGCTTTTGCCTTACGGGGAAATGTCATGGATATGGCCGTCGGTGTTTTAATTGGTAGTGCATTTACAGGTATTGTTACCGCTTTGACAACAAATTGTATTCAACCAATCTTAGATGTGATTACAGGAGCCAAGGCTTATACGATTCAAGAAGTTGCAGGATTTGCCAATGCGTTTGTTACCGCAGTTATCAATTTCTTTATCACAGCACTTGTCTTGTTTGTTTTATTAAAAGCAATCAATAAGTTAATGAGCATCAATTTGATCAAGAAAAAAGAAGAAGAGGCAGAAACGCCAACAGTTAAAGTGTGCCCATTTTGTAAAAGTGAAATTGATTTTGAAGCAACACGATGTCCACATTGTACTTCTCATTTAGAAGAAGTAATGGAATAAATGATTGATTTTTCGAGAATTATTCTTGTCAAGTATCTTCTTGCGTGTTAATATATCTAAGTAAGTTTGCGCTTGCTCTCTGTTTCTTGAGAATAAAGAAACCAAAAGACCAAAGGGAGGTGTACATCATGAAGAAATATGAAATCATGTACATTATCAACGCATCTTTAGATGAAGCTCAGTTTACGGCTGTTCAGGATCGTCTACACCAGACAATCACTAACAACCAGGGAACAATCGACAATGTTGATGACTGGGGAATCAAAGAATTCGCGTATGAAATTGATCACATGAAAAAGGGACACTATGTAGTTATCAATGTAACTGCAAACAACGAAGGTATTGCAGAATTCCAGCGTTTGTCTCGTATTTCTAACAACGTAGTTCGTATTATGGTTGTTAAAACTGAAGACGAAAAATAACAAGAGGTTAAAACATGATTAATCGTGTAATATTGGTAGGACGTTTGACAAGAGATCCTGAATTAAGGAAAACACAAAGTGGTGCCAGTGTTGTTTCCTACACAATTGCGGTAAATCGTCGTGTTCAGACTCCAGGACAGCCTGATGCAGATTTTATCAATTGCGTAGCATGGAACAAGACAGCTGATTTAATGGCACAGTATTTACATAAAGGTTCATTGATTGGTGTTGAAGGACGTATTCAAACACGTTCTTACGACAACCAGCAGGGACAACGTGTATATGTTACGGAAGTTATCACCGATAGCGTGCAATTCCTTGAACCAAAAAATGCCGGATCTCAGAATACAGGATATCAACAAAACAGTGGATATGGATACCAGGCTCCACAGCAGCCAAGCTATTCTCAACCTGTAGATGATTCATTCAGTTCTACATTTGATTCGAGTGATACACTGGATATTGCCAGTGATGATTTACCATTCTAGAAAGGACAAAATTATGGCATTCAAAAAACAACGTATGGGTCGTAAAAAAGTTTGTTATTTCACAAAGAACAAAATCAAAGAAATCGACTATAAAGATGTAGAATTATTAAAACGTTTCATTAACGCTAACGGAAAAATCATTCCTAGACGTGTTACTGGAACTCGTGCAAAATACCAGAGAATGTTGGCTAAAGCTATTAAACGTGCTCGTCAGATGGCTTTATTGCCTTACGTGGTAGACTAATTAAAGAAGACTTAAGTCTTCTTTTTCAATAGCCGACGTAGCACAGGGGTAGTGCAACTCATTCGTAATGAGTAGGTCGGGGGTTCAAATCCCTCCGTCGGCACCAGTGCTTTATATAAAGGCTTATAATCATGTATTATAAGTCTTTTTTTATATCTTAAACCCACTTATCTTTTGTAAGTAAAAAGGAGGAAATATAAAGATGAGAGGGGCTAAGATCAATATGATTTCAGCAAAAACATTAGAGCCAAACCCAAAAGAAATATCGTTTGTTGAAGGGTTTGAAAAATTTATTGCATATTGTAGAATTAAAAATCTTAGAGAGAAAACTGTTAAAAATTATCGTGAAAATTATAGTAGATTTATAGCGTATGTTGAAAATTGCACATTATTAAAATATATAGGTGAGTTAAAGCAATCACATATTGATGATTATGTTTTCTATTTGTGTAATACCAAAATGAAACCGAGTTCTGTGAATACATATTTAAGAGGATTAAGAGTGATCATAAATTTTTACATAAAGAATAGATATTGCGAAGCTGTCATCATTCACATGATAAAAACAGATAAATCAAGCAAAGAAACATATTCAGATATTGAACTATTCAAACTTCTTGCTAAACCTAATCTTACAACTTGTGATTTTACTGAATATCGAAACTGGGTAATAATAAACTTTTTCATTGCGACTGGTGTACGAGCTTCTACATTAATACATATCAAGATAAAAGATTTGGATTTTCAATTTGATCGTATTACATTAGAGTATACTAAAACTAGACAATCCTATATTATTCCTATGTCTTATAAAATAAAAACTATATTGTTGGAATATGTAAAGTTTAGAAAAGGTGACGATGAAGATTATTTGTTTTGCACTCAATATGGAACGCAAATGTTATTAGATGGTCTTAAACATGCTATTTCTAAATATAATCGAAGAAGGGGAGTTACTAAAACAGGTTTACATTTATTTCGTCATACTTTTGCTAAAAGAGCTGTAATGAATGGAATGAACGTTTTTGTTTTACAAAAATGGCTTGGACATAGTGATATTAGTGTTACTCAAGAGTATGTGAATTTGTATACAGATGATTTAGCACAGAATATACAAAATATAAATCCATTAGACACACTAATTCCATTTTCGGCAAGCAAAAAAAATAAAAAAAAGTTAGTGATAAATGAGCTGAAAGAAAAACAAGGTGTATAATACATGGCGTAATAAAAAAATACATGCATGATAACTATACAAGTTAATATTTCAAGAAACACATATTTGTTTGAGCATGTATGTGTTTTTTTATGAAAAGGAGGGATAGAATGGAAGAAATTAAATTAAAACTTACTAAAAAGTATATTAGCGATGATATTAGTGTGTGCCAAAAGGTCATGCATATTTTGGAAGAGAAGGAAAAAATATTGCTTGTTGCGCCACAAGGTACGGGAAAAACTACTTTTTTTGAAAAATATGCAACAGATTCTTACTTTGTTGTTTCACCTACTCGTGCATTAGCTAATCAGATTGTAAATAAGCATATGGATGATGTATATAATTATTATCAGGCTATATCGAGCACTTATATAAGTAGTTATAAATATATAGAAAACAATATTGATACAATTGAATACGTAGATATATACTAAAATATAATAAAGGAGAGAATTATGTTAGATATTAATGAGATATTTGAAAAAAAATTACGTGAAAATGATGAGTTCTGGAAAGAATGTAGATTTTTTATAGTTAATAATTTTTTTATACATTCAGAATATGGAGAAGGCCAAAAGCTTTTTGAATTTCTAAATTTAATCTATACTGAGATCTATGCAGAAAAAGGTCGTGATTTTAATAATCAACTCTCAAAAACATTTGACAATGAGCAAAAACAAAACTTTGAGTTATTTTGTGATAATGTAATTAAGAAATACGTTCCTGAATTAATTGGGTTCAATAATATTATGTATATATATTCAGAATTATCACAATTTATTTTGGTAGATGTTCTTCTTTATTTTAAAGAGCAATTTAAAGTGTTGTATCCAGGAATCTTAATTCAAACTTTGGATGAATCGACTGTTTTAAATCAATTTGCCTATTATTTAATTCGATATCAAGCTGATGGAAAATTAGATATAAAGGATGATTCACTTTCATACTTAATTGGTAGTCTATATTGTCTTAACCATGAGGGAGAAAATCTCGGGAATTACTCCTTCTCTATAATTCCTGAAGTTTCTCAGTGTATCAGTAAGCTTGAGAACATTTTCAACGGGGGAGCTGATTTATATTATAAAATTGAGGATATTGATTTTATGAGTGGCCTCGAATTTGAGAAGTTTTTATTTTATTTTTTTGTTCTTCAAGGATATGAATGTACACTTACTCCGAGCACAAACGACCAGGGGTTAGATTTGATTGCAAAAAAAGATGATGTGACATATGGTATACAAGCAAAAAGATATGTTGAAAATGTTGGGAATAAAGCTGTACAGGAAGTAATTGCAGGTGCATTGTATTATAAGTGTGATAAGAAAATTGTTATTACAAATAGTTATTTTACTACCAGCGCGATTGAACTTGCAAAAGAAGTTGGGGTTGATTTATGGGATAGAAATTATTTAGATAAAGCACTATCTATTTTTCACGTGCCTAGAATATCCTTACAGAATAATTTAAATGATTGTATCGATGATTTCATGAAAAAAATATTAGAGAATGATTAAGTTGATAAGCCCGTTCTTATTTGAGCGAGCTTTTTTCATACTGTTTGGCGAGTTTGTAAAATGTTGTTTTAGTTAATCCGCACTCTTTCATTGCTTGTACAGCGGTTATAGAGCCTTGTTTCCACTTAGGGTATACATTTATCCAATTATTAGGATACGTTGCTCTTGGGCGTCCTAATCGTTTACCAGAAGCCTTTGCAATAGCTATTCCTTCAGCTTGTCTTTGTTTAATATTTTTACGTTCGTTTTCCGCAACAAATGATAATACCTCTAATACAATATTAGACATAAATTGAGACATTAAGTCATTATCTTTGTATTTACTTGTATCAAGCAAGGGATTATCAACAACTTTAATATATACTCCTTTTTTAAGCAAATCATTCCATTCTTCTTTTATTTGATTATAATTTCTTCCTAACCTATCAAGAGATTTTATAACAAGTGTGTCTCCTGAATCCATCAATTCCTTTAGCCACTGATACTTTGGTCTATTAAAATCTTTTCCACTCTGTTTTTCTATAATCAAATATGCTTCACTTGTGACAAGAGGTAATAATTCTTCAACTTGCCTTTCTTCATTTTGGTCTTTCGACGAAACTCTTGCGTAACCCCAAATTTTATTCATTTTAACCACCTCTATAAATTCTATAAATATAATACTATATTAGTTCGCAAAAATACACAACAAATACGAACGTCGTTAAATTATCAAATACACATTTACAAACTCGTTTTACATTCATTTTTATACGTTCGTAAAAGTATACCTTTTCGAACGATTGATTATGCATGCGTTAGACTAACTGTAATGAAAAGAGGATTATATAGAGGATTAGAAGTTACAGATAGATTTTGAAGACATTTTGACAGAATATTAAGATATAAATTATAGGATGGGTTGATTATATAGGCCATGAAATGTTCCATGCACAAGTACATCAAGAACTTGAAGATAATCAAACGAAGAGAAAGCTTTTTGTAGTTAGGTTATATTAGAAAGTAATATAGTGATAAAATTGATAAATAATTTGCGCAATAATATTCAATATATTGGGTAAATATGATAATATTTACGACGAGGTAAATATATGAAATTAAATATTGAGAATTTTGCAAAAATTAAAAATGCAAATATTGATTTTGATGGTATAACTGTAATTGCTGGAGAAAATGATACAGGTAAAAGTACCGTAGGTAAAGTTTTGTTTTCTGTTTTTACTTCTTTTAAATGTTTAGATGAAAGAGTAAATAATGAGGTAGTAGCGTCTTTAGCAAAGGAATTGTTTGCGATGACAGATATAACTAATTTTTCAGAACTAAAAAAATTAGAAAATCTGTCAAAAAAATTAATTAATTTGGAAAAATACGATTATCAAAATATTTTTGATTGTTTGCGAGAGGCATCTATTATAAATAAAAAAACAATAAACGGTGAAAAAATCGATAGTTTGTTACAAATTATCAATTTTAATAGAAATAGATTAGAAAATCTTATTATTAGTAGAATATTTTCTGATGAGTTTAGAAAACAGTATCATTATTTATTATCCACTGAGCAGCCAATAAAAATAAGTTTGGTTGTACACCATGAAACATTTAAATTAGAAATATATCAAAATAACTTTATATCTGAAAAACCATTCGAATTAAATAAAAATTGTGTTTTGATTGATGATCCTTTTATCTTGGATAGATTAAATTTTAGAAATTATAATAATTCTTTTTTAAATAGGTTTTTGGATAGCGATGACTCAAATGATCATTTTAGTTATTTATTAAAAGTACTTTCATCTAATAAGAAATCTGGTTCATTAATAGAACAAGATATTTTAGATAATAGAATTAGAAAATATCTTAAATTAATTAAAAAAGAAGTAAAAGGTGACTTTATATTAAAGAATGAAAAGCTTATGTTCCATGTAGACCAAGATTTTGATTTGGAATTACCAAATTTATCTACAGGTATAAAATCATTTGCAATATTATTAAAGTTATTAGAAGATAATGAGATACAAGAAAAATCAATGATAATTTTGGATGAGCCAGAAGTCCATTTACACCCCAAATGGCAAATTTTATATGCAGAGCTTTTAGTATTATTACAAAAAGAATTTGATTTAAATATTTTAATCACAACGCATAGCCCATATTTTTTGAATGCAATACAAGTCTTTTCTAAGAAGCATGATATAAGTGAGAAATGTAATTATTATAATTCATATTTAGATGATAACGAAAAGGCATGTTTTGAAAATGTAAATTCAAATTTAGATATTATTTATAAAAAATTAGCTGAGCCATTTAACGATCTTCAATATATTGAGGAGAATATTGATGAGTAAATTGCCATATACGGATTTTATAGACACCTTAAAAAGTTGCTCTGATGATTCTTCTAAAAATGATGTTCATGAATATATGATTGACAGTGGGGAAAGAGTGATAAACTTTGATAGTTTTTCTTCGAAATTTTTGGATAAATTGTATAATGTAAAAGACGAAATTCATACAGTTGATGCAATATGTAGAATAGATGGAGAGCTATTTTTAATTGAATTCAAAAATGGACAGATTAATAAAAGTAAGAATACGAAAACGCAAATTTCATCGAAGATATCCAATAGTTTATTGCTATTACAGATTAATGAAAATAAGAATTTCGTGAAAAATTCTAGTTTTATACTATGTTATAATCTTGAGAAAAACCCAAGAAGAGAAAGTTTTGATCTTACAAAAATGCAAGAAAAGTTAAATGAGTTAGGAAAGATAGATATTAAAGAAGCCCCAAGGTTTTCTTTAGCTAAATTTGAATCATTATATTTTAACAAAGTATATACACTTACCTCTAAAGAATTATCTGAGTTTATTGAAGGGAAAATTTTTTCTTGTATTATCTAATATTAAATAATCATTTTATATAAAATATCAACGTTATTACAATATAAAAGGATCAAGAGAATAATTCTTGATCTTTTTTATTTAATTTATTGATTAGGTTAAAGTATCAAACATCAGAAAGTTTGCTAAATGAAATCGTTTACATTTATCTATGTATAATCTATAATTTTATAAGAGGAAAGGGTTTTAGTATGAAAAAAATATTTTTAAGTGCTGTCTGTATGACTGCAATGTCGATTTCATTATTCGGCTGTTCGATGAAATCACCAGAAGAAGTTATCAAGGAAGGAGTAGAGAATAACAAATCTGAGGAAATTATTAATCTTTATAAAAATAACAAAATGAATGAAGAACTTGAAAAAGTTTTTGCTCAAGAAATTGAGAAGAAATCAGAAGATATATATAGTTTTTCTAGCGAAGAATTTGCAAATTCTCCATATTATATTAATACAGAAAAATTAACTGAAATTTATCCGATTACCGCAGATAATTTAGATGAATTAGGCGAAATTATTGCACTTCCAAAATATGCAGAAGTAAGTGAAGATGTGTCAAATTCTATTTTGAATGGATTAACACCAGCTGTTGCAGGATATTCTTTATACCAATATGGAAATTCTTTAGAAGAAGAAAAAGATTACGCTAATGCATTAAATACATATCAAAATATTGTAACGAATGAAAATATTAAAGAAGATTCAACGATAAAAAATAATGCGATTAAAAGAGCTGAAGAAGTATCTAAGCACTTATTAATTAGTGTGGGAGAAACAAAAAGTGTTGGGAATATTGATTTTACCCTTGAAAAATTGGAGTTTTCACATCGGGTAGAACCTGTTCATAAACCTATTCTTTATAGTTATTACTCACCAGATGGGGATAAGGTTTATATTTATTTAAAAGCAAATATAAAAAACAATTCTAAAAATGACTTACGATGTGATGAAATATATGATGTTGAGGTTATTTATGACAATGATTACTCCTATGAAGGGTTTCAAGTTGTACAAGATGATAATCTAGGTTTTACATATTCAAATATAACAACTATAGCTCCATTAACTACCAAAGGTGTAGACACGTTGGTTGAGTGTCCTGCAGAAGTAGAAACAAATACTACTTCTCCAGTGGCAGTTAAAATTATTTTTAATACTGGTGAAGTGTTCTTATGTAATTTGAGATAAAATTTAAAGATATTGAATCCTATAAAGTATGAGGGTGAAAATATATCATTAAATGTTTGGGTGTCTATTAGACATCCAATTTTTATTTATTTTTAGAAATAGTTTAGTACAAAATTTTTTAGTATAGAATAAAAGTTAATTGATGTAGATTTGCAAGTGTGTTATATTTTAAATAGATAAGTGGAGTTCAATTTAAAAATTATAAGGTGTTACTAATAGATTCCATGATTTTAAGCCATAAATAACAAATAATTCTTGCAACTCATTCGTAATGAGTAGGTCGGGGGTTCAAATCCCTCCGTCAGCACCAGTGCTTTATATAAAGGACTTGTAAGGGTCCGGCATAAATATGCACCCTTTACAAGTCCTTTTTTTGTTTTCTGATTAATGAAGAAGATGTATAATGAAAAGGTGATTGATAATAAAAAGGAGTTTGTTTAAATGATTATTGAAAACAATCCAAAAGAGTTGGAAGCAATGAAAGAATTTCATCAAGGAAATCGTCAAGAAGGATTAAGATTACAGGAAGAGTTTGTTGCAGAATTTCGCAAAGCGTATAGAGAAAAAGATCATTGCCCTTGTCAAAAAGCGTGTCGTTATCATGGCAACTGTAAAGAGTGTGTGGCAATTCACAGAGCTCATCAGGAACATGTTCCCAATTGTATGAGACCTATTCTTAATTCAAAGATAAAAGTATTATCTGAATTAACAGAACATACTATAGCCAATGAGATAGAACCACCTCATGAAATATTAAGAAAAGAATTTCAAAATGATTAATATTACAAAGAAATTTTAGGCGTTATTTATGTCGGATATATGTCCGACATTTTTTTTAGGTAACTTTATGGTAAAATAAGTGCATAGAAGGAGAGTTTATGGTTCATTTACATACTAGGAGTGCATATTCATTATTAGAATCACCGTTTAGAATAGAACAGATAGTTGATATGGCTATTAAGTATGGTTTTAATCATGCTTGTTTAACGGACAAACGTTCTATGTATGGAACTATGAAGTTTATCAAACTTTGCCAGGAGAAAGGAATTCATCCAATTGTAGGGTTAGAAGTAGATTCTGTTTATCAAGACCAACCCTTTGATTTTATTCTGCTTGCTAAAAATGATAGGGGTCTGCAAGATCTTTATGCTTTAAGTACGATCTTAATGAATGATCCATCAAAGGTTTCGCTGGAAATATTATTCAAGTATGTTTTGGATTGCATAGTATTAACTGCAGGAGATGATGATTCTCTTGAACAATATATTGATAATGATGAATTAGAAAAATTAGAACAAATTTTAAAATATTGTCATGAGCATATACCGGATTTCTATGTTTCTATTGCGATGAATGATTCAAAATATCGGGCAAATAAAAATGTCATTTTAAAAAGAGTTGCTCATGACTGTGGCTGCAGGACAGTTGCTCTATCTAGAATTTTTTATGCATATAAAGAAGATGTAGAAAAGCAGAGAATCTTAAAAGCAATCGATAAACAGACTACGATTCATGATCAAACATTGAATGTTTTGTATGATCGTTATTATCGTAGTCAAGAGGAAATGAACGCTTTATATGATAAAGATGATTTGAATGCGACAGAAGAAATCGCTGAAAGATGTAATATCCAATTGGCTATGAGAAAGAGTCATCTTCCTCACTTTGAAAATAAATTAGGTATTAACTCTCAAACATATTTGATCAAACTTTGTAAGAAAGGTCTTTTAAAGCGCTTGAATAATCATTTAACAGAAGAATATGTTAGAAGATTGGAATATGAATTATCCGTAATCAATTCCATGGGCTTTACGGATTATTTCTTGATTGTTTGGGATTTTATTCGTTATGCCAGAAGTCAAGATATTTATGTAGGTCCTGGACGTGGTTCTGCGGCTGGCTCATTAGTTGCATATTGCTTAGGAATTACACATATTGATCCTATTAAGAATCATTTATTGTTTGAAAGGTTTTTGAATCCGGATAGAGTGTCTATGCCTGATATCGATACAGATTTTCCAGATGATAGACGAGATGAAGTGATTCAATATGTAAAGGAAAAATATGGAGCTGGACATGTGTCTCATATCGTTACGTTTAATACCTTGAAGGCAAAGCAGGTGCTTCGTGATGTCGCAAGGGTCATTGCGATGCCAATACGAAAAGTAGATGAATTATGTAAATTAATTGGAAATGCCCCCAATATGACGTTGCAGATGGCATATCAACAAATACCGGCTTTTAAAAGAATGATCGATACCGACAAAAAGGATCAAGAATTGTTTGAATTATGTCTTCCATTGGAAGGTCTTCCTCGACACATTTCCGTACATGCGGCTGGTGTCGTTTTAAGTGATCAGGATATTGAAAAAGTTTGCCCTTTAGTTCAAATTGATGAAGAAAATACAGCAACGCAATTCACACAGGAATATCTTGAAGACCTTGGTCTGATCAAGATGGATTTTTTAGGATTGCGTAATTTAACGACGATTTATCAAATTATTAATACTTTAAAACAGCACCATATAGATATTGATATCATGAAACTTCCTTTAAATGATGCCAAGACATATCAGTTGTTATCGAAAGGCGATACGATTGGAGTTTTCCAGTTGGAGAGTGAAGGAATCAAGAATTTGTTACGTAAGATGAAACCTTCTAAGTTTGAAGATATCAGCGCTGTTTTGGCTTTGTACCGACCAGGTGCTATGCAAAATATCGATGAATATATCAAACGAAAGAATGATGCAAGTTTGATTGAGTATCCACATGAAAAACTTATACCTTATTTAAAAGAAACCTATGGCTTAATGATTTATCAGGAACAAGTTATGCAATGTGCTCAGGTTATTGGCGGTTTTACATTGGCACAGGCCGATAATCTAAGAAAAGCTATGTCTAAAAAGAAAGTTGAAATCATGCAATCTTATAAAGAGCAGTTTATTCAAGGTGCTCTAAATAATAAAGTGTCTTATAAGCAGGCAGGAGAACTCTTTGATTCCATGGAACGATTTGGAGGCTATGGTTTTAACAAATCCCACAGTTATGCGTACGGGTTGATTTCCTATCAGATGGCTTATCTTAAGGCAAACTATCCACTATTCTTTTATCAAAGGTTATTAGATAGTGTTATAGGCTCAGAAGTTAAGACAGCTCAATATATATATGAGTGTCAACATAGAGGAATTAAGATATTGCCTTGTGATGTGAATCATTCTCAGGCTTCTTATACGATTGAAAATGATGCTTTACGCATGCCACTTCAAGTCATGAAAGGAATTGGAAGATCAATCTATCCGATTATCTTAAAAGAAAGAACTAAAGGAGAGTTTAAAGATGGTATTGATTTTGTGGTTCGTGTTTCGGCAGCAGGCTTGGGTGAATCATCTTTACGAATCTTAATCGATGGTGGAGCTCTAGATGGGTTTGAATATAATCGAGCAACATGGAATGAAAATTTATCTAAGATTTTAGATTATGCAAGGCTTGTTCGTGTTGAAGAAAAAAATCAGGTTCTTTTTGATTTTACAGTCGTTTCAAGACCTTCGATTTTAAAGATCAAAGAGAATACGCTTTTAAAAGCGCAACGAGAACACCATATTTTAGGTTTTTATTTAAGTGAGCATCCAGTACAAACTTTACGTAAAAAATATCCAAAATGTATTCCAATTTCTCAATTACAGGAAAAGATGGATTATGTGCAGGTGATAGGAAGGGTTGCAAGTTTTCGAACACACAAAACAAAACGACAGGATATGATGTGTTTTATGAATATTGAAGATGAATGCGGCAAGATTGATGTGGCAGTCATGCCGAGTCTTTATGATCAAAATAAGTTAAAAATCGAGCGTAATCAGATTGTCATTGTTCAAGGGAAAAAAGATCGTGATATGTCTATTTTGGCAAGACGATTGGAGTGGGTAGATTCAGATAACTAATATTTTGTTTACAAGTATATGTGTAGTTGTTTATACTTTAGTTGCAGGTGGCAAAAAAGAAAGTTGAGGAAACATATTATGAATTTTAAAATATTAGGCGATTCAGATTGTCCATTGGTACATATTGAATTAAGAACTGATGAGACAATCAAACTAGAACGAGGAGCAATGGCTTATATTTCAAATACCCATTTAGAAGGTAAGATGAACAGCTCTAAAAAAGGGTTTGGCGGAGTTTTGAGCGCTATTGGTCGAAGCATAACCAGTGGAGAAAGTATGTTTATTACGCATGCTACTGGAGAAAGTGAAGATGCATATGTAGGAGCAGCTCCTGCTATCCCAGGTAAAATTCACTGTCTTCATGTAGATGCTAATAAACAGTATCGATTGAATACAGGTGCCTTCTTAGCTTGTGATGACAGTGTAGAGTATGTTATGAAATCACAAGATTTAGGAAAAGCAGTATTTGGAGGCACAGGTGGATTGTTTGTGATGGAAACACAAGGTGAAGGCGATTTACTGGTCTCAGCTTTTGGTGATATTTTAGCTCTTCAAGTGACAAGAGATAATCCAATTCGTATCGATAATGAACATGTTGTCGCATGGGATGCTGCACTTAATTATGATATTTCAATCGCGTCAGGTACATTTGGCTTTACAACAGGCGAAGGGTTGGTCAATGAATTCCATGGGGAAGGTACAGTTCTAATTCAAACTCGTAATATTCATAGTTTAGCAGATGCGGTTCGACCATTCTTACCATCTTCTACAAGTAACTAAATATTATTTAACGAATAATGAAAAAAGTATTAAAATAACTTGACGTTATATGTTCTATTAAGTAAAATAAATGCGTTGCAGACTCCGATTCGGTCTAGCAACCGCACAGAAAAGGTTTAAGTTGCGATGCACACCTTTATGGCGAGTATCAGAATCATTTGAATAGGAGGTGCACATATGTACGCAATTATCGAGACAGGTGGAAAACAGATCCGTGTTGAAAAAGATGCAGTTATCTTTGTTGAAAAATTAGAAGCTAACGAAGGTGATACTGTAGTATTCGACAAAGTGTTGTTCGCCGATGGAAAAATTGGTAAACCATTTGTAGAAGGTGCAAAAGTTACTGGTGTAGTTGAAAAACAGGGTAAAGGTAAGAAAATCACTATCGTGAAATACAAACCTAAAAAATCTTCAACTCGTCGTAAACAAGGACACCGTCAGCCATATACTCGTGTAAAAATCGAAGCAATCGAGGCTTAATAATGGTTACAGTTAAAGTAGTCTGTGCCAAGGATCTCATTTCTTCAATTGAAATTGAAGGACATGCAGGATTTGATGATTCTGGAAAAGATCTAGTATGCGCAGGTGCTTCTTCAATCTCTATTGGAGCATTGAATGCTTTGGATCAATTGTTTAAAAACGATTGTATCCTTGAAATGAAAGAAAATAGAATTTCTATCAAAGTAAAAGAATCAAAGGAAGGTCTTGAACAAGTCTTAAGATGTATTGTAATACAGCTTGAGACAATGGTTGAGAGCTATCCTGAATATATCAGAATCATAAGGAAAGAGGTGTAATCATGCGTTTTACATTAGATATTCAATTTTTTGCTTCTAAAAAAGGAGTAGGTTCTACTAAGAACGGTCGTGATTCTCATTCAAAACGTTTAGGTGCAAAATTAGCTGATGGACAGTCTTGTCATGCAGGAAGCATCATTTACCGCCAGCGCGGAACTAAAATTCACCCAGGTACAAACGTAAAACGTGGAGCTGACGATACTTTATTCGCATTGGTAAGCGGTGTTGTCAAATACGAACGTCTTGGTAAGGATAAAAAGAAAGTTTCTGTTTATCCACAGGCTTAAGGAATTATTTAGATCCCTGGTGATGGGATCTATTTTTTTGGTTATTAGAAAGGAGCTGCTAGAATGTTTGTAGATCAGGTAAAAGTACATATCAAGGCCGGTCGTGGTGGAGATGGAATCGTAAGTTTTAGACATGAAAAATATGTAGCCTACGGTGGCCCTTTTGGTGGCGATGGTGGTGATGGTGGAAATGTTATTTTTGAAGCAGATCCAGGAATGACAACACTTTTAGATCTGAGATATCATCGCAAGGTATTCGCAACTCCAGGAGAAAAAGGTAAAAATAAAAAGATGCATGGGGCAAACGGAGAGGATAAGATCGTAAAAGTACCGCTTGGCACGATCGTAAAAGTTGCCGAAACGGGTCAAATCGTTGCCGATCTCACTAAGCCTCATCAACAACAGATCGTTGCCCATGGAGGAAAAGGCGGAAGAGGAAATTTCCATTTTAAATCCAGTCGTAATACAGCTCCAAAATATGCAGAAGATGGTAAACCAGGTGATGAGTTTGATGCAATTGTCGAGTTAAGAGTCTTGGCTGATGTAGGACTTGTCGGTTTTCCAAGTGTTGGGAAATCAACATTCCTGGACGCGGTTTCACGTGCCCGTCCTGAAATTGGAGACTATCCTTTTACGACCATTCATCCAAATGTTGGTGTCGTTCAAACAAAAGATGGAAGAAGCTTTATTTTAGCTGATCTTCCAGGTCTTATTGAAGGAGCTAGTACCGGTAAAGGATTAGGACATCAATTTTTAAAACATATTGAACGTTGCCGCGTCATTCTTCATGTTATAGATATGGGGTCTTCGGAGGGAAGAGATCCACTGGAAGACTATGAAATTATTAATAATGAATTAAAAGATTATCAGATGCGTTTATTGGAAAGACCGCAAATTGTTGTGGCGAATAAAATGGATCTAGATAATGCCAAAGAAAATCTAGAACGATTTAAGAAGAAATATCCGGATGTAGAAGTGTTTGAAACAACTACAATTATTCACGAAGGATTAGATCCAGTATTAAGAAAGGCAGCGGATCTGTTAGCGACTACGCCTACATTCCCAATCATGGATGATGAAGGAACCGAATCAAGTGTTCTATACACATTCGAAGAGAAAAGACCGGAAATTGAAGTTACGCAAGTTGAAGATCATGTATGGCAAGTTACTGGAACAAAAATTGAACGTGTCTTTAATATCAACAAGCTGAATACAGAAGAAGATTTCTATTTATTTGCGGATCGAATGCGCTATATGGGAATTGATGCAGCTTTAAGAGAAGCAGGTTGTATGGATGGAGATACCGTACAGCTATGTGGATTTGAATTTGAATTTATTGAGAATTAAAAAAAACGCCATTGTGCGTTTTTATTTGTTTATAAGATCAAGTATTTTTTCTGTGTTTTTAAAGTGAATCTTGGCAACTTCATTTAATTTATCCATACCATATTTAAGGACAAATTTTTTTCCACATTGATCGACTTTTTTTCCTGCTCCTTTTTCAAAAGTAAAATCAAATGTTTCCTCAAGCATATCCCAGTATTCTAAGAAAGCATTTCTGGCCAATACGCTGGCGCAGGCAACTGCCAGATATTTGTTTTCGGCTTTGGTCTCAAAATGAATGTTTCTGACGACTTCTTTTTCATTGGATAAATAGCGATAGTAGCTCTTTTCTTGAACAAATTGATCGATGATAATGTGTTCAGGTAAAGTGTATCCTTTTTTGATCAAGTTCAAATAAGCTTGATTGTGTAGTTTACATTTGATATCAACCATGTTGTGCTGCTTGTGCACGCTGTTGTATTTAGAGCTGGATACGATCAAGATCGTATGTGGGCAAAGCGATTTAATTTCTTTTGCGAGCACTCGTATTTTTTCATCGTTTATTTGTTTTGAATCCTGAATCTTTAAGTTTCGTAATACGTCCTCATTTTCTTTGGATACGATGACGGCACTGACCACAACTGGTCCAAAATAATCACCAGTTCCTACTTCATCACTTCCAGCTTGAGGAAACATATTTTTTGATTCTGAAGAGCTTTCTTGAGATAGCCAGTTAAGATCTTTTCCTTGAAAGACAACTTTCCCACTTGTATATGCAGTGATCGTACAAGATTCGAGTTTAGCTTGATAATATGTATAAGCAGGTTGGCTAACTTTTAATACATATGGATCGATTTGTTTTTTGAGTTGTTCAATCTGCTTTTTTGACATTATTTTCGTTATTGTGTTCATGCAAGCATTGTAACATATTTTTAAAATGGAAGGGATTATTTCTTGGAAGTATGTAAATGTGTTTTGTGATTTTTCAAATCGTGATAAAATACACACATGATAATAAATGTAGAAGATTTTATGATCTATAATATGATCATCATTGTTGTGAGTGCCTTATTTTTATTTTTGGCATACCGTAAAGGATTTATGCGACAATTATTCGATGTCGTTTCTTTAATTGCCTCATATATCGTTTCAGGTATGTTATGTGGTGCTGTAGCCGATATATTTCCTATATATCAAATCAGTACGCCTGTATCGATCATTAACGATATCAGTACTTCTTTGATCAATGCGATCATTTGGTTTGTTATTTTGATCGTTGTGTTTCGTATTGTATATTGGATCTTGTGTTTTTTGATGCGAGGAACCTCCAAGATCAAAACCTTATCGTTTATCAATCACATGCTTGGGCTTGTGCTTGGTGCTGTTAAGGTATTATTGATACTTGGTCTCATTACGATCCTTTTAAGATTGCCTTTTATTGAAAATGGCAGTTTATTTGTGCAGAGTGGTGTTCTATCTTTTGTGGACGAACTAATTTCATATATTTGGTAGGTGATGTTTGTGGAAAATTATCGAGAAGAATTAAATAAAGCTATTGATTTTGATCGCGTCTTGGAGCAAGTTGCATCGTTTGCTTCTTTTTCATGCTCGAAAAATGAGATTAAAGATTCACTTCCTCTCCATGACCGTATGGAAATTATGGAGCATTTAGATCTTGTAAAAGAAGGTCTGGAATTTGTAAGAAGTGGATCGATCTTAAACATGGCAGGGTGTCATGACGTATCTGGATATGTCGCCAAAGCATCAAAGCGCATGATCTTAAATGGAAAAGAATTATTGGATATCATGACTTTCTTAGTCGCTTGTCGTAGTGTTTATAATGCATTTGATGAAACATATCCATTGTTGAATGATCATGCTAGAAGCATGACGTTATGTACAGATTTAGTAACATCGATTCAAAAACAAATTGATATGACAGGTTCCATCAAAGAAGATGCAACATCATTATTAAAAAATAAACATAAGGAATTAATAGACACTCGCTTAGATTTACAAACAAGATCTCGATCTTTTCTTAAAAAGAACAATTCCAAATTGATGGAAGCAATGACGACCACAGTTTCCAATCGTTTATGTGTGCTTGTTAAGGCACAGGATAAATATAGTTTTGGCGGTATGATCCATGGCTCTAGCCAAAGCGGGTTGGCTTACTATGTAGAACCTCAGGAATTTATTTCATTGAACAACCGAATTCAAATGATCATCTCTGAGATTGAAGAAGAAAAACAAAGAATTTGTAAGGAATTGACCAAAAAAGTAGCGTCTAATTCAATCGCAATTTCTTCTAATTTAGAAACGATGACATTAATTGATACAGAACTAGCCAAGGCAAGATGGGCATATCGTTATGATGGGTGCATTCCTGTTATTCAGACCAGGAATCATGCTATGTTACTGGAGCATGCCAGACATCCATTGATTGATGAAAAGAAAGTGGTTGCCAATAACTATACTTTAAAATCAAATGAATATTGTTTAATGATCTCAGGCCCAAATATGGGTGGAAAAACTGTGACATTAAAAACTGTAGGACTTTTTGTCGCTTTGAGTCACTGTGGTTTTCCTGTGCTTTGTCATAAGGCAACGATACCATTTTATACATCTATGTATTTTGATATTGGTGATAATCAATCCATTGAAAACAACTTGTCTACTTTTTCTTCACACATTTCAAAAATATCAACTATCTGTAATGAATGTGATGAACGTTCTTTTGTGCTTTTGGATGAAGTAGGAAATGGTACAGATCCTTTACAGGGGGCAAGCCTTGCTGTAGCAATCTTGGATTTTTTAATTAATAAAGGTTGTACGATCATTACCAGTACTCATTATTCACAAGTTAAGGCATTTGGTAAAGCCAATGAACATATATTGGTTTCCAGCGTAGAATTTGATAAGGATACATTGAAACCGACTTATCGATATATTCCAGGGGTGTCTGGAGCTTCATATGCGTTTGATATCGCTGCTCAATATCATTTAAATGCAGCTATCTTAGATAAAGCTGTTCAATTTAAAAATGAGAATGAACAAAATGTTGAAAAAGAACTTGAAAAGTTAGAAAAGCTTCAAAATGATGTGTTAAAACAAAAAGATCGTTTCAATAAATTGATCCAAGATGCTCATAGGCTTCAAAAGGAAGCAGCTCAAAAACAAGAAGAATTGGATGCGAGAAAGATGTGCTTTGATCGTGAGTATGAAGAAAAGCTGAATGATATGCTGGAAGAAAAAAGAGCCGAGGCAAAAGAAATCATTGATGAGTTGCGCAAACAAAAACATCAAAAAATCCATGAACAGACTCAAATGATGCATAAGATCAACTTGTTAGGACCTGAAAAGGAAGAAGAACCGGAAGCTAACGAAGATTTGAAGGTAGGAGACTATGTGCGTGTTGTGGATTTGAATTCACATGGAGAGATCCTGGATATACGAAAGAAAGAAGCAACGATCTTAACTAATGGAATGAAGATGAAGATCAAGTTATCGCGTTTAAAGAAGATGCCTCGTCCACAAATAAAGAAAGTTTCCTCTTCTTCAGTAGATCGTGTTTTCAAACGTTTCCCTTTGGAGATCAACTTGATTGGTATGCATGTTGAAGAAGGACTAAAGGCATTGGATGATTATCTAGATCAAGCGGTTGCACATAAAGTAAAACAAGTTCGTGTTATTCATGGAATGGGAACAGGAAAGTTAAGGAATGCAGTTTGGCGTGATTTAGATAAGCATCCTCAAGTGAAATCCAAAACTAGCGCAGGTCCATCAGAAGGTGGTCTTGGGGCTACAATTGTAGTGTTGAAGTAGGTGAACCGTATGATTTCTCAACATCTACAGGATAAATTGGCGCTTTTACCAGATCAGCCTGGATGCTACATAATGAAAGATGAAAAAGGGAAGATCTTGTATGTAGGAAAAGCCAAAGTGTTAAAGAATAGAGTTCGTTCTTATTTTCACGGTGTTCACGATAATAAAACAACTCGATTAGTTTCACATATTCGAGATTTCGAATTTATCGTAACTGGTTCTGAAAAAGAAGCTTTATTATTGGAAATCAATTTGATCAAGAAACATACACCACCATTTAACATTATGTTTATGGATGATAAATCGTATCCATACATCGTAATCTCTAAAGATCCATGTTTTACTGTTCGAGTTTCACGTCAGGTGAAGAATAAAAAGGATACTTATTATGGTCCGTATCCAAGTGCTCAGTCAGCTTATGAAATTGTTCGATTGATCAATCAGATCTTTCCAATTCGAAAATGTAAGAATATGCCTAAGCAGCCATGTCTTTATTATCACATGCATCAATGTCTGGGATATTGTTTTAAAGAAATTGATAATAAGGTCAATGAAGAAAATCGCAAAGCCATTCGTCGCTTTCTTGATGGGGATGCTAAAGAGATCATAGATGATCTTACAAAGCAAATGCAACAGGCTAGTGATGAGCTTCGCTTTGAAAGGGCAAAAGAAATTTATGACTTAATTCAAGCCATTGAACATGTAATTGAAAAGCAGACAATTGATTTTAAAGATCGTGCTTCGCGCGATGTTTTTGGCTGGTATGAAGATAAAGGATATATCTCTTTTCAAGGCTTTTTTATTCGAAAAGGGAAGTTATTGGAAAGAACCCTTAGTATCGAACCAATCTATGAAGATACGATGGAAGCGTTTGTATCCTATATCGTTCAATACTATCAAAAGAATATTGTTCCCTCTGAAATTTTAGTACCAGAAGGAACACCAGTTGAGGTTTTGGAAGAAGCTTTGGATACAAGAGTGCATATACCAAAACGAGGAGAAAAGAAGAAATTAGTCGATCTTGTCATCAAGAATGCCAAAGAAGCGCATGACCAAAAATTTCAGCTTGTATTCCGTAAAGATAAAGAACTCGAAATGGCCAATCAACATCTTTCGAGAATCTTTCATGCAAAGATAGAAACGGTTGAAATGTTTGATAACTCGCATATTTCTGGAGCTTATAATGTGAGTGGGCTGGTTGTCTTTGAGAATGGTAAACCAGATAAAAGCCAATATCGCCATTATAAATTAGATGGTTATGTGTCGGATCTAGACAGTATGAAAGAAGTTATATACCGCCGCTATTTTCGCTTATTGAAAGAAGGGAAACCAATGCCAGATCTTTTGTTGGTAGATGGTGGTGCTTTGCAAATCAACGCGGCTAAAGAAATAAAGGAAATGTTGGATCTAGATTTACGTATAGCTGGTTTGGTCAAAGATGATAAGCACAGTACAAGGGCTTTGATTGATGAAAATCTAAATGAGATACCTTTAAATAAAGAAGATCCTTTGTTCTTTTTATTGACAAGGATGCAGGATGAGGTACATCGCTTTGCCATTAGCTATCATAGAAAACTTCGATCAAAAGGAATGACACAATCTATGTTAGACACAGTAAGCGGTATTGGAGAAAAGCGTAAAAAACAGCTTTTAAAACATTTTAAGAGCATGAAACAGATACGTTTGGCAAGCGTTGAACAGTTATCCGAAGTTTTACCACAGGATGTAGCGCTTAGTTTGTATCAGCGTTTGCATGAAGAAGATAAGCAGAGTATAATTCCTTTAAAGGAGTCAGAGAATGGATAAAAAAACGCTTAGTCTAAGAGTTTTATTGATCGTAGTCTGTTTCTGTGTTGGATGTATTTGTTTCTATCAGATCAATCGTTCCTATGATCCGCTTGCCCGCTATCCGTATGTTACTGAGGAAAATAGAGATATCATATTGGAAAAGCTGGATAGTGAAGATATAGACTATCTGATTACGCAGCAGATCAAACCAGAAACATTTCTTCCATTTATCGATGAGCCAGATTTTGATCTTCATAACGCATATTTATATAGTGCTGCCAAAAGTGTTCAAGATGCATCGAATGATTATATCGTAAATTTTGTGAATAAATATCGTCAAAACTTTTCTCGAGATATTCTTGTGACTTTGTTGAAGCATTATACTTATGTTGATTTAACTACATTTTATGAAAATGAAGCCATTTTTAATGAAAATCTTGAACTCGTAAGTGATCCAAGTCTTCCTTATGTTATCTTGAATGAGAATAGTACAGTTTATAAATATGTTCCATCAGATCTAGTGAGCGTTTCTTCTGTTTCTGTAAGAAGTGAAGTAGCTTCGAATCTTCAATCTATGATCCAGGATTTTGCTTCTGTGATGAATAATGAAGTTTCATTAGATCTTGCGCAAGGATATTTATCGTATGAAGCTATCATGGAAGAATATGTTCAATTAAATAATCGAATCCCAGATCAGATTAATGATTATATGCTTCCGGCAGGTCAAAATGAATTTCAATTAGGATTTACAATTGGTTTACAGGAAATGGATGAATGGATCAATCTATGCATAGAAAACAATGTATATGTAACTAGAGATTATACGACAGTTTTAGAAAACTTATCAGATACCGCTCGACTAAAAATGGATTGGCTCCGAGAAAATGCATATCGTTATGGTTTTGTCATTCGTTATCCTGAGGGTAAAGAATCTACAACAAACCAGCTTTATCAACCTTTTGTATTACGATATGTGGGGGAGCAGACCGCAAGACAAATGCATGATAAAGATGTATGCATGGAAGAGATGACTTTTGAAGAAGAATTAAATTAAGAGGAAATATGATGAAAATTATTGTAGTCAGTGATACACACTATCGAAACGATATTTTGGATGAACTTATTGATAAACACAAGGATGCAGATCTTTTCATTCATTGTGGAGATTTAGAAGATGATCCTCAATGGTATCCACAGTGGATCTTTGTTCGAGGAAATAATGATTACTTTGTTGGATTTGAAGATGAACGCATCATTGAGGCACAGGGCCACCGTATTCTTGTTCTTCATTCACACCGTTGTTCGTTTTTAAATCGAGAAGAAACATTAGCTTCTATGGCATACGACAATGGTTGCGATATCGTTCTTTATGGGCATACGCATGTTTCAAAGATGACATGGAAAAATGGAATCTTTTTGATGAATCCTGGATCAACAACAAGCCCCCGCGATGGCAAAACGCCTAGTTATGGAATTTTGACAATAGACGGAGCTCATGTTGAAGGACAGATCGTTCACAGAGAAGATTGGTAAGAAAAAGCCTGGCGTTGTCAGGCTTGATTTTATATGTCATTCTTTTTAGAAGTGTATTATAATAAAAAAAAGGGGATGTTGTGATGAAGTTAAGAAATTATGTTTCGATCATGCATACAGATTCATATATTAAGATCTATAAACAGAATCAAAAGAATTTGATCATGGAAGGGAAATTGGATACATTAGATCTTGATGCTTATTTGGATAAAGAAGTATCTCTAGCCTCTGGTTCAGCAGATCGTCAGGGTGTGGTTTTTATTATTGAATAAAAAAAGAACTGCATGATCTGCAGTTCTAAATGTAAATAGAAATGGCGTCCTCGGAGAGACTCGAACTCCCGACCGTGCGCTTAGAAGGCGCATGCTCTATCCAACTGAGCTACGAGGACAGCAAAAGTATTATAACAGAAAGTATTTTTAATTTCAACACGAGGTTTTAAAAGATATGGAAGAGAGAAAAGGTTATCATTTTGCCGGATGGTATATAGATAAAGAGTGTACAAAAAGGATCAATCCGGGAGGAATATTGCCTCATACGATGAGCTTATATGATAAATGGATTCCTATTTGGTATCCGGTCGTGTATCAAACAGACGGTGGTATGAATTCAAGAAAGAATCCTAAATATATCACGATAGAGTCAGGTGTTATTCGATTATATCCGGCAAAAAAACAAGGGAAGATATTTGAAGGCTGGTATTTAGATGGGAAGAGAGTTGAGTATATTCCTGAACAGCAATGTCAGCCTGTCACTTTGGTCGCAAAATATCGCGATTTCAATACTGTTCAGTTTGAAACGTTTGGGGGAGCTATTATTCCAAACATGCAGACAAACTCTGATAAAAAATTAGAAGATATACGTACACCAATGCGATTAGGATATACGTTTATGGGATGGTATTGGGATTTGGATTATCATTGGCAGTATACATATGATCAAACGATCGAGGAAGATTGCACATTGTATGCCCGCTGGGAAGTGACACATTTTTCAATCATATACGATGTAGGAAAAGGGTATGCCTCAAGGTCGAATCCAAGGACTTATACATATTTTGATAAGACGATCAAATTAAAACCGGCTAAAAAAGAAGGGTATCGATTTGTAGGCTGGTTTGATGAAAGAGGCAATGAATTGATTGAAATTCGAGAGCATTCCTTAGGGGATAAAAAATTGATAGCGCATTTCGAAAAGATGGATTAAAACATCTTTTCTTTTTTATGATTATAGTGTATATTTCCAAAGGCGAAAGGGTGATTCCATGTATAAAAATCCACTTGGGTTTGAAAAGTTATCTAAGCTTTTAAGAAGTTTTGCGATTCCCAGCATCATATCAATGCTGGTAAGCTCTCTTTATAATATTGTAGACCAGATTTTTATTGGTCAGGGTGTTGGTTATTTAGGGAATGCGGCTACTAATGTGGCCTTTCCTTTAACGACTATCTCAGTGGCAATTGCTTTATTGGTAGGTATAGGAAGTGCATCACGCTTTTCTTTATATATTGGAGCTAAGGAAAATGACAAGGCCGCTTGTGTGGTGGGCAATGGTTTTGTATCTATGTTGATCTTGAGTGCTTTATATGTCATTCTGGTCCTGACTTTCTTAACTCCATTATTGTATGCCTTTGGCTCAACGGATCAGATTTTCCCTTATGCGTATTCTTATACGCAAATCACAACATGGGGCGTTCCATTTTTGATTACGACCAATGTAATGTCAAATATGATTCGTGCAGATGGTTCACCTAAATATTCAATGGCTTGTATGGTGCTTGGCGCTGTAATTAATACGATCTTGGATCCAATTTTTATCTTCGTATTTGATATGGGAGTTGAAGGGGCTGCATGGGCTACGGTAATCGGTCAGATTGCCAGTGCTTTGATGGCTTTACGATATCTAAAATTATTTAAGAATGTTAATCTGGTCCGCTCGGATTTTCGTTTCTCATTTCATGAATTTTTATCTACGAGTGCTATAGGTATCAGTTCCTGTGTAAATCAGATTTCATTGATGCTTGTACAGATCATATTGAATAATTCAATGACGTATTATGGACAATTTTCCATTTATGGGCAGGAAATTCCTTTGGCTGCCTGCGGTATTGTCATGAAAACCAATGCAATTCTTTTAGCTATCATCATTGGAATTTCACAAGGGATGCAGCCAATTGTTGGATTTAATTATGGGGCTAAACAATATGATCGTGTCCGAGGAATTTTCATGCTTGCATTAAAACTGAATCTAGTGGTTTCTGTCATTGGGTGGTCTTTATTTCAATTTTGTCCTGGAATGGTTTTATCAATTTTTGGCTCGGGCGATAAATTATATTTTGAGTTTGCGATTCGTTTCATGCGAACATATTTATTCATGGCGGCTATTAACGGAGTGCAGATGTTATCTTCTGGATTCTTTAGCGCGATAGGAAAGCCTTTAAAAGGGATGGTCTTGTCCTTGACCAGACAAGTGTTGTTTTTCATTCCACTTGCCTTAATTTTTCCAATCTTTATGGGGTTGGATGGATTGATATATGCAGCTCCTGTTGCCGATTTTGTTGCGTTTATAGTCAGTGTTTGTCTTTTAAGACATGAATGGAAGAATCTTTATCAATTAGAAAAGAATCAAAAAGCGGCGATCGATTGATCGTCGCTTTAGTTAAAATCGACTGTTGGTGCATCTTGAGCTTCATCACTCGCTTGATATTTTTCTTTTGGAGAAAAACCAAATATACCTGCAATGATGTTATTAGGGAATTTTCTTACATATGTGTTGTAATCCTGCACAGCTTGATTGTAATTATCTCTTGCAACGCTTAGACGATTTTCAATGCCTTCCACACTCGTCATAAAATCCTGCATGACTGTTTGAGCTTGAAGTTGTGGATAAGCTTCAATTGCAACATTGATATCGCGCAGAATCTGACTTGAAGCAGCATCAGCTTGTTCTAAATCAGAAGTAGTGGCATTGGAATCGAGTGTAAGATTTCCATCTTCGTCAATAGCTACACCTTCCATGTTGCTACGTAAAGCTGCAATATCTTTGTAGACTTCGCTTTCATGATCCAGAATGGCCTGTACACTAGGCATGAGTTCATTGATCTTATCAAGTCTGGATTGTAGTGAAGTTTGAATGTTTGCCTGCATTGTTGTTACATTTTCTTCTTTCTCAATCATTGTATTGTAAGGAGAAATAAAGATAGCACCTAATGCAATTACGATAACACCAACAACGATTAATATTTTTCCCCATAAAGGGAATTTTTTTGTTTGATTCATATTTTTTATCCTTTCTTACCAGCTTCCGCCAGCTCCTCCGCCTCTTGATGAACCTCCGCCTCCGGAGAATCCACCAAATCCGCCAGAACCAAATCCACCACCGAAGCCGCCACGGCTTCTATGAGAAGTGTATCTATGTCGGTTCGATAACATAGAACCCCATAAAAGGTATTCTAAAGTACGATCGTTTCGTCTTGAGGAATTTGGTCTGCGAGTTACGTGAACGGGGATTTGTTTCTTTGTATGTTCATTTAGTTTTTGCAAGGTAATCAAAGTTTTCCCAATGGATACACCAGTGATCCAACCATCCGCTTCAACTTGTACAATTGATGGATCTTGGCTGGATACGAGGATACTTTCATCGTTGAAATCATATCCTCTGACATTTAGTTTATATCTTTGTCCTGGTTTAAGGATAATTTCGACATTCGAAGAACCAGAGAAACTGTAATAAAATAAGATAAACAGAATTATAGCAATCAAAATGATTGTAAAGATCAAATTGAAAAATCCGTTTTCTTCTTCCTGATTCGTGTTTGCAGCTGCATCTAATTCACCACTGTCAATCCCATTGGTGATGGCATCAATGATTTGATAGTATAAGTCTTCCAATCCTTTTTGATAGTTGCCATCTTGAAATTGAGGAACAAGGTAGTCGGTTTGTAGATGTTGACTTGCGATATCGGTAATTGTACCTTCAAGTCCTGTTCCAACTTCCATGTATCGTTCCTTTTCTTCCATGCTGACGATAAATAAGATACCATTATCAAGATTTTCATCACCTAAGCCATACTTATTAAAAGTTTTGTAAGCGACTTGACGAATATCCTGTCCTTCTAAAGAATCTACAGTGATGAATACAACCTGCGCACCTGTGTTTCCTTCCAGTGTACTTCCAGCTTGATTCATCTTTGATTCTGTTTCTTCATCAATTAAATTAGCATAGTCGTTAATGTAATTATTGATTTCCAGTGTATCTTCGCTTGCTCTAACAACGGTTAGTGAACTGCCAAAGAAAAAACATATGATCAGACAAAAAAATAGTTTGCCTAATCTTGACTTCATAACTGCTCCTTTCGTTATCGTCATTATATACTATTTAACATCGCTTGAAAAGCAGTGGTATCCGTTGATTATTGGGGTACTTTATGTTAAACTTAACGTGTTTCGCTAGGAGGTAACGTGAACGCATATTATCTATCTTTATTAAAAGAGATTCAAAAACAGATTGATGATAAAAGTTATCAAACAGCGTACGATTTGATTCATCAAGAATTAGAATTGCCATATGTTCCCAAGGAAGCTATGGAGGTTCTTGAAGAGTATCAAAAAGAATGCCTGAGCCACATGGATAGACCGGTTCGTTCTGCCGATGATGAGCAATTACAGGCATGGATCCAAGGAAGTTTGCAACAACAGGAAAAAGCTGTTTCACTGTTGCAAAATCTGAATCTAAGAAATTATCATGATGAGGTTCAAACTCTTCTAGATTCTAAGCTACTTGATGAATATAAAGGAGAGTTGATCGAAAGTTTGATGGAACAAAAGATCGACGATTCTTATATAGTGATCAAAAACGGATTGGAAATAACATTTATTCCAAGCTCGATCATTTCAAAAGATGAAGACGATGTATTGATTCGAGCTAGAGAACTGTTTGATCAATGGTTTTCAAACAACAATCCAGCTTTTCAAAATTTCTGTAATCGTTTGTTAGAGCAGGAAGTTTTGGAAGTTAGACCATTTGATTTTATGGATCAGGATCCTTATGTTCTGGCCAAAGCAATTGTCAGATTGGTGTTGGAAGCCTTTGGACAATCCGACCAGTTAGCAGCTTTTATACAAATACATGAGTTGCAGGATGTGGCTGATATGCCATTAGAAATTGAAAGACGAGGAGATAACGATGACTAGTAACTGGACTTTAAATGAAAAATCTACTGGTGTTCTTGAAGTAACAGTAGAAGGTGATGCTTGGAAAAAAGCACAGAATAAAGCTTTAAAAAAGATCAAATCACGTATTAATATCAAAGGGTTCCGTCCTGGACAGGTTCCAGAAGCTTTGATCAAAAAACAGATTTCTAAAGAAGCATTATATGCTGAAGCTGCAGAAGAAATCGCAAACGAAGCTTTAGTTCATGGTATCGATGAAAATAAACTTGAATTGGTAGCTCGCCCTACTTTAGATATTAAAGAAGCAAATGATGACAAAGTTGTCATGGCATTCAATTGTGTTGTTTCTCCAGAAGTGACATTAGGAGATTATAAAGGCCTAGATATCCATAAAGAAGAAGTGGAAGTAACTGAAGAAGATATCAACGCAGAAGTTGAACGTATCCAGAATCGTTATGCTGACTGGGTAATTCGTGAAGAAGATGAAGAAGCTCAGTTAAAAGACCAGGTAACAATCGATTTCGTTGGTGAAAAAGATGGTGTTGCCTTTGAAGGTGGATCTGGTGAAAACTATCCTTTGGAATTGGGATCAGGAACATTCATTCCAGGATTTGAAGAACAGCTTGTTGGTGTAAAAACAGGAGATCAGAAAGATGTAGTTGTTACATTCCCTGAAGATTATCAGGCAAAAGATCTTGCGGGACAGGAAGCAACATTCAAAGTTACTGTTCACGATATCAAATACAAAGAACTTCCAGAAGCTAATGATGAATTAGTTCAAAAATTAAAGATGGATGGTGTTGAAACACTTGAACAGTTCAAAGAAAAGAAAGCTGATGATCTAAAAGCGCAGAAAGAAAAATCAGCTGAAGATGCTTTCGTTAATGCATTGATTGAAAAAGTTTGTGAAAACGCTACTGTTGAAATTCCAGAAGTAATGATCGAATCACAGATCGATCGTGAATATAAGAATTTTGAAAACCGTATGATGCAGAGTGGATTTACTGCTAAACAGTATCTTGAAGCTGTAGGACAGACAGAAGCTCAGCTAAGAGAAACAATGCGTCCAAGTGCAGAACAGAATGTAAAAGCAAGTCTAGTATTGGATGCAATCGTTAAAGCAGAAAACATCGTAATCGATGATGAAGCTGTTGAAAATGAATTCAAACAGATGTCTGAAACTTACGGTATGGATGTTGAAAAAATCAAAGGAATCATCAATCCAGAAAACGTAAAATATGACTTAGCTCAACAAAAAGCATTAGAGTTGATTAAAGAGTCAGTAAAGTAGTAGAATATATAAAATAAAAAGGCGCTATGCGTCTTTTTTATAAATAGACAAGGGGGAATACTAATGTCTCAAACTTATCCTTTAGTATGTACCAAAGGTGTCATTATCTTCCCGGATCAGGAAATTGTAATTGATGTTGGAAGAGAAGCATCTTTAAAAGCTGTGGAAAATGCCAGAGATAATTACGAAGACAAAGTCGTACTTTTCTCTCAAGTAAAACTTCAACAGGAAAATCCAACATTCGATGATATTTATCATGTTGGAACATTATGCGAAATTCGTCATGTACGTAAATTTGAAAATTTCTTACGTATTAAATTTAGAGGATTAGACCGTGTAGAATTAAAAGAATGGTCAAAAGGTTCTTTAAGTGATATGGGTACGGTAGATATCTTGCATAGCTATCGTCAAGATGAAGTGGAAGAAGTTGCATTGGTTCGAATGATTGCCGGTGCTTTTGAAGCTTTACCACATGTTGAAAAGTTCTTATCAAAGGAATTGATGATCGAACTTTCTAAAGGAATTGGAGCCGATGTATTAAGTGATAAAGCGGTTCAAACATTTCCTTTATTAACAGAAAGAAAACAAGAGTATCTTGAAACACTTGGTATTAATGATCGTTTAGAAATGTTATTGGCTGATATGGAAAAAGAAAAACGCATGTCAGAAGTAGAACAGAAAATCAATGAAACGGTCAAAGAACGTATAGATCAAGGTCAAAAAGATTATTATCTACGTGAAAAAATGCATGCGATTCGTGAAGAATTGGGCGATGTTGTTGAGCAGGATAAAGATGCAGAACAGATTCGTAAACGCCTGGATGAAAATCCATACCCTGACTATATAAAGAAAAAAGTAAAAGAAGAATTAGCTCGTTACGAAATGCTTCCAATGGCAAGTGGAGAAACGGGTGTCATCAAAACATACATTGATTGGTTAATGGATCTTCCTTGGTGGCAGACAACACAGGATAATGAAGATCTAAGCGCTGCTCAGGATATTTTAGATGCGGATCATTATGGCTTGAAAAAAGTTAAAGAACGTATCATGGAATACCTTGCGGTAAAACAAATGACTAATTCTTTAAAAGCACCAATTATTTGTTTAGTTGGCCCTCCTGGTGTCGGTAAGACATCTCTTGCGAAAAGCGTAGCTAGAGCATTAGGAAGAAAATTTGTTAAGATGTCTTTAGGTGGTGTTCGTGATGAAGCAGAAATTCGTGGCCATCGTCGAACATATCTAGGTGCTTTACCTGGACGTATCATTCAAGGTATGAAAAAAGCTGGTACGATCAATCCAGTGTTTTTGATCGATGAATTGGATAAAATGGCTAGTGACTACAAAGGAGATCCATCCAGTGCAATGCTAGAAGTATTGGATCCTGAACAGAACAGCCTATTTTCAGATCACTACATTGAAGAAGCTTATGATCTTTCTAAGGTCTTGTTTATCGCTACCGCAAACTATTTGGAAAACATTCCACCTGCATTACGTGATCGATTGGAGATCATTGAGCTTTCAAGTTATACAGATATTGAGAAAGTCAATATCGCAAGACAGCATTTATTACCAAAACAATTGTTGGAAAATGGTTTAAAACCATCTCAGTTGAAAATATCTGATGACATGATCTTATACTTGATTCGTTACTATACACGCGAAGCCGGTGTGCGTCAGCTAGAAAGAACGATCGCAACAATTTGTCGTAAAACGGTATTGGCTATCTTAAAAGACAAAAAGAAATCCATTACTATTTCTAAGAAACTAATTAAAGAATGGTTAGGTAATGAAAAAGTAGAATACGGAAAGAAAGAGAAAAAAGATCAGGTTGGTACAGTTACTGGATTAGCTTATACTAGTTTTGGTGGAGACATTCTTCAAATTGAAGCAAATAAATTTGAAGGTAAAGGAAACTTGATCTTAACAGGTCAATTAGGAGATGTCATGAAAGAAAGTGCTAGCATTGCCCTAGACTTTATTCGTGCACATGCCAAAGAATATAAGATCGATCCTAAGATGTTTGAAAAAATGGACGTTCACATTCATGTTCCTGAAGGAGCAGTTCCTAAAGATGGGCCAAGTGCTGGTGTTACAATGACAACAGCTTTAGTATCTTGTTTCTCAGAAATTCCAGTAAAAGCTAATTTGGCTATGACTGGTGAAGTGACACTACGTGGAAATGTACTTCCAATTGGTGGCTTGAAAGAAAAATCACTGGCAGCACATCGAAGTGGAATTGATACGATCTTGATTCCAAAAGGCAATGTGAAAGATTTGGATGATATTCCAGAAGAAGTAAAGGAATCTGTGCATTTTATTCCTGTTTCGACTGTTAAACAAGTTTTGAACGCAGCTTTGGTACAGTAAGATGATCGCACAGTTTGTTACTTCAGCCACTCAAAAATCTGAATGGCCAGAAACCACATTACCAGAAGTAGTTGTTGTTGGTCGCAGTAATGTAGGAAAATCAAGTTTTATCAATGCTTTAACAAATCGAAAAAAACTCGCTTATGTAGGAAGCACTCCTGGAAAAACAAGATTATTAAATTTCTTTGATATTGATCAAACATGGATGCTTGTCGATGTGCCAGGATATGGGTATGCGAAAATGTCTAAATCAAGTTTAGAAAAACTTGGGCATATGATGGATGAATACTTCAATGAGAGAGAACAGATCAAGTGCGTTGTTCAACTTATTGATGCACGACATGATCCTACCAAAGATGATAAAGAGATGATTGATTTTTTTAAAGAAGTATCGATTCCTATTGTCATTGTTGCGACTAAGATCGATAAAGTACCTAAGACAAAACGAATAAAAGCTCTAAAAAACATTTCACAGTGTTTACAAATCCCGTTAAAACAAGTACATGGTGTTTCAAGTACAGAAAAGATTGGATTTGAAGAAGTCTTAGATACGATTCAAAATATGTTTTAAGAAAAAGCCATGATAGAGGAAATTAAAAAATCCTGTCTATCATGGCTTTTTATGTTTTTGTTGACAGAAAAATTCTAATTTAGTACTATATTAAAGCTTGGAGAGTTGTCCGAGTGGTTTAAGGTGCAGTCTTGGAAAGGCTGTGTAGTGAAAGCTACCATGAGTTCGAATCTCATACTCTCCGCCATATGCTCATAGGGGGTCTAACAGTTAAAAGTTAGATCTAAAAAAGGACTGGAATTCCTTAAATGGAAACTCCAGTCCTTTTTGTCT